>CAZQVZ010000122.1:0-14368 GCA_964596895.1 uncultured Myxococcaceae bacterium
GTGAGCTGGTGGAGGTGGGGCCCACCTTGCAGATCTTCACCAACCCCCGCGTGAAGCGGACAGAGGACTATGTCACCGGAAAGTTCGGGTAGCGGTTCGTCCCGCGTCCACTCCGACAAGGCGTTCGAGCAGGACCTCCGGGACCTGCGCGAGATGCTCCTGACCATGGGCGCCCGGGTGGAGCGGCAGATCGCCGACGGCATGCGTTCGCTCATCGACCGGGACGTGGCGCTGGCGGAGTCCGTCAAGGCCTCGGACGGCGAGCTCAACCGGCTCGAGGTGGACGTGGACGAGATGTGCCGGCGGATCCTCGCCCTGCGCCAGCCGGCCGCTTCCGACCTGCGCTTCATCACCACCGCCCTCAAGATCGTCACCGACCTCGAGCGCATTGGCGATCTGGCCGTCAACATCGCCGAGCGGGCCATCGATCTCGCCCAGGCGCCGCCGCTCGCCCACTACCAGGACCTGCCCCGGCTGGCGGAGCTGGCGCAGCGGCAGGTGAAGAAGGCGCTCGATGCCTTCGTGGCCGCGGACGCCGGCCGCGCCGAAGAGGTCCTGGGGGGCGATGACCACGTGGATGCCCTCTTCCTCAAGATCTTCAATGAGCTGCTCGCCTTCATGCTCGAGGACGCCCGCTACATCCGCCGCGCGATGAGCCTGATGTTCGTGGCCAAGCACCTCGAGCGGGTAGGCGACCACGCCATGAATCTCGCGGAGATGGTCATCTACATGGTGCGCGGGACCGACGTCCGCCACCCGAGAAGCAGGGACCTCCCGACCTCCTGACGGGTCAGGGCCTACCCCCGTGGGTGCGGATGGACTTCTGCGCAATTCGGGAGAGATTCCCGCGAGATCTTCGCGTCCCCCCGGTTGGAGGGATTGAAGGCCCGGGTACGCGGTGACCCCAGCCATTGCTGGGGCTGCAGAAAACCGCTAGTCTTTTCCGACTCTTACGTCGGTTGGGCGCGGCGGTAGGGGATTGGAATACAAGCTGCAACCTGGAGCCGTCCACGGCCGAACATTACGGTCGGTTCCCACCCCCGCTGGAGTCCCCCTCTCATGGCAGCACCCAAAGTCGTCACCGAGCTCTTCCCGATGCCCCCGCGGCAGCCGAGAGAGCAGCCCTCCCGCGTCCGGGTCGCCGAGGTGATCATCCAGACGCTCGCCGAGTTCGGAGTGGATACCTATTACGGGATTCCGGGAGGGGCCATCTCCTCCATGTATGACGCCTTGATTGACGCCCGGCACGCCCGGGTGATCAACACCCGGCACGAAACCGGCGCGGTCTTCATGGCGATGGGGCACTCGCGCATCGGCGGGAGCCTGCCGGCGGTGCTGATGACCTCCGGCCCGGGCATCACCAACGCCCTGACCGGCCTGGCTGCCGCGCAGGCAGACGGGATCCCGCTGGTGGCCATTGGCGGCGAGGTCCCGCGGAAGAACTTCGGCCGCGGCGCGCTCCAGGAGGGCAGCCGCTACAACCTGGACGTCCTGGGCATGGCCCGCAGCGTCACCAAGTTCTGCGCGGAGATCACCAACCCCAGGGCCGCCGCCAGCATGGTGCGCCGGGCGCTGGGCACCGCGCTCTCCGGCAGGCAGGGGCCGGTGTTCCTCTCTTTGCCGCTGGACGTGGCGAACGAATTGGTCACCCCCACCCGCTCGTCCACGCGGGTCTCCACCAGCTTCGAGTTGGACGAAGAGACCATCGCCCGCGCGGCGGACGCGCTCGGCAGCTCCCGGCGCGGGTTGATCCTCGCCGGCAGCGGCGCCCGGCACCCCGAGGCCCAGAGGCTCCTGGGCGTCATCGCCGCCACCTTGCAGATGCCGGTGGCCACCACGCCCAAGGCCAAGGGGATCTTCCCCGAGACGGATCCGCTCTCGCTGGGGGTCTTCGGGTTCGGCGGTCACCCTTCGGCCACCGAGTACCTGGAGGGCGGGCTGGACACGCTGCTGTGCGTGGGCTGCGGGCTGGGCGAGACGGGCACCAACAGCTGGAGCCCGCTCTTGCAGGCGACGGACGCGTTCATCCAGGTGGACATCGACGCGGCGCAGATCGGCAAGAACTACCAGGTGGACTACCCCATCGTCGGGCCGAGCCACCTGGTGCTCCGGGAGCTGGCTTCGCGGCTGCGGCGGCGCTCGCGGGCGTCTTTGGCGGGCGGCATCCGCTACTACGAGCCCGAGGCCATGCAGGACGACAGCGTCCCCTTGCGTCCGGCGCGGATCATCCAGGCGCTGCAGGACACGATGCCGCAGGACACCATCTTCACCAGCGACATCGGCGAGCACACCATCTTCGCGCTGCACTACCTGAAGATAGACGCGCCGGACGCCTTCATCGTGAACACCGGGCTCGGCTCCATGGGCTCCGGCATCGGCAGCGCGATTGGCGCGAAGGTGGCGGCGCCCAGACGGCCGGTGGTCTCCATCTGCGGTGACTACGGGTTCCAGATGTCCGGCCTGGAGATCGCCACCTGCGTGCAGGACAAGATCGGCGTGGTCTTCGCCATCTTCAACGACGCGCGGATGGGGATGGTGGAGAGCGGGCTGAAGCGGATCTTCGGCCGCTCCGGGAACATGGGCGGGACGCAGGTGGACTTCGCGGCCCTGGCCCGCAGCGTGGGCGCCCACGGCTACACCATCCGCACGCTCGAAGACCTGGCGCAGGTCCCGCGCGAGCACCTGACGGGGGATGTGCCCTGCGTGCTCGACTTCGAGGTGGACAAGGACACGTCCTTCCCCGTCAACGGCCGCGTCGCGCAGATCAAGAACTTCAGCAACTAGGGATGAGCACCATGCAGGTCGGGATCCTGGGCGTCGGCATCTTCCTTCCGGAGGAGGTGCGCAAGAACGACTGGTGGCCGGAGCACATCGTCGACACCTGGCGGGAGAACCGGCAGGCCAAAAACCTCGCCCGCGCAGAGCGGGAGTCCGTGGACCCGCCCACCGAGGGCGTCCGCGAAACCTTCGAGGCGATGCAGAAGTACGCAGACGACCCGTTCAAGGGCTGCGTCGAGCGGCGGGTGATGCCTTCGGGGATGCGCCCGTCGGACATGGAGATCGCCGCGGCCAGGGACGCGCTCGCGCGGTCCGGGGTGCCCCTGGAGGAGGTGGACCTGCTCCTCATCCACAGCTCCCTGCCGGACCAGCTCATCGCCACCAACGCCACGCTGGTGCACCGCGAGCTGGGCCTTGGGACCCGGTGCTTCTCCATGAGCACCGACGGGGTGTGCAACTCCTTCGTGCAGCAGCTCACGCTGGCGGAGGCGATGATCCGCCAGGGCCGGGCGAAGTACGCGCTGCTCATCCAGTCCAGCGCGCTCCTGCACATCGCGCGGCCGGAGGACCCGCACTCGGCGTGGTTCGGGGACGGGGCCACGGCGGCGCTCGTGGGCCCGGTGTCGGAGGCGCGCGGCATCTTCGGGACCGCCCACTTCACCGACGGCAGCTTCCACGAGGCCCTGCAGGGCGGCTGCCCGGGCAAGCCATTCTACGAAGCAGACGGCATCCACATGTACGTGGACCGCGGCCAGTCTCGCCGGATGTTGATGGTGATCGCCGACCTCGCGAAGTCTGCCATCGACGCGGCGCTCGGGCAGGCAAAGGTCCGCCACGAGGACGTCACCTTCTACGCCACGCACCAGTCCACGGCCTGGTTCCGGGAGGCCACGCAGAGGTACATCGGCCTGTCGAACGCGCGTTCATTCGACTCCTATGCCTGGACGGCCAGCCTGGGCGCCTGCAACATCCCCTTCATGCTGGGCATGGCCGAGCGCGAGGGCCTCCTCCACCCGGGTGAGTGGGTGGGGATGTACACGGGCGGCAGCGGCGTCGTCTGGTCCGGCATGGCGCTCCGGTGGGGTCGGTGAACGAGGTCTCCTGCCAGGTCCTGGACGTGTTCTTCCAGCAGCTGCGGCGGGAGAAGCGGCCGCCGTCGGTGCTCGCCGTGGGCTTGCCGGTCCCGGTGGAGCACCTCCTGCGGCGGCAGAACCGCATCGACTGGGCGGTCTTCGTCCAGTTCATGCGCAACGCAGGCGCCATCTGGACGCCGCAGGAGCTCTCCGCGGTCGGAGAGGCCTTCTTCCTCTCCCGCGGCATGCGGGCCATGTCCCTCATTGCCCGGCTCTTGTTCGACGCCCCGGGCTTCTACCGGTGGGTCTTCGAGAAGCAGACCGGCGCGGGGGATCAGTCCTTCGGCGGCGTCTTCGAGCACTCCCACCAGCAACTGGACGCGACGCACCTGCGCCTGGAGCTGAAGCTGAAGGAGGGCTGGGAGCCGTGCCCGGAGTTCTACCCGGTGACGGCGGGCAACTTCCGCGGGATGCCGCGGGCGCTGGGGCTGGGGCCCGCGGACGTGAAGATGTCCCTGCTGCCCAGCGGCGCGCGCTTCGACGTCACCGTGCCGCTGGGCGGCGGCTGGGTGCCGAAGATCAAGCGCGCGGTCCTCTTGCCCTTCAGCGCCCACGCAGTGGCAGGAGAGCTGAAGGAGTCCCTGGAGTCCTTGCAGGCGCGGTACGCGGAGCTGTCCGAGGCGCGGACCGTGCTCGCCGCGCAGAGCGAACGGCTGCAGGTGGTGAACCGGCTCGGCCGGGAGCTCGCGCAGCACACCCGGCTGAGCGGGCTCGCCAGCGCCATGAGCGGCGTGTTGCGCGAGGCGCTGCCGGAGCTGGGGATGACGGTCTACGTCAACGACGAGACCGGCGCGCGGGAGAACCTCCTGTGCCAGATCGGCAGCGAGACCGGCGTCCTCCGCGGCACCCGCATCCTCCTCTCCGGGGATGAGACGGTGGGCCGCCTCGAGGTCCGGAGCCCGACCACGCCGCCCCCGGGGCAGATGGTGCTGCTCGACGACCTCGTCCCGTGGATCAGCATCGCGGTGGGCAACGCGCGGTCATTCACGCTCCTGGGCGAATACCGGGACCAGCTCTCCTTGAAGGTGGACCAGCGGACCACCGAGCTGAACGCAGCCATGCAGGAGCTGCAGGGCTCGCTCTCCCGCGAACGCGAGGCCCTGCGGCTGAAGACCGAGTTCTTCGACAACGTCAGCCACGAGCTGCGCACGCCTTTGACCTTGATCCTCCTGACCCTCGAGTCCCTGCAGGCGCACACGCTGCCGCCCTCGTCGGCCCAGCACCTGGACCGGATGCAGCGAAGCGCCAACCGCCTGCTCCGGCTCATCAATGACCTGCTGGATCTGGCCAAGGTGGAAGCCGGGAAGATGCGCCTGCGCTACTCGCAGGTGGCGCTGGTCCCGTTCCTGGAGGCCGTCCTCATCCCCTTCCGTGTGCTCGCGGAGAAGAAGGGGCTGCAGCTCCAGCTCGACGCAGCCCAGGTGGAGGACATCCACGCGGATCCGGACAAGCTGGACGCGGTCTTCCAGAACCTCATCGCCAACGCGCTCAAGTTCACCTCCCATGGCGAGGTCACCGTCCGAGTGCGGCAGGACGCGTTCTTCGTGCACGTGGAGGTGGCGGACACCGGCATGGGCATCGACGCCGCGGACCTCCCCAAGCTCTTCCAGCGCTTCGCCCAGGCGGACTCGGAGGGGACGCGGCGGCTGGGCGGCACCGGCATCGGGCTCGCCCTCGCGCGCGAGACCGTGGAGCTGCACGAGGGGACGGTGGACGTGACGTCGGTGAGCGGCAAGGGCTCGGTCTTCAAGGTGAGCCTCCCGCGCGGGACCGCCCACGTGAAGGAGTCCCTGCGCGACCGCCGCAGCGAGGACGTCCCGGTGGTGGCCGAGCGCCGGATGCGCGAGCCGCTCCTGCCGCCCAGGGCCACCCCGCCCTTCCGGCTCCCGGCGCCCAGCGCGCGGCCGCCCTTGCCGCAGCAGCAGCAGCCGCTCGCTGACGGCGCGCCCACCGTCCTCGTGGTCGAAGACGACCCGGAGATCCGCGAGTACCTCTGCCTGCTCCTGCAGCCCCACTACCAGGTGCTGCAGGCCCCCAACGGCGCCGAAGGGCTGGAGCTCGCCCGCGCCGGGCGGCCCGCGCTCATCATCTCCGACGTGATGATGCCGGTGATGAGCGGCCTGACGCTCCTGCAGCAGCTCCACCAGAACGGAGACACCGCCGAGATCCCGGTCATCCTCCTGACGGCGCGGCATGAGCTCGACGCGCGGGTGGAGGGCCTTCAGGTGGGCGCCAGCGACTACATCTCGAAGCCCTTCTCACCCAGGGAGCTCCTGGCCCGGGTGGACACGCAGCTGCGCCTCCGGGACGCCACCGCGCGCATCGCCCAGACGGAGCGGCTCGCGGCCACCAGCCTCATCACCTCCGGGTTCGCCCACGAGGTCAGAAACCCGCTCAACGGGCTCATCAACGCGCTCGCGCCACTGCGCGAATCGATGAGCGAGCGGCCGGATCCGGAGCTGGCGCTGGCGATGCTGGAGGTGGTGGACGAGTCGGTGCATCGCATCCGGCACCTCGCAGAGTCCCTCCTGGCCATGGTCCGCACCGATCCGGGGTGGGTCGCCTTCGACGTGGGGGCCACCTTGCAGGCGGCGCAGCGCACCCTGTCCTGGAAGCTCCCGCCCACCGTGAGCATCGCCCATGAGCACCTCGCGCAGGAGCCGGTGAGCGGCGAGCCGGGCTCTCTGACCCAGGTGTGGATCAACCTCATCGACAACGCGCTGCGCGCCCTGGGGGACAAGGGGACCATCCGCGTCTCGAGCCGCTCGGAGGGCGAGGAGGTCGTGGTGCGCATCTGTGACGACGGGTGCGGCATGGCCCCCGAGACGCTCAAGCGCGCCTTCGAGCCGTTCTATACGACGCGGCTCTCTGGAGACGGGACGGGGCTGGGGCTGGCCTTGTGCCGGCGCATCGTGGTGCAGCACCGGGGGCAGATTGGCATCGAAAGCACGCTCGGCGGCGGCACCACCGTCACCGTGCGCCTGCCCGCCCACCGGCCGCAGCTCCCCGCGGAGCGGCCGAAGCACAAGGGCCAGGGCGCCTCCGCGTGAAGCGCCCCGCCGCTCCTCCGCAGTGCGAGCGGCCCTGTCCGGCGGCGGAACGAACGTCCTGAGGGATCCGTTGGGCCGCTTGATGGCTCGAATCCTGATCGTGGACGACGACGCGGACTGGCGAGGGTTCCTCCGCATGTGTGTGGAGGACCTGGGCTACGAGGCCGTGGAGGCGCAGGACGGCGCGCAGGCGCTGGCCCTGATGGCCGAAGAGTCCTTCCCGATCATCCTCCTGGACCTGAACATGCCCGGCCTGGACGGACGCGAGGTGCTGCGCCACCTGCCCAGCCCGCCCCCGCGCGTGGTCCTCCTGACGTCCGCGGGCGTGGAGGAGCTGGGCGAAACCCTGGGCGCAGAGTCCTGCTACTACCTGCCCAAGGAGGGCGCGGACGCGTCCTTGTCCCTCATCCTGGACTCCCTGCAGGCCTGAGGTCCCCTCTACAGGGACTCGAAGCCGAAGCCGAAGGTGCCCCGGACCCGCGAAGCTCCCGCGCGGTGATCCACCTCCATCCCTGCAGTGGGCGCGAAGAGGAAGTCCACGCCCGCGAACCGGGCGGGCACCTCCATCCGCAGCTTCCCTACCGCCTGGTGCTCCAGCGGATGGTGCAGGCTCCACAGCGGCGCGTAGCTCGCCTCGAGCCGAAGTGAGGTGCCGCCGCGGCGGCCCAGCGGCATCCGGCTCAGCCACTGCAGCCGGGGGCCCACCCCGAAGCCACGCTCCCCGCGGTGGAAGCGCCACTGGCCGGTGCCGCCCACGCCCAGCGCCCACAGCTTCCCGTCCGTGCCGTCCAGGCGCAAAAGGGGGATGATGGCCTCGCTGTGGACGTCGATGACGTCCCGCCACAGCCCGTGCAGGCGCCTTCGGTACTCGAGCCCGCCCCCCCGGCCGATGGCGTCCAGGAGGCTTCGCCGCATCAGCACCGGTTCGCGGGTGGTGGTGCGGAAGGAGAAGAGGACCACGTCCGCCCAGGGCCGGTAGATGCCCTGGTCGTTCCATTCGAGGATGCCGGAGAAGTCGAACGCGCGGACCTCGGTGCGCGGGCCGAAGCCGCGGTCCCGCTGGTCACCCAGGTGCTCTCCCAGAAACGCCAGCCGCAGCCGCAGGCCGGGGCTGACCTTCGCGTCCGGGCCGGCCGGGGAGCCGGAGGCAGTGGCGGTGGCGGTGGGCTGCAGCACCAGCCGGGCGTGGCCGGAGCCGCGGGTGCCGGGTTTGCCCTGCCCGCGCATGTGCGCCTCCCGGTCCGGCGGCGGAGGCGGCGGCGTCATGGGGACGGTCCCGCCGGCGCGCAGGGAGGCGGCGGCGGTGGCGAGGATCCGGAACGCGTCGTGCGTCACCGAGGCCCGCGCCAGGGTCTCCTCCTCCCGCCGCGTGGGCGGACGGCGCGGCGCGGTGGACCACAGCCACTCCAGCTCGATGGTCTGGCGCAGCTCCAGCCTGGGCCGCTCCGGCTCTTCACGGCGGAAGAGCTGCTGGCGGAACTGCAGCAGGTCCTGCGCGGACGGCGGCTTCACCTCTTCCCGGATGATCCGCGCGTCGTCCACGGCGGCTGCCTGCCGCCGGGCGCGGTCGGACGCGTAGCGCTCCATGGCGAGCTGCTCATCCAGGAGCCTTGCCCACAGGGCCTGTTGCGCCGCGCGCGCCTCGGGCGCCGCGCGCGCCAGCGCGCCTTCGATGAGCGCGGAGGTCTGCTCGTACGTCTCCATGCGGGTGGCCGGCGCCTTCGCCATCACGCCCGTCATCCAGGCCTCGAGCGCGTCCCGGTCCTCCGCTCCCAGGGCCCGGCGCAGCGCCCGCAGGGTCTTCGGCCGCGCGCGGTCCGCGGCGAAGGCCTTCTCGATGTCCGCCAGCTCGTGGGTGGGCTCCAGCGTCAAAAGCGGCACCTGCACCTTCGTGCCGTCTGCGAAGGTCACCGTTCGCTTCGTCCGGGCCAGCTCGTCGAGCACCACGGTGGGCATGGCCCACGGGTAGCGGAACGCCGCCGCCTCCGCGCCAATGGCGGGCCCGAGCAGGAACAGCAGCAAGGAGGCGCAGTTGTCGGAGATGAAGTAGTACGGCAGGTAGCCGCGCCGCTCGAGCTCCCACATCCGCTCGAGGACCTGCACCCGCTCCTCCGGCGTGAGGTGGAGCTGGAAGCGGCGCATGGTGCGCTGGTCCAGCTCCAGGTAGCGCTGGCGCAGGTGCCCCATGGTGGTGCGGCCGAAGGTGGAGAGGTAGCCGCCGGTGGTGCCCTTGATGATGAAGGCCGGCAGCCCGTCGTTCCCGTCCACCACCGCGGCGATCTCGAAGACCTCCTGCTTCGACGGTGGCCGCGGCTTCTTGCGCATGGGCTGCATCAGCGCGTGGCCGAAGACCGACTCCGGGTGCACCGACGACGGTTCGGCGAGCAGGATGTCGAACCGCTCGAGGTCCTCCGGCTCCGCCCAGGCGTCGAAGAGCGGGCAGGGGCCGCGGGGCGGAAGCTGTGCGCCGAGCTCCCCCAGGACCTTCTCGAAGAACCGTGCGCGGGTCATCTCCTGGCAGCGCACCGAGTCATCCACCGGCACGGCGTCTTCGCGCAGGTGTGAAGGGTCCACGAACAGCTCTTCTGCGGAGGTGACGAAGTCCTGGCCGGGGCCTGCGCGGCCCCGCTCGCGGCTGTAGGCCCAGCCATAGAGGTTGAGCGGCTTGCGGGTGACGCCAAACAGCCCGGACGTCCAGCCGGAGATGACCCGCCAGCCATCCCGCATGCTGAAGCGCTTGTGGTCGTCCCAGCGCTGGAAGACCGCGTGCACCACCGCCCGGCGGCGCCACAGGGTCTCCCGCTCCTCCGGCGTCAGCGCCTGGGTCCGGAAGCGGGCGCGGTCCTCTGCGTCGGGCTCGGTGAAGTCGTACAGGTAGAAGGTCTGGTGCTTGCGCGACTTCCACTCTGGAAGCGCCCGCGACCCGTCCCCCATCCCGAAGGGCGCAGGGGTTTGCACCCGCTCGAAGGTGAGCGGTCCGCCGGGAAAGGCCCGCAGGGGTTCGGGGATTGCGCGCAGCCCGTCAGCCAGCGCCTGAAGTTCGCCTGGTGACCAGGCGGCGGCGTCTGGAGCGAGCTGGACGTGGTGCTGCGAGAGGAAGTCAGCCGGCGCGCGTTGCGGCTGCGCGGCAGGGGCGCCCGCCGCACAGAGCACCAGCAAAACCGGGAGGAACAGGCGCGGCTCCTAGCCCTTCAGCGCGAGCAGGTCACCCGCGAGGACCCCGTCTGCGCCGGCGATCTGCAGGTACCGCTCCACGAACTTCAGGGTGCGGTGACCGTCCAGCCGCTCCGGCGCCGACAGCTCGATGAGCTCGGCCGCGTGGGCCTGCATGGCGCGGCCGAAGCGCTCCCGGTTCTCCTCGCCGATGCCCGCGGCGCTGGCCAGCTCCGTCAGCACCGGCCCTTCACCGCGGCCGAGGTCCTGGACGAGCTGCAGGTGGTTGTCCCGCAGGTACAGGTGCGTCGCCTTGGTGGTGTCCGCCTCGGGGTCCGCGTCCTCTGCCTTGCCGTCCTTGCCGAGCATGAGGAAGACGACGGCGCCGATGGCTCCGACGACCGTGGTGCTGGTCGTAGAGAGATCTCCCGGCCACAGGTAGTAGGCACGCGCCGGGGCGGCATAACCAACGAGCAGCCCAGCGGCGACAAAAGGGACGAGCGCTTGATTGATACGCGTCATACGTGCGCCTGCCTACCACAGGCGCACCTGTCCCACCAAGCGGAGGCGAAAATTCTGCAGAGGGCGCCCCGCGGCCTCTTTCAGGGCCGACTCGCCTGTAGGGCCGCCCCCAGGAGCCCCACGACCCACAGGCACAGGTGCAGGCGTGCGCACGCGGACACAGGCACTGGGGCAGTCCTCGTCCGGCAGTCTCCAGCCAGGTGAACACGGTTGAGCGTCGGCCGTCTGCCTCGACGGGGAGTGGCGGCGGGAATGCGCAGGGCTTAGGTTGGTTACGTCGTCGTTGCGTTGAGTCGTCGAAGCATCCACCTGTAACGGCCCCCTCGCGGGCGCCAGAAGGAGGGCTGTCGATGAACCTCACGGATTGGGACAGAAGCGCCATCCGCCGGGTGATCTGCGCGCAGCTGGATGCCCTGCGCAGTAGGGATGGCGCCCGTGCGCTGTCGTACTCCTCTCCGGAGCGGCAGCGGTTTGGCACCGGCGAGCGTTTCCTGGAGATCGTCCAGGAGGGGTTTCCGCAGCTCGTCCACCCGCGACACACGCAGTTCGGCGCCTTGAAGCTGGTGCGCGGGCGCTGGATGCAGCAGGTCACCTTCCTCGAGGATGACGTGCCGCAGGCGAGCGTCGTCTTCGTCATGGACCGCCAGCCGGACGCGAGCTGGCGCATCGATGGCTGCGTGCAGCTGGCGCGGCCCATCATCGAGCCGCAGCTGCCGCAGTACCTGAACTAGCCAGGCTGAAGACGCGCTGCGGCTTCGCGCGCGGCGGCGCTCTCGGGGTCTCGCTCCACGGCGAGCCTCCAAGCCGCCCGTGCGGGCTGGGGCTGCTGCAGCGTGTGGGCGAGCAGCTCGCCCCATGCGAGGAGCGCGCCGGCGCCCTGGCCTTTGTAGGGGTCCTCCGCGGCGGCGGCGTACTCCGCGCTCGCCGCAGCGCGCTCGCCCCTCTGCGCGAGAAGCTGGGCCTTCAGGAAGCGGCCATTGCGTCTGCTGGACGCGCGCACGGCCCAGGCCAGCCCCTGCTCCAGCGCGTCTGCCGCGCGGGCTCGGTCCCCCAGGAACAGGTGGCAGGCGACCTTGCAGTAGTAGAGCTCCGCGCGGAACAGGCGTGGCAGCCAGTCCGGATCGAAGGTGTCGAGGTAGAGGTGAACGGGCGCTGGTTCCGCACGTGCCGCCGCTATCCACGCGCGCTGGCAGCGCAGCCCCCCCAGAAGGAGCGGCACGTCTTCGAACGACGCTTCGTCCAGCGCCTCGAGCCTGCGCCACGCTGCGTCCCACCCGCCGAGGTTGTAGTCCGCTTCGGCGAGGTTGATCTGGAGGAGCGCGCCCTGCCCTTCGTCATCCTGGGGCTCGCCTCCTGCACGCGCTTCGGCCCACGCCTGCGTCGCCAGCGCCTCCTGATACCGCCCCGCGCAAATGAAGGCGTTGGTGGCGAGCGTCGCGGCTTCGAAGGCGTGCGTGGGCAGCGCCACCGTCAGAAGTTCGCGCGCGGCCTGTGTCATTGCGCCCAGGTCCGGAAGGGCCGTCGCCGCCAGGGTCTGAACCTCCGCGGTCCAGTGGGCCTTCTCTTCGGCGGTGCCGTCCGTGTCCGCGAGCCCGGGCACGCAGGCGAGAGCGCCTGGGAGATCCACGTCGTGGAGGAGCCCGCCCAGGAGGGCCTCTGCTGCGTCCGCGGTGGACGGGGGATTCCTGCTGCTCATGCGCGCGGCCCATCCTGCCCTCTTTCGCGCCGCTCACGCTGCTGGTCATTTGCGCGCGCGGACGCTACGCCTCCCGGTCCATGTCACGCCGTTGGGTAGAAGCCCTGGTCATCTCTGCCTTCGTCGCCGGCGTGCCCACGCGCGCCTTTGGCTTCGACTTCGTGGAGCACAGCTTCGTCACCGACCGCGCCTGCCGGATGGCGCAGGAGGTCCTGGGCTCGAGGCTGCGTTCCGGGGACGCGTCGCTCCCTTCGCGTTACCTGGCGCTGTCGTTGACCTGCCCGGAGGCCTGGACGCGGCCGTACTGCGTGGACGGCTACAAGCAGCTCGAAGGCAGCCTCAACCGGCTCGCGAAGCCGCCGCACCAGAGCGGCGACTACGCCATCACCCTGGGAGACTTCTCCGCGCTGCCGGATCACCTCGCC
This sequence comes from uncultured Myxococcaceae bacterium, assembly GCA_964596895.1. Taxonomy (GTDB): domain Bacteria; phylum Myxococcota; class Myxococcia; order Myxococcales; family Myxococcaceae; genus JAFAFL01. Next base: position 12,758 of record CAZQVZ010000122.1, read on the forward strand.
GCCTATGGGGCGGTCAAGGGCGTGCCGCAGGCGGCGCGAGAGGGGCTGACGACCCGCACGTTGCGGTGGCTCGTGCGCACAGGCGACGCAGGCGGAGTCATCAGCGACGTGGCCGAAGACGGCTGCGAGACGAAGGGGCCGCTGCACTGGGAGGCGCTGGCGGGCGAGCCGGTCTGGAATCCGGCCTGGCCTGCGCCCCCGGCCGCGCCTTCCGCCCGGGCGCCGGTGCAGCGCGTGGTCCAGGACCCGGCGGGCGCCTACAGCTTCGACAACCCGCAGTACCTGGACCTGGTGCTCCACAACCACGGCCACTTCGGGAAGGAGGCGTACCGCAACTGGACGGGCTTCCATGCCACCTCGCGAGACCTCGCGGCCGCGCGCTGCGAAGACGTGCTCGGCGCGGACGAGGATCTCCTCGAGGACCTCGCGGACGGCCTGCCGGCGTTCGAAGACGTGGACTGGGACGACCTCCCGGACGCTGAGCGGGCCACGCGGGCGTGCGCGCTGGTCGCGGAGCGGGTGCGCCTGCGCGTTCTGGAGTGGAGCGCGCGCGCGGCGCCGGAGCTGGTGGCGCCCGTGCGCGCCGAGGTTGCCCTCCTGTCCGGACCTGCGTCGGCCGAGCGGGACGCGCTGGCGCAGTCCCTGGTGTCGCCGCTGGTGGCCCTGGTCTTCGAGGGCGCGGGGCTGCACTACCTGCAAGATGGGCTGAGCGGCGGGCACGTCCGGGTGCAGCGGCTCGCGTACGACCTCAAGGGCAGCCGGTACCAACACGACGAAGACGGCCAGAACGGCGTCCCTGCCCAGTTCACGACCTCGACGCGCGTGGACGAACTGGTGCTCTTCGGCGACGGGTTCGTGCTGGGGATGCCCCAGCCGGGCAGCGCCTGTGACGCGCTCGCGGACGCCCCGCCCGAAAGGATCACCCATTGCCTGCTCTACCGGCAGCGGTCGGCGCTCCTGACCGCGTCCACGGCGTCGCTGCTCCATTGGGCCGGGACGGGGAACGACTTCGTCCGTGCGCACCTGCCCATCACCGCGCCGGGGGAGCCACCGCCCGCCACGCGCCCGGACCCGGACGGCCAGACCGGAAACATCGTTCTCATCCCCCGGGGCGCCCTGCCCACGCCGCCGCCTCCGTTCTCGTACCAGTCGTTCCTCTTCAGCACCTCGGTGGACGCCGCGGGGGGGCCGCCGCAGGTCGGCGTACGGACGGTGTTCTTGTCGGAGCTCGACTCGCGCGCGAACTGGATGACCAGCTACCACTTCGGGCTGTTGGCGCGGCTGGGCCAGGGGGAGCAGTCGCAGCTCACCGGCGAGTTCTCCTACATGTTCCACTGGCGCTACGCCGCGCGCTTCCTCATCAACGCCGGGCCCTTCGCCTACGGCGGCCTGGGGGGCTTCCAGGACCGCGCCGAGCCCTTCGTCGGCGCAGGCCCCAACGTGGGCATCTCGCTACTACCCGAAGGTTGGATCCGGCTGCCGCTGGAGCTGTCCTTGTCGTACCGGATGCCGGTCCGGATCTGGGACTCGCGCGTCCCGCTGCGTGACACGCGCCTGCGCATCGACGCGCACTGGGTGGAGCTGGCGGTGGGCCTGGCCTTCATGTGAGCG
>CAZQVZ010000123.1:0-14209 GCA_964596895.1 uncultured Myxococcaceae bacterium
GGTGCCGGGGGTGGTGGAGAGCCTGAAGATCATCACCGAGAAGGCGTCCACCCGCATTGCCCGCTTCGCGTTCGACCTGGCGCGCAAGCAGGACCGCAAGAAGGTGTCCGCGGTCCACAAAGCCAACATCATGAAGCTGTCGGACGGGCTGTTCCTCGACTGCTGCCGGCGGGTGGCGCGGGACTTCCCGGAGGTGACGTACGACGAGGTCATCGTCGACAACCTCGCCATGCAGTTGGTGCGCAACCCCGACAAGTACGACGTGCTGGTGATGGAGAACCTGTACGGCGACATCATCTCGGACTTGTGCGCGGGGCTGGTGGGCGGCCTGGGCGTGGTGCCGGGCGGGAACATCGGTGAGCAGAGCGCCATCTTCGAAGCGGTCCACGGCACCGCGCCGGACATCGCCGGCAAGGGCCTGGCGAACCCCACCGCGCTGCTGTTGTCCACGGTGATGATGTTGCAGTGGCTGAACCACAAGGACGACGCCGCGAGGCTCGAGCGCGCCATCCTCAAGGTCTACAGCGAGGGCAAGGTCCGAACCGCAGAGCTGGGCGGCAAGTCGAACACCCACGACTTCAGCCAGGCCATCATCGACGCGCTGTAGTCGCTCGCGGGTTTGGTCATGGACCCGCTTTCGGCCGCCCGCGCAGAGCTCGCCGCCGCGCCGCCTTCGAAGTTCGTGAAGGCGCGCGGCGCGTTGGTGAAGAGGCTCCGGGACGAAGGGCACGCAGACGCCGCGGCGGAATTGGCGAAGGCGAAGAAGCCCACGGCTTCGGTCTGGGTGGTCAACGCGCTCGCCCGCGAGGAGGACGCGGCGTTCCGGGCGCTGATGGCCGCAGGAGACGCGCTGCGCAAGGCCCAGAAGCGGGCGGTGAGCGGCGCCGGCGCAGATGCCCTTCGCACCTCGCAGCGGGCGCTGGGCTCGGCGCTCACCCGCGCGGTGCAGGCGGCGAAGCAGCGGCTCTCCCAGGAGAAGGAATCCCAGAGCGCCGCGGTGATGGAGCGGGTGCGGGTGACCCTGCAGGCCGCCGCCGCCTCCACCGGCGAAGAGCGCGAGACCGTCCTGCGCGGTGAACTGGAAGAGGACCTGTCCGCTGCAGGCTTCGGGTTCGTCTCGCCGCTGCGGGTGGTGCCGGAGGGGGCGGGCGCAGACGCGCCGCCTGCGCAGGCGAAGAAGGCGGAAGCGGCGGCCCGCGAGGCGGAGGAGAAGCGGCAACGCGCGGCGAAGTCGCGGACGTTGGAGCGGGCGAAGGCGGCGCTGAAGAAGGCCACCGCCGAGCGGGTGAGGCTGGAGCGGCTGGCAGTCGCCGCCGAGGCGCGCGCGAAGGTGGCCCGGAAGAAGGCGGACGAGGCCGCGGCGAAGGAACGGGAGGCGAAGGAGGCGCTCAGGGGCGGCTGACGCTCTACGGCGATGCGGCGCGCATGGCGTTGATTGACGAACGAACGGCGGCCCCTGCAGCACCAGGTGCGGAGCGACCAGCCGACACCAAGGCGACTTCCCGACAGTCAGTCACCAGGGCGAGCGAGCGTCGCTCAGCGACAGCGCTGCTTGCCGAGTCCGAGGTCGGCGATGACGACGGCGCCCTGTCCGGCCACGGGTCCGACACCGAACCCGTTGTTTGAGACGTAGAGCCGGCCGTCCGGACCAAAGGTCATTGCCGACGGACGGGTGAGCCCGGTGACGACCTCCACCCAGCCGTCGCCTTCGCGGCGAAGCACGCGTCCGGTGCCGGCGGGGAACGTCAGGCCAGCGGTCGCGGCCTCGAGGACATAGAGGTCACCGGCGCAGTCGAACTCGAGGCCCTGGATGAGGTTCAGCCCCTCGGCGACGATCGTCGTCTGGCCCGTGGGCGTGACCTGGAGGATCTTCGCGCCACCTTCCGGATAGGGAATCGCGCCGAAGGTTCCCACGTAGAACGCGCCGTCAGGCCCCTGCGCGAGCGCGGAGGGCGTGAACTCGAACCCGCCGGGAAAGAGCGCAGAGAAGTCCGCGATGCGCGTGAGGGTGCCGTTCGGGTTCAGGCGGTCGAGCACCGAGTGGTTCGCCTCGGCGATGTAGTAGTGCGCGCCGTCGCGGAGGATCCGGTAGGGCACGCCGTCGGGATTGAAGCCGACGTCGTCCTGCACCGCGGGCAGCGTGCTGCGGTACCACTGCGAGAGGTTCACGACGCGCGCGCTCGAGCCGTTCGGCCGAAGGCGCAGGACCTCCGACTGCTGCGTGAGCGATCCGGTGTGGCACCCGCCGAGCACCAGCGCGAGCACGTCCGGACCGTCGAAGGCGAGGTCGTTCATGCCGTTGATCTCCATGCCTGACGCCGGCGCCTGGGCAAAGGAGAAGAGGCCCGAATGCCAGGTCTGCTCTTGTCCCTGCGGCCCGAGCCGCGTGATGCGCGCCGAGTGACCGGACGTCGTCGGTCCAAGGGGCGGCGCGAACTGCGGACAGAGCCCCACGGTGCTGTTGGGCCCGCCGACGCCGGCCTCGACCACGTAGAGCTTCTGGTCCTTGCCGAAGTGAAGTCCGCGCGGGTTGTCGAGACCGGCAGCGAACACGGTGAACCCCCCAGGCGCCTGCGAAGAGACCGCCTGCGCGGCGATCCCTCCTGCAGCTTCGTCTTCGGGTTGCGCGGTGCAGGCGGCCGCGGAGAGCAGCATCACCGCGGCGAAGAGGACTGCCGTCCGCCCATGCGAGTCGAACACGTTCATGTGAATCCCCCTGTCGAACGCCCGTTGCAGGCGCCCCTGTGACGCACCGTCGTGCGCGCGCGAATCCTGGAGCGGCGCCCGCCCTGATTCAAGGATTTCGTCGTGACAACTCGGCAGCGCGGCAGAGCGCCAGCGCGGCCATCAGGCGAAGCGGCCCGCGTGACGGTCCGCCCGGTGCGGCAGGGTCTGCCCCTGGGAGGAAGGGGGGCGGGCACCGGACGCCGCAGACGGCGCCCGGTGTCGGGTCACGCCGAAACCATGGGGTCCAGGCGTGACCGCATGCCCCGGGATCATCCGGCCTGGCTGGCCCTATGGCTCACACAACTCCTGCCCCACGCTTTCGAACGTGACCTCTGCGGTCGTGAGCCTGGCGAAGGGGTCTGAGCCGGCGCCGTAGAACGCGCAGTTGGGGATGTTCCTGAACACGGTGTTGTCGACGCTCAGCACCGGGCCCGCGTGCATGTAGATGGCGCCGGTGTCGGTGTGATTCCCGACGAGGAAGTCACCCTTGGCGTTCTCGATGATGGCGTGGGAGATGACGTTGTCCTCCTGGGTGAACCCCATGAGGATGCCTCCCCAGTTGGTGCCATTGGCCGCCGCAAGCAACACCGGACTGGCCGCCGTCCCCAGCACCTTCAGGCTGAGCTCATTGCCCCCAGCGGTCGAACCGTCATAGGGCTGCAGGTACGCCTGCGGCTCGAAGTAGAGCTGGCTGCCCGCCTCAATGGTGAGGTGACCGCCATCCTTGATGTGCACCCGGCCATCCACGAGGAAAGGCGCATCCAGGCTGTGCCAGACCCGCGAGTCTTCAATCTCGTAGTGCGCCTCCACGACGTTCACGAAATCCCTCTCGTTGCCGACGAAGGAGGAAGTGGCGTCGAAGACGTGGGCCATGGCCGCGGTCACCTTCACCGGCACGCCAGCGTTGCCGGTGATGACGAGGTTCGAGGTCACCACCGTGGCATTCGGCTGGATTCTGGTGAAGTCGAGACCCACGCTTCCGCCGCTGCTGATCTCCACGTGCCTCAGCGTCAGCGCCTGTGGCGGCGTGCCTGAAACTCCCCTCAACGCCAGGCTGCCCTCATAGATGGGCGAGCTTTCGGTCAGGGGCTGCGAGCCGGCGTATTCGATGGTGGTGTGTTCGATGAGGTTGCTGGTGTTGTGGGCTTCGGCAAAGAACAGGCCCCTCCAATGTCCCTGCTGCTGCGCCGTCCCCGTCAGGACCACGGGCTCCGCTGCGGTGCCCCTGATCTCGAAGAGCTTGTCGCCCAGGTTGACGCGCAGGCCCGCGTGGTTCTCAAAGGCAATGACCACGCCCGGTTCAATCTGGAGGGCCCCCTGCACATTGGCGAAACAGCCGACGGTGTAGTCCACGGGGCGTTGAGGGTCGTTTTCCAGGACGCGGTCTTCCGAGAAATGGTCGCAGGCCAGCGCGATGGGAGGGAGCTCCTCCGACGGCTCCTCTTCCTCCCCGCCGCCGCACGCCGACGCGAGCAGCGCGCTGCAGAGGAGGATGGCAAGAAGACGCGTGGATTCGATGAGACGATTCATGGTGTGTGCTTCCAGAGTGGAGAGGTGGGTTTGGGTGTCTGGCTCGTTGATGGGTGTCGCTGAATGAATGCCGCGCCGACGACTGCCGCCGGCCGGATCCGTCTATGGGTTGATTGAATGCCCTGCCCAGGGAGCGAAGCTGCCGCCTGTGACAGGGCCTGATGCGCTGCAGCGAGCCTCTCATACGGCGATGAAGAAGCGCCTCAGGTTCCGGGAACCATGCCGGAAACACCCGGGCACGTGAACCGCTCATTTGGGCGCGCGTGACAGAAGCCTGATGCGTGGCCCCCAGTCGCTGCAGCGGCGGACGTTCGACGTTCAGGAACGCCTCGTCTTCGGCTGCGACCTCTTGCCGGTAGTCAAATCAGCATCGTGGCGCTCCCAGCAAGCGAGGAGGCCGGTGTGCCGGTCTCGTGAAGGTCCCCTTCGAGTCCGGTGACGCGATTGCCTGGGTCGGGTCCCGAACCCATACTCCCCGTCGTGAGCAGCTTCGTACCAGGCTGGGGTCCCGAGCGAAGCGGACTGAGCGCCGCGGAGATCGAGCAGCTGCGGCGAATGTCCGCGTCCGAGCGGCTGGAGATCATGCGCTCGCTTTGCCGAGATGCCGGGCGACTGCTGGCCGCGATGGATCCCCGGATCCGACAGAGCGCCCTCGCGCACCGGGACAAGTTGCCTGAAAGCTCACGAGAGGCGCTGCGGCGGCTGCGGATTGAAGCGAAGAAGGCCTACTAGCAGTGGCTGCGCTCGCACAACTTGGCTCCGCGCTCGACGTAGGTCTCGCCCTCGCCGGAGAGCTCAGGAGGCGCGGCATCAGCCACGCGCTCGGGGGCGCATTGGCGCTCGGTGTCGCCGGCATCCTTCGCGCAACGCGAGACGTCGATCTCAACGTCTTCATCGGGGCCGATGAGCTCAACCCGGTACTGGACGTCCTCGAGGGCCTCGGTGTGGCAACCGACCGCGCCCGGGCCAGACGCGACGCCGAAGCGGAGGGCCTGTTCGTTGTCTGGGCCGGACCGTGGCGGATTGACGTCTTCGTCGCCAGCATCGCATTTGCCCGAGAAGCCGAGCGAACTCGCATCGAGGTCACGCTTGAAGGTGAGCGGCACTGGTTCCTCTCCGCAGAGGCCCTGGCAGTCTTCAAGCTGTTGTTCTTCCGCCCGAAGGATCTCCTGGACCTGGAACAGCTCCTCGAGATCCGCGAGGACCTCGATGTGCATTGGGTCCGTGGCCACGTTGTGGCGATGATGGGCGAGGACGATCCGCGCGTGGCTGAATGGGACCGCGCGGTCCAGGCGGCGCGGTTGGGCTGAGCCAGCTCGCATCCGACCGCTAAGACCGGTCCCCTTGCCCGCGTCGCAGTCTCCGCCGCAGATGAAGCGGTCGCTCTGACCAGCCGCGCGGGACTTCGCGGCGCCGCAGTCATCCGACCGGGGAGCCGGAGGCCCCCTCTGCCCTGCACCGTGCGGAGGCGGCCTGACGGCTGGCGCTGCACCAGGGCTCGAGCGGGTGCGCAACCAACCTGGGGCCCCCGCTATTTGTCAGGCCCACCGGAGGGCCCGGTAGATCTTCCACAGCGCTACGACACGGTGACCTTGCGCACCCCGCGCGCTTCCAGCAGCGGAGGCAGCCGCTCCCGTTGGTCACCCTGAAGCACCAGGTCTTCGCCTTCCACGCGTCCGCCGCAGCCCAGGGATTGCTTGAGCGCCTTCAGCCACTCTTCGCGCTGAGGCAGCGGCAACTCCAACTTCTCCACGCGGGTGGCCTCTTTGCCGCCGTGGCCCTTGCGTTCGTAGCGGACGTGGGCGCGGGCGGGCCCCTTCGGCGCCGGGGATAGCCGCGGGCTTTCGCCTTCGGGCACCGCGCCGCGCAGCTTCTCGAGGTCTTCCTTCCAGCCCACAGCCGAGCCCGGCGGCGCCGAGCCTAGTGCCCGTGGCCTTCGTGGGCGCTCATCGCCCGCGGGGGCGGGAGCGACCGGAACGCCGGCGACTGCGCGTTCCCGTTGGTGAGCGACAAGGCGTACAGGAACGCGTCCGACCCGCCCGCGGAGATCTCCTTGCCGTTCACCACCAGCATGGGCGTGCCGTGGATGTCGTACGCCATGGCGTACTCGATGTCCTCGCGCAGCGCCTTCGCGGTCTCGGGGCTGGCGAGGCACTGCTCGAGCTTCGCGCGGCCCAACTCACCGGACGAGGCGACTTCGATGATCTGCGCCTTGGTGATGCCAGGCGTGAACAGCCGGTCCCGCAGCTTCCAGTAGTCCTTCGTGGGCTCGAGGCAGATGGAGGCCTTGGCGGCGGTGCAGCTGATGCCAGAGCCGTCGGTGCGCTGGACCTCGGGGTTGCACTCGGCGTCGAGCGGGAAGTTGCGCGCCTCCACCGAGAGGCTGCCAGACGGCGCCACCCGCTTGAGCTCCTTCATGGTCTCGTTGAGGTTCCGGCAGGCGCCGCAGCGGAAGTCCACCCACTCCACCACCTTGATGGGGGCGTCCTCGGCTCCGAAGATGCGCCGCGCCTTCGGCGGAGAGGCCACCGGCACCGTGCCGTTCTGGTAGATGGCGAGCCCGTTGCTCACCACCTGCTGGTCCAGCGGGGACAGCCGCGCGAGGAAGTTCGCCACCGCCTGGTCCTCGGGGCTCAGCGGCGCCTGCGGCTGCTGGGGCTGCTGCGGAGTGGGCGGCGTCTGCGGCTTCGGCGTGTTCAGGTCCGCGGAGGGCAGGTTGCCCAGCGTCCCGCCGCCCGCGTCCCCGCCCTTCTTCGGGGTGGCGAGCCCGGGCCCGAGCAGCACGAGGTACGCCACCAACGCCAGGCCACCGGCCCAGCTGACGCCGCCCTTGAGCTCCGTCTTCGGCACCGCGCCGCCGGGCACCAGCTTCAGCGCCACCAGCGCGAAGGCCGCCACCACCACGTAGGTGACGAGGCAGAGGATGCACACCGCGCCGGAGCTGAACGCCACCGCGGCCAGCACGGGGATGGAGATGAGCCCCACCCAGGCGATGACCTTCAGCGCTGCGCCCGCCGTCGAGGTGGACCTTCCACCGAGCATCCCGTGCGCGAACACGAGGCTGCCGCCAAAAGCGGCCAGGGCCCACACCAGCCCCATGCCCGCCACCGGGACGCCGAGCGTATTGTGGACCGCAGACGCCAGGGGCGCCTCCCAGACCTTCTGGCAGTTCACCACCGAGTTCACCGCGCACGCCGCGGTGCCACCGGCCCGGACCACCAGCAGTTCCATCCACTGGTAGAGCGCCAGCATCGAGGCCACGGCCGAGATGCCGATCAGCATCACCGGCACCAGCGGCCGGACCTGCGAGGTGGGGGCTGCCGCGGCGCCTTCGGGGGACTGTTCGCGCTTCTTCTTGCTCATGCCTGACCCATTAGAAAAGGGACCCGTAGAACGCGAGCCACTGAACGGAATTCCGGACCCTGGCTGCTCGGGCGGGTCCTTATATACGCCGCCTCCAGCCGGTTCCCGTTGATTCGGCGCACGTTTGCCGCTGCCTGGACGTCCACTGGGCGGCAGGACCTCCGACCGGCGGGCGAGGAGGGATGCGCAGCGCCGGGGAGGTGTGCACCCTGCTCGCTCGCCTATGCCGAGGACGAATCAACAGGGCGCTCGCCCGGCCGCCACCTTGAGGGTGGTGGATGCCGTGGGGATGGTGGTGGGCATCGTCGTCGGGGCGGGCATCTTCCGCGCGCCCGGGATGGTGGCCCAGGGCGCGGACGACGCGTTCGGGCTGCTCCTGTTGTGGACCGTGGGCGGGGCGGTCTCGCTGGTGGGCGCGCTCTGCTACGCGGAGTTGGCCACCACGTTCCCGGACGCCGGCGGCGAGTACCACTTCCTGCACCGCGCCTTCGGCAAGAAGGTGGCGTTCCTCTTCGCCTGGGCCCGGCTCACCGTCATCCCCACCGGCTCGCTGGCCCTGTTGGCGTTCGTGTTCGGGGACTACCTCGCGCAGGTCCTGCCGCTCGGACCCCGGGCGAACGTGCTCTACGCGGGCGTGCTGGTGCTCGCCCTCACCTTCATCAACGTGATGGGCCTGCGCTTCGGCACCTGGCTGCAGAACGTCTTCACGGTGGTGGTGGTGACGGGCCTTCTGGCCATCACCGTCGCGGGGCTGGTGCTGGGGACGGGCGCAGAACCCCAGGCCGCAGCCGGCCTTTCGGCCGAGCCGGGCGGCGGGGCCACCATCGGGGTCGGGTTGGCGATGGTCTTCGTGCTGCTGACCTACGGGGGCTGGAACGAGGCCTCGTACCTGTCGTCGGAGATCCGCGGCGGGCGCAAGAGCGTGGCGCTGGCGCTGGTGGCCGGCGTGGCGGCGGTCACCGTCCTCTATGTGCTGGTGAACCTGGCCTTTCTGCGCGCGTTGGGCCTGGAGGGCCTGCGGGCCAGCGAAGCGGTGGCCGCGGACGTGATGCGCGGGGTGACGGGACCTGTAGGGATGACCCTGGTGAGCGCGCTCATCGCGGCGGCGGCGGTGACCTCTGCCAACGCCACGGTGGTGATGGGCTCGCGCACGGGCTACGCGCTCGGGCGCGACTTCGGGGTGTTCAAGCCTCTGGGCAGGTGGGACGCCCGGGCGGACGCGCCGGTGCGGGCGCTGTGGGTGCAGGGCTCGCTGGCGCTGATCCTGGTGGCGGTGGGCGGCATGGCCCGCCGCGGCTTCGAGACCATGGTGGAGTACACCGCGCCGGTCTTCTGGGCCTTCTTCCTGCTCACCGGCCTGGCGCTGCTCGTCCTGAGGCGGCGCGCGCCCCATGTGCCCAGGCCCTTCCGGGTGCCGCTGTATCCGCTGACGCCGCTGCTGTTCTGCGCCACCTGCGCGTGGCTGCTCTACGCGTCTTTGGCCTACACGCGCATCGGCGCGGTGGTGGGCGTGGGGGTCCTGGCCCTGGGCGCAATCCCCCTGTGGCTGGAGGGAAGACGGCGCTTGCCGTTCACCGAAGCAACCGAAGCAGCAAGAGAGGAGCGGTCATGACGAAGCCGATGTGGATGGTCCTGGCGGTGGGGCTTTGGGCAGGCTGCGCGGCCCGGACGGGCACGCAGTCGCTCGCGAACGAAGGGGCGGCGGACAAGGCGGCCCCCGCGCAGGCGGCGGCGGCTGACGTGGTGCCCCCCGCGGTGGCGCAGGCGGAGGTGGGCGAGTTGGAGGGGACGCCCACCAAGACGCCGGACGTCGTCTACGTGCCCACGCCGGAGGAGCGCGTGCAGGCGATGCTGCAGATGGCGCAGGTGAAGCAGGGCGAGAAGCTCTACGATCTCGGCTGCGGGGACGGCCGCATCGCCGTGGCGGCGGCGCGGGACTACGGCGCGCGGTCGGTGTGCATCGACGTGGATCCGCAGCGCATCCGCGAGGCCCTGGACAACGTCCGGGCAAACAACGTCGAGCACCTGGTGGAGGTGCGGCAGGCGGACCTGTTCGAGACCGACTTCTCGGACGCGGACGTGGTGACCCTGTACCTCTTGCCCTCGTTGAACGAGCGGCTCCGGCCGACCCTGCAGCGGGACCTGCGGCACGGCGCGCGGGTGGTGTCGCACTCGTTCGACATGGGGACCTGGGAGCCGGATGAGACCCAGGAGGTCTCCGGCGCCGAGCTGTACCTGTGGGTCATCCGCAAGCAGTGATCCGGCGGCGCGACCTCCTCCTGTCGGCGGGCGCAGCGGCGGCGGGACTGACGGGGCTGGCCGCAGGCTGCAAGCGCAGCGACGCGGCGGAAGGCGCGGCGACGACGCCCAGCTCCTTCGACAGCTGGGGAGACGTGCGGGCGCAGTTCCGGCTGGACCCTTCATGGGTCCACCTCTCGTCCATGTTCATCGCCTCCCACCCGGAGCCGGTGCGGGCCGCCATCGCCCGGCACCGGGACGCGCTGGACCAGGACCCCGCCGGCCACCTGATCGAGACCAACGCCCGCGCGCTGCTGGAGGTCATCGACGAGGCGGCGGACTTCTTTGGCGCGAGCCCGGACAACGTGGCGCTCACCGGCAGCACCACCGAAGCGTTGGCCGTCCTCTACAACGGGCTGCACCTGGCTTCGGGGGACGAGGTCCTCACCGAAGAGGGCGGCTACTACTCCACCTGGCGGTCTTTGGACCTCAAGGCCTCGCGGGAGGCGCTCACCCGGAACACCGTGCGCCTGTTCGGCGACCCGGCGGCGCCGGATGAAGAGGTGATGGTGGAGCGCCTGCTCGGCGCGGTGACGCCGCAGACCCGGGTGGTGGCGCTGACGTGGGTGCACTCGGACACGGGCGTGAAGCTGCCGGTGCGCGCGCTGGCCGAGGCGCTGGCGGAGCACTCTCGCAAGGTGGGCCGGGAGATCCTCCTGGGGGTGGACGGCGTGCACGGCTTCGGCGTGGAGGACGTGACGCTCGGAGACCTGGGCTGCCACTTCTTCGCGGCCGGCTGTCACAAGTGGCTGTACGGCCCGCGCGGCACCGGGGTGCTCTACGCAGCGCAGGCGAAGCACTGGGAGCACCTGTCCGCCACCGTGCCGCCCTTCGGCGTGCGCACCACGCCGGGGTTGGAGGTGACGCCCGGGGGCTTCCACGCCTTCGAGCACCGATGGGCGCTGGCGGACGCCTTCCGGTTCCAGAAGGCGGTGGGGCAAGCGCGCATCACCGCGCGGATTCGGGCGCTGTGCGCGCAGCTCAAGGAGGGGCTCGCAGCGCTGGAGGGTGTGCGGGTGCTCACGCCGCGCGCGCCCGAGCGCTCCGCCGGCATCGTCGCCTTCGAGGTGGAGGGGCGGTCTTCCGCGTCGGTGGTCTCCCACCTGCGCGGGCGGCGCTTCGTGGTGACGCAGGCGCCGTATGGCCGGGAGGCGGTGCGGGCCACGCCCGGGTACCTGAACTCGCCGGAGGAGGTGGACCGGCTGCTGGAGGTCATGAGGGCGCTGGTGCAGCGGCCCGGACGTTGATACGTGGCGCCGCCATGAGCCGCATCTACCGCACCCTCCCCGAGCAGGGCACCCACCTGGGCATCGCGTTCAGCGGGGGCCTCGACACCCGCGCCGCCGTCGCGTGGCTCGCCGAAAAGGGCATGAAGGTCCACGCGTACACCGCGGACCTCGCCCAGCCGGACGAAAAGAACCCCGCGGACATCCCGCCCATCGCCCATGAGCACGGGGCGGTGGCGGCCAGGCTCATCGACTGCCGGGAGCTGCTGGTGCGCGAGGGAATGGTCGCCATCCAGTGCGGCGCGTTCCACCTGTCTTCGGGCGGGCGGAAGTACTTCAACACCACGCCTCTGGGCCGCGCGGTCACGACGACGGCCATCGTGCAGGCCATGCGCGAAGACGACGTGCACGTCTTCGGGGACGGGTCCACGCACAAGGGCAACGACATCCAGCGCTTCTACCGCTACGGGCTTTTGGTGAACCCCAGGCTGCGCATCTACAAGCCGTGGCTGGATGACGCGTTCGTTTCGGCGTTCGGCGGGCGCAAGGAGATGAGCGAGTACCTGGAGCGCATCGGCAAGCCGTACCGGATGGGCGTGGAGAAGGCGTACTCCACCGACGCCAACGTGCTCGGCGCCACGCATGAGGCCAAAGATCTCGAGAAGCTGGACACCGGCATCCGGATCGTCGAGCCGATCATGGGCGTGGCCTTCTGGAAGAAGGACGTGGCCATCGAGCCGGAGGAGGTCACCATCGGCTTCGAGCAGGGGCTGCCGGCCACCCTCAACGGCCAGCGCTTCTCGTCGCTGTTCGAGCTGTTCGTGGAGTGCAACCGCATTGGCGGGCGCCACGGGCTGGGGATGAGCGACCAGATCGAAAACCGCGTCATCGACGCCAAGAGCCGCGGCATCTACGAGGCCCCGGGCATGGCGCTCCTGCACCTCGTGTACGAGCGGCTGCTCTCCGCCATCCACAACGAGAACACCCTGGACCAATACTTCACGCTCGGACGCAGGCTCGGGCGGCTTCTGTACGAGGGCAAGTGGTTCGACCCCGAGGCGCTCCTGCTCCGCGAGGGGCTGACGAAGTGGATCGCCCCGTCGGTGACCGGAAGCGTGACCGTGGAGCTGCGCCGCGGCGAGGACTACACGCTGGTCGCCACCCAGGCGGAGCACATGAGCTACGGCCCGGACAAGCTCTCCATGGAGAAGGTGGAGGAGCCCGCGTTCACGCCGGAGGACCGCATTGGCGCGCTGGAGCTGCAGAACCTGTCGGTGGCCGACAACCGCGACCTGCTCCTGCACCACCTCTCCAGCGTGCGCCGGCTGTCTTCGGGACAGATGCCCCAGCTCGCTGCGCTGCTCGGGGAGGGGAAGAAGGACTGAACTATCAATTTGATAGTTGTTGATACTTCGTTGATAGTAGGGCGCGGACCTATCAAGTTGATAGTTCCTGATAGTTCCTTGATAGGAGCCCTGCATGCGGTTGCCGGAGTCGCCTCCTCCGCTCGCGGACCTGCTCCGCGCCGTCCCACCTGAACGTGTGGCCACCGTCTACGCGCCGCCTCTTCGTCCGGAAGCGGACGGGGTGTACCTCCACTGGGACCAGCTGCGCCGTCGAAAGGCTCCGCTGGGCCTGAGCCTCCACGAATGGTGGCTGAGGATGGCGCTCGGCCGCTCAGCCACCAGGCGGGAGCTGCCGCTGCGCGACAAGATGGGTCTGCCATGGAGCTACTCGCTCAGTGACAGCGTGCAGCGGCTGCTCCACGGCATCGACCGGGACCTGGGCAACAAGCTGACGCTCGAAGATCCTGCCGTTGCGAACCCGGAAACCCGCGATCGCTACATCATCCGGTCGCTCGCGGAGGAGGCCATCACCTCCAGCCAGCTCGAAGGTGCTTCGGCGACTCGGAAAGTGGCGAAGGAGATGCTCCTCAGCGGCCGCAAGCCACGAAGCCGCGACGAACGAATGATCGCCAACAACTTCGCTGCCATGGAGCTGGTGAGGCGGAACCGGGACCGTGAGCTATCCGTCCCCTTCATCCTCGAGCTGCACGAAGTGCTCACCGCAGGAACGCTGGATATTCCGGACGAGGCAGGTCGGTTCCGCCGCCCGGACGAAACCGTCGCCGTGACCGACAACGCCGACGGCACCCTCCTCCATCTACCGCCGCCAGCCGAAGAGCTGACGATGCGGATGCAGCGGCTGTGCGCCTTCGCCAACGCGTCCGCGGACGACACCTTCATTCATCCCGTCGTCCGGGCCATCCTGCTGCACTTCGGCCTCGCGTACGACCATCCGTTCGTGGACGGGAACGGCCGCACTGCGCGCGCTCTCTTCTACTGGGGGATGCTGCGGCACGGGTACTGGCTGACGGAGTTCCTCTCCATCTCGCGCATCATTCAGAAGGCGCCGGCGCAGTACGCGCGCGCGTTCCTTCACACCGAGACCGACCCCGGCGACGCAACCTACTTCGTGCTCCACCAGTTGGAGGTGCTCCAGGAGGCCATTGAAGACCTCCACGCCTACTTGAAGCGAAAGGCCCGGGAGGTCGTCGAAGCGGACCGGCTGCTGCGCGGCGCCGAGGAGCTGAACCGGCGGCAGCAACTGCTGCTCGCGCACGCGATGAGACATCCGGGGGGGATCTACTCCATCGAAGGCTACGTCCGGGAGTACGGTGTCGCCTACGCGACGGGCCGAGCGGACCTGCTGGGGCTCGCGCAGCGGGGCTATCTGGAGCAGCAGCGTGAGGGCCGGCGCTTCGTCTTCCGCGTCCCGTCAGATCTGGCCACGCGCGTACGCAGAGACAGGGGCACCGCTCAGGGCTCCCAGCGGACCCGGTAGCGGGCGCTCTGCGTGTCGAAGCTCTTCTCCTCGAGCGTCACCCGCGGATTCTTCGCCTGCAGCGCGTTCATCATCCCTTCGAGGATGCCCACCCGGTAGTCGAGCTGCAGGGTGGAGATGCCGCGCCACTCCTGCAGATAGGGCTCGATCATCCAGGTGCGGACCTCGACCTCGGTGGGGCCCAGCACCTTCGTCTCGCCGCCCAGATAATTGGAGCCGTT
>CAZQVZ010000124.1:0-9008 GCA_964596895.1 uncultured Myxococcaceae bacterium
GGGGACGCGTAGGCGCTCTTCGGCCGCGCCACGCCGATCTTCTCCATGGCCGCCTTGAAGAGCTGCCGGGCCTCCGCCTTGTTGATGGCCTCCAGCGACGCGCCAATCAGCCGGACCCCGTACTTCTCGAGCAGCCCCTGCTCCGCCAGCGCCTTGGCGAGGTTCAGCGCCGTCTGCCCGCCCATGGTGGGCAAAAGCGAGTCCGGCTTCTCGAGGGCGATGATCTTCTCCGCCGCCTCCACCGTGATCGGCTCGATGTAGGTCCGGTGGGCCAGATCCGGGTCCGTCATGATGGTGGCCGGGTTGCTGTTGAGGAGGACGACCTCGACGCCCTCCTCCTTCAGCGCCTTGATGGCCTGCGTGCCGGAGTAGTCGAACTCGCACGCCTGGCCGATGACGATGGGCCCGGAACCAACGACCAGAACCTTCCGAATGTCCGCGCGCTTTGGCATCGGGCGGCGCAGATAACACGCTCGCGCGCGCTTTGTAGGCTTTCGCGCAGCCTGGGCCTGCCTGCCTACAGGCAGGCCGGGACGCAGAGGTCCTGGAAGCAGGCGCCGGACTCGCAGTCGTAGGGCCCGTCGCACAGGTCTCCGTCCTTGCGCAGCGGCACGCAGGTGCCTTCGCTCGAGCCGCGCGCGCGCTGGCACGCCGCGTCCACACACCGCCCCTCGAAGCAGGGCTGGCCCACGCCCATCGCCCGCGTGCAGAAGCCGCTCACGCAGACGTACGGGAACTTGCATTCGGTGTTGTCCGTCACCAGGCAGGGCGCGCCTTCGCCCCCGGGCATTTCGCACGTCCCCTCCCCGGTGGTCGGGGAGACGCCGAGACAGCGATGCGGAGACTGGCACTCGACGTCGTAGGAGCAGGTGCTGCCTGCCGGCAGCCTCGGCGCGCAGGCGCCCGTCTCGTCGCAATGATCCCCGGGCAGGCAGTGGGAGGTGCTGGCGCAGGGCGTGCCGTCACCCGCGGGCTGGCAGGTGCCGTCTCCATCGCAGTAGCCGGGCAGCGCGCGGCACTCGTAGTGGTCCGAACAGGGGCTGCCCTCCGTGCGCAGGGTGCAGGTCCCGGCGGTCCCGGGGGCGGTGCCCTCGCCGGGCTCCACGCCGTCGCAGAACGCGTCGTACTGGCAGACCCGGGTGAAGCCGGTGCAGGACTCGCCGGCCTCCACGCTGGCGGGCCGCTCACAGGTGCGGGTGAGGGCGTCACAGGAGAGCCCGGAGACGCAGTGGCCCTGCAACGTGCAAGGTTCGCCCTCCTCCGACTGCGGGGCGCAGGCGCCCATCCGGCACAGCAGGTCCTGCGCGCAGTCGTTGTTGACCGAGCAGCTTCCGCCCTCCACCTCCCGGGCCACGCACACGTTGCCGTCGTTGCCTGCCTTGCAGGTGGCCCCAGGACCACAGGAGGGCACGTTCGGGCAGGAGTCGCCGAGCTCCAGGTAGGGCAGGCAAAGCGCTTGCTCGTAGCAGAAGTTCCCGGGCGCGCAGGGGTGGCGGAAGCCGGTGGCGCACGCGTCGCCCGCTCCCGGCAGCGCCACGCAGGTGGTGCCGTCGCAGCGGGTCCCCTCCTCGCACTGCGGGCTGTTGAAGCTCGCGTCGTCGCAGGCCTCTCCGAGCGCGGCGGGGGCGCGGCAGATGCGCGCCTGGGCATCGCACCAGAGGCCTTCGTGACACGCGCCGTTCCAGCACGGCTGGTTGAGGGCCCCGGTTGCCAGGCAGACCGAGCCACACTGGGGCCCGAGGCACACGGTGCGGTCGACAGCGCAGTCGAAGTCTTCGGTGCAGCGGTCCCCGACGCCGGCGGCAGGGGTGACCACCTCCCCACAGGCGTCGGAGGAGAGCGACGATTCGCACTGGCCGACCAGCCCCCGGATCGCCTCCAGGCAGGCCTGGGCCTTCTGGGCGTTGAAGGTCAGGGCGCCGAGCGCCACCCCCTCCACCGTCCCGCAGAGGTCGCGGCTCATGACCTCGCCGCACAGGAGCTTCGCGCTCTCATCCGCGAGCCCGCACGCCACCAGATGATCACAGTAGGTGGACGCCGCCGAGGCGCACCACGCCCGCGCCGCCTGATCGGGCCCTGGGCCCGGGCCGGGCGTCCCCGCGTCGTCCCCACCGTCGAGCGGCCCGGGCGCCGGATCATCTCCACAGCCAGACAGGGCCCACACGCCCACCAGCGCCACCAGCGCGGCCGCCATCCTCTTGCCGTTCATTCGCTTCCCTCTCCCGTTGTCTTCTTGCTTCGAGACACCCGCGGCCTGGTCCACCCAGCCCCCGGAGGGTAGTCGCCCTGCCTGCGGGCAGGCAACGAACAGGTGGCCGCCCGCAGCCGTCTGGTACATTCCCCGGCATGCTCCGCGCCCCGCTGCTCCTCGTGGTGTTCGCCCTGGGGGCCTTCGCCCCCACCACCGCCCGCGCCCAGACGGACGACGGGCACGACGCGCCCCTCCAGAAGGGCTTCGGGAAGCTGGTGGAGGCGGCGGAGCGAGGCGAGTTCACCCCGGAGCCGGAGTTGAGCCCCAGGCAGGTGGCCGAAGAGGCCGCGCGGGACTTCTTCCTGGCGCTGGTCGCAGGCGACGCGCGCAACATCGCCTTCAACTCGGCGGTGCCCTTCTTCCTCGAGGACCGTCGCATCACCGACCGGGACGAACTGGGCAGCGAGTGGCTCCGGGTGCTGCGTTCGCGCCGGGTGGAGTTGCACGTGCTGTACGGGGTGGAGGTCTACACGCCCCAGGAGATGGAGGAGAAGTACGGCAAGCCGCCCGCGCGCCTCGCCAACCTGCCCTGGAAGGCGCCCAGGACCTGGATCGCCGTGGGCAACCTCAGCGGCCGTCCGGCGGTGGCGCTGCTACGTGAGTTCCGGCCCGGTGAGTACCTGCTCACCGGCTTTCACGACTGAAGCGCTGAGGCGAACGCCCGAAGCCGCTCCAGCCCCTTCTCGATGACGGGGCGGGAGGTCACGAACGACAGCCGCAGATTGCCTTCGGCCCCAAACGGGGCGCCGGGCACCGCCGCCAGCTGGAAGTCCTCCAGCAGGATCTCCGACAGCCGCAACGAGCCGCCCACCTTCGCGCCCTTGTAGTGGCGCTCGCACAGGGCGCGCACGTCGGGGAACACGTAGAAGGCGCCGTCCGGCGTGCGGCACTTCACCCCTTCGAGCGCGTTGAGCCCTGCCACCATCAGGTCGCGCCGGGCCTTGTACTCGGCCACCATCTCCGCGAGGAACCCGGTGGGGCCCTCGAGCGCCGCCAGCGCGCCCCTCTGCGCGAAGGACGTGGCGTTGGAGGTGGACTGGTCCTGGATCAACTGCATGGCGGAGATGAGCGGCTTCGGGCCCGCCGCGTACCCGAGCCGCCAGCCGGTCATCGAGAACGACTTGGAGAAGCCGTTCACCACCAGGGTGCGGTCGCGCAAGGCCGGCGCCACGTTCAGCACGTTGCGGAACGGCGCGGTTCCGTAGAGGAGCTTCTCGTAGATGTCGTCGGTGATGAGCACGCAGTCGTGCCCCCCCACCGCCTCCGCCACGCCCTTCAGCGCGGCCTCGGAGAGGACGCTGCCGGTGGGGTTGGAGGGGCTGTTCAGGATCACCGCGCGCGTCTTCGGCGTCAGCGCCTGGCGCAGGGCGTCCGGCGACGGCGCCCAGTCATCCGCCTCCCGGGTGGGGATGATCACCGGGCGGCCGCCGGCGAGCGTGACCATGTCCGGGTAGCTCACCCAGTAGGGCGAGAAGATGATCACCTCGTCGCCTTCGCCCACCAGGGCCTGCAGCGCGTTGAACAGGGCCTGCTTGGCGCCCACCGTGACCACCACTTCGTCCGGCGCGTAGGCGAGGCCGTTGTCCCGCTGCAGCTTGTTGCTGATGGCCTGCCGCAACTCCGGGATGCCCGCGGTGGCGGTGTACCTGGTGAAGCCCTTCTCCAGCGCCGCGATGGCGGCCTGCTTCACGTGCGCGGGGGTGTCGAAGTCCGGCTCGCCAGCGGCGAAGCTCACCACGTCCACGCCCTGCTGCGTGAGCGCGCGGGCCCTGGCGTTGAGGGCCAGGGTGGCAGACGGCTTCACCTGCGCCATGCGCGACGACAGCTTCATGATCCGCTCCCTTCGCCGAACTTCTCCTTGAGCCTGGCGAGCACGTTGGCCGGCACCAACCCATCCACGTTCGCGCCCAGCGCCGCCGCCTCCCGGACGATCTGCGAGGAGATGTAGAAGTAGTCTTCGCCGGTCATCATGAACACCGTCTCCACGTCCGGGGCGAGCGTGCGGTTCATGTTGGCCATCTGGAACTCGTAGTCGAAGTCACTCACCGCGCGCAGGCCGCGCAGGAGCACCTTCACGCCCCGCTGCCGCGCGTAGCCGACGAGCAGGCCCCCGAAGTGGTCCACCTCCACGCGCGGGTCCGGGCAGGCCTCCCGGATGAGCTTCATCCGCTCCTCCGGCGAGAAGAGCGGCTGCTTCTTCGGGTTCACCGCGACCGCGACGATCAGCCGATCGAACATGGTGAGGCCGCGCTGGATGATGGAGAGGTGCCCGTTGGTCAGCGGATCGAACGAGCCGGGATAGATCGCCGTGGTCGGCATGGCGCGGCAGTCTCCGTGCAGGGTGTTCACCGGTCAAGCAGAGGTGAAGAAGGACACCAACGTGTCGCCGAAGCGACGCTGGTCGGTGCGGCGAAGGCCCAGGAGCGCCTCCGGAGCGTCCTCGCGCTTGTCGTGCTCCACCACCAGGGTGCCGCCTTCGCGGAGGAGCCCGTTCGTCGTCACGCCCTCGAGCAGGGTCTGCACCACGCGCGCGGCGTACGGCGGGTCCGCGAAGATGAGGTCGAAGACGCGGCCGGCCCGGCCCAGGTCCGACACCGCCCGCTCCACCGGCACGCCGAGGATCTCCACCTGCGCGGTGAAGCCCAGGCCCTGCGCGTTCTCGCGGCACAGCGCGACCGCCTCGCGTCCCTTGTCCACCAGCACCGCGCGCACAGCGCCGCGAGAGACGGCCTCCAGCCCCAGCGCGCCGGTGCCCGCAAAGAGGTCCAACACCTCCAGGCCGTCCGTCCGCTGCCCGAGGATGTTGAACAGGGTCTCGCGCACCCGGTCCGCGGTGGGCCGCAGGCCCGGCCCCTTCGGCCCCTTGAGTGGCCGCCCCCGCGCGCTCCCGCCGACGATGCGCATGGCTAGTAGCGGCTCCCCTTCGCCAGCGCCTGGACCGCGCGGCTCGCGCTCCCCCGGGCGCCGAACCCCGCGAGCAGCTCCTGCGCCGCCCCGTGGCAGCGGACCTCGGCGCGCAGGCTCTGCGGGGCCGAAGAAGCCGTCGAGAAGAGCCCCGTCGCCTCGAGCTTGCGCACGCCCGCCCCCAGCAGGATCTGCGCGAGCCGCTCCGGCGAAGGCCCGTCCACCTCCACCGACAGCGCCGCGCCGTGCGCGGAGGCCACGGCCTGCGCCTCCCCGAGCACCGAGAGGTCCACTTCGAACGGCTCGCGCGCGTGGGGCGAAAAGGAATAGGTCTTCGCCGGCAGGCGCAGCCACTGCGGCAGGACGTCGCCCTGGGCGAGCGCCTCGAAGAAGAGGCCGGCGCGCTCCGCGTCGAACCGGCCGGAGGGGTCCAGAGGCGGCACCAACTCCAGGGACAGCTCGCGCTCCACCACCGTCTGGGCTGCCTCCGCCACGCCCAGCGCGCCGCGGACGTCCAGCGCCGACGCATCGAGGCTCACCAGCGTGAAGCCCGCCTCGACGAAGTCCCAGACCGCCCCCGTCACCCGCTCGATCTCGCCGGGATCGGTGGAGGTGAGGGAGATGGGCCCCGCCTGCAGGAACACCGGCGCCCGGTGCCGCACGCTCGCGGCTTCGCGCGCGAGGACCTGCGTCACCCGGGCCGGCGCATCCCGGTCCCCGAGCGGCCAGGGGCAGGAGAGCCCGAGCACCGCGTCCGCCTCCCGCGCCGCCCGCAGGGCGCCGGCCACGACCTCGTCTGCGTAGACCGGCGCCGTGATCAGCGCCGCGCCCGGACGCAAGGTGGCCAGCAGGTCCCGCGGGTTCAGCAGCGGCAATGGGCCTCCGGCGCCCAGGCGCGCCACCACGTTGGTGGGCCGGAGCGCGAGCACCCTGTCGAGCGGCGAGGCGGTCACGGCGAGGCCTCAGTGCACCTCACCCAGGTGCGCATAGCTGGCGCTCTCGATCTGGATGGTCGTGTGGTCGATGCCATAGCGGTCGAACAGCTCATGCTTCACCGCGGAGAGGATCTCGTCGTTGTTGCAGACCATGGGGTCCTCCACCACGAGGTGGGCGGAGAGCGCATAGATCCCGCTGGAGATGGTCCACACGTGCAGGTCGTGCACGTCGCTGACGCCGGGGATCTCCCGCATCAGCTGGCGCAGCGCGCCCATGTCCACGTGCGCAGGCGTGGCCTCGAGCAGGACGTCCACCGCGTCCCTCACCAGCCGCCACGCCCCGATGACGATCACCACGCTGATCATCACCGAGATCAGCGGGTCGATGGTCATCCACCCCGTCCACCACATGATCCCACCGGCGACGATCACGCCCACCGAGGACAGGGTGTCTCCGACCACGTGGAGGAACGCCCCGCGCACGGTCATCGAGTGGCTCTTGTGCAGCACCGACAGCGCCACGAGGTTGGCCACGAGGCCGATGGCGGCCACCACCAGCATGGGCCCCACGTCCACCGGCTGGGGATTGCGGAACCGCTCCACCGCCTCCCAGACGATGTAGACGGTGATCCCCAGGAGCACCACGCCGTTGAGCAGGGCGCTGAGGATCTCCAGCCGGTAATACCCGTAGGTCTTCTTGACGTTGGCCGGCTTGGCCGCGAACCACAGCGCTAAAAGCGCCAGGGCGATGGCCGACACGTCGGTGAGCATGTGGCCCGCATCCGAAAGCAGGGCCAGGGAGTTGGTGAGGTAGCCGCCCACCCCTTCGGCGATGGCGATCACGGAGGTGAAGCTCACCGCCGCCATCAGCCGCTTACGGTCCTTCACCCGCTCCGCGCGGGTGCCAATCCCGTGGTGGTGCTTGTGCCCGTGCGAGTGGCCATGGCCGTGGTCGTGCGCGTGCTCGCCCGTACCACCACCACTGTGCGACGATGTGCTCACGCCGCCGACACCGCCTCCAGGAAGTTGGACGCCGGGGGACACCCGGCTAAAGTTCGGACAGTTCCAACGGCACCCTGTCCGGTTTCAGGTCAACCGTCCACCCGGAAAGTTCATGGACTTCGAGAAGCACCAGAACCTGCACACCATCATCATGCTCAGGGAGGTCATCCGCAAGTGGTGGCGCTTCGAGCTGGAGTTCGCTGACAAGAACGGCGCGGTGGTGGCCTGGGAGAAGGGGGACATCAAGCCCCCACCCAACGACTTCTGCCGGCTCTCCCTCTTCTCCAAGGAGGGGTTTCGCCGCTGCAGCACGTCCGTGCGGGTGCTGCACGACAAGTTCCGAAGCTCCAAGAAGCTCCGGGACCCGCTCTTCCACGACTGCCACATGGGCTTCACCATCGTGGGGGCGCCGCTCTACATCGACAACGAGTACGAGGGCTTCCTCTTCGTGGAGGGGTTCTTGCGCCAGCCGCCCACCGACGGCGACGTGGAGCGGATGAAGCTGAAGGTCGCGGAGGTGAACCCGGGCGCCACCGACCTCGACCGCGCGGTGGGCCGGGTGCCGCAGATGGTGTCCGAGGAGGTGGGCAAGCTGACCGACCTGCTCGAGTTCGCCGTCAACGAGATCTCCAACTACGAAGCGGAGATGAGCAAGCGGGACCAGACCATCCAGTCCCTCTCCCACGAGCTCTCCGACCGGTACAAGTTCGAGAACATCGTCGGCAAGTCCGGGCCCATGCTGGAGATCTTCCGGCTCCTGGAGAAGGTGTCCAACTCGGACTCCACAGTGCTGGTGAACGGCGAGTCCGGCACCGGCAAGGAGCTGGTGGCACGCGCCATCCACTACAACGGGCCGCGCAAGGACCAGCCGTTCGTGGTGCAGAACTGCTCCGCCTTCAACGACAACCTCCTCGAGAGCGCGCTCTTCGGCCACACCAAGGGCTCCTTCACCGGCGCGCTTCGGGACAAGAAGGGCCTGTTCGAGGTCGCAGATGGCGGGACCTTCTTCCTCGACGAGGTCGGGGACATGTCGCCGTCCTTGCAAGTGAAGCTCCTGCGCGTCTTGCAGGAGGGCACCTTCATTCCGGTGGGCGGCACCCAGACGCGCGAGGTGAACGTCCGCGTCATCGCCGCCACGCACAAGGACCTGGGGGACATGGTCAAGAAGGGCCAGTTCCGCGAAGACCTCTACTACCGGATCAACGTCATCCGGGTGCAGGTGCCGCCCCTGCGCGAGCGCCGGGACGACATCCCCATCCTCATCGACCACTTCATGAAGAAGCACCACCGCGAGGGGCAGCGGGCCCGCGGCCTGGCGCAGGACGCCATGGGGGTGCTGCTCAACTACGCCTGGCCGGGGAACATCCGGGAGCTGGAGAACGAGATCGAAAGGCTCCTGGTGTTGGGGAACGACCTGGACATCATCCCCGGGGACCTCATCTCCAGCCGCATCAAGGACGCGGTCCAGCCCGGCGGGCAGGTCTTCCTCCCCACCGCCATGCGGAACGTGGCCGGCAAGCTCAACGACGCGGTGGAGACGCTCGAGCGGGAGATGATCCACCAGGGCCTCGAGCGCACCCGCTACAACAAGAGCCGGCTGGCGCGGGAGTTGGGCATCAGCCGCTCCAACCTCATCCTCAAGATCGCCAAGTACGCGCTGGACAAGCCCGGCCGCCCCGGCGTCGAAGAGGACGAAGCGGACGAGGCCACGGCGTAGGGGCTTCACACTTCTTCACCCGCGCAGAAGGCCCGCTTCAACGCCGGCGCCTAGTTTGCCCTCCGTGAAGGTCGCCACTTCGGGCGCCTTCGAAGCCACGGAGGCAACATGTTCGGATTCCTCGTCGGCACGGCCAGTCTGGTCGGGCTCATCGCGGTCCTCGAGAAGGGGCCCCACGGCCACGGGCACTGGCACGGCC
>CAZQVZ010000124.1:9108-13969 GCA_964596895.1 uncultured Myxococcaceae bacterium
TCGGCCAGGGCAAGCGCCAGTGGATGCTGCGCTGGGTCTACACGCGGCTGGACACCACCCCGGGCCAGGAGAAGGTGCTCCTGGGCGCCGCGGAGGATCTCGAAGACCGGCTGCGGCAGATGTACTCGGAGCTCGAGCAACTGAGGAAGGACGCAGGCCGCGCCGTCCGCGGCTCCGTGTTCGACGCGGGGCCCCTGCGCGAGTCCTTCGCCCGGCAGCGCGCCCATCTGGAGACGCTCGAGGAGTCGGTGGTGGGGCACCTGGGCCGCCTGCACGAAGCGCTGGACGAGACGCAGCGCGGGCACCTCTCCGAGCTCATCAGCGACGGGCCGCGCCGCTCCATGCGCCGCTGCGTCCACTGACCGCCCTTCCCCTCCCGCACGCCCCTCAGACCTTCAAGGACCCATGACCATGCGCAGAAAGCTCCTCATCGCCCTCCTCGCCTTCGGCACCGTGGCCGGCTTCGGCTCGGGCCTCGCCCACCTCTCCTGGCGCCTGCACCACAAGAAGTGGCACCACGGCCCGCACGCCGCCGGGTCTGTGCCCTCGCACAGCGCCTTTGGGCTCCACGGCTGCGGGCAGTGACGCTTTACAAGCGGGTGGGCGCCCTGCACGCTCGCGGCCCTCGTGGCCCGCTACTTCCGCCAGGACTTCGTCACCACGCCCGACGGGACCCGCCTGTACTTCCAGGTCCACGGCGAGGGCGAACCCGCCGTGGTGATGTGCGACGGCATCGGCTGTGACGGGTTCGCCTGGAAGTACCTGCTGCCGCAGCTCGCCACGTCCCACCGGGTGATCCGCTGGCACTACCGCGGCCACGGCTACTCCAGCACCCCGGAGGACACGGGCCGCATCGGCTTCCACTTCACCGCGGATGACCTCGCGCGGGTGCTGGACGCTGCCGGCGTGCAGAAGGCGCTGGTCTTCGGCCACTCCATGGGCGTGCAGGTCTCCCTGGAGTTCCACCGCCGCCACCCGGACCGGGTCCTGGGGCTGGTGCTGCTGTGCGGCTCGTACGGGTTCCCCCTGGACACCGTGCACGACGACACGCTCCTGCGCCGGGTGTTCCCCCTGGTGCGGATCCTCGTGGAGCTCCTGCCGCGGCCCATCACCTGGCTCAACCGGATCGCCATGAAGGCGGAGCTGACCCTGCAGCTCGCGCTGTCCCTGGAGCTCAACCGCGAGCTGATGCAGCGCAACGACCTCATCCCCTACTTCGATCACCTCGCCCGCATGGACCCCACGGTGTTCATCCGCACCCTGGAGTCGCTCGCCGAGCACACCGCGTGGGATCACCTCCCCCACATCGAAGTGCCCACGCTCATCGTCGGGGGGGAGCGGGACCGCTTCACCCCGGTGTGGCTCTCCCGGCGCATGGCGGACGCCATCCGGGATTCGGAGTTCATGATCGTCCCGCGCGGCAGCCACACCGCGCCGCTGGAGCAGCCGCAGCTGGTGGGCGAGCGCATCGACAGGTTCCTGCGCACGCGCAGCTTGACCGAGCCCGAGCCCGGACCCGAGCCCGGGCCCCCGAAGAAGCGCCGCGGCCGCGCGGGCACGCGGGGGGCGGACTCCCACCGGTGAGCCTCGCCTCCTCCCTTCGGCGCAGGATCACCCGCGCGCAAAATTGGGCGCCGCTCGCCGTCTGCCTGGGCGCGCTGCTGTGGACGCAGGCGGCGCACGCGGTGCCGCCGCACTACGAGTGGTACACGCTGGAGACGCCGCACTTCCGGGTCCACTTCCACGAAGGCGCGCACATGTACGCGCTGGCGCAGCGCACCGCGCGCGCGTGCGAGGCCGCCCACGCCCTGCTCGCGCCGCGGCTCCGCTGGACGCCGCGCCGGAAGACCGAGGTCATCCTCACCGACGACGTGGACTCGGCCAACGGCTCCGCCTTCGCCATGTACCGTCCCTGGATGCGGCTGTACGCGGAGGCGCCGGAGGACCAGTCCGTCCTCAACGACTACGACGACCACCTGTGGAACCTGGTGGTGCACGAATACACGCACGTGCTCCACCTGGACACGGTCTACGGCCTGCCCGAAGGCGTGAACACGGTCTTCGGGAAGATGCTCCTGCCCAACGCGTACGTGCCGCGCTGGATGACCGAAGGGCTCGCCACCTGGCAGGAGTCGAACCTCTCCAACGCCGGCCGCCTGCGGTCCTCGCTCTTCGAGATGTGGCTGCGCGCCTCCATCCTCCACCGCCCCTTCCGGCTCGACGAGGTCAGCCACACCCCGCACCAGTGGCCGCGCGGCAACCTCGCCTACCTCTACGGCGGCCAGTTCCTCGCGCACATCGCGGACCGCGTGGGTGAAGAGGCCGTGCCGGACCTCTTCGCGCTCTACGGCGGCCGCGTCGTCCCCTGGTCCCTCAACGACAGCGCCGAGCGCGTCTGGGACAAGGACTTCCTCGCCCTCTACGACGACTTCCTGAGCACGCGCCGCGCCGCGTTCGAGGCCCAGCTTGCCCCCGTGCGCGAGGCCGGGGTGACGAAGCTCCAGGTGTTGACGCGCTCGGGCAACAGCACCGGCTCCCCACGCCTCACGCCTGACGGCCAGCGCATCGTCTACGTGGCGGCGCCGGTGGATTCGCGCCCCGAGCTGCGGGTGATGCGGCGGGACGGCACCCAGAACCGCAAGGTGAAGGGGCTGTGGAGCACAGGGCCCCTGGACGTCTCACCGGACGCGGTCCGGGTGGTCATCTCGCTGCCGGAGGTCTTCGAGGAGTACCAGACCTTCGACGACCTCTGGGAGATCCGCCTCGAAGACGGAGACCTGGTGCGGCTCTCCCACGGGCTGCGCGCCACCGACCCTGCGTATTCACCGGACGGGCGCACCATCGCCTTCGTCGGCCGCTCGGGCGGAGGCCACAGCTACCTCGGCCTGTATGACCGGGCCACGGGCGAGGTCCGCCGCGTGCTCGAGGCCGACGAGCGCGCGCGCCTGTTCACGCCGGTCTTCACGCCGGATGGCCAGTCGCTCGTGTTCAGCCAGAAGCGCGGCACCGGCCGCAGGCTCGGGCGCATCCGCCTCGACGGCAAGGGGGACCAGACCCTGCTGGAGGCCGAATGGCTCCTCCTGCAGCCGCGCTTCGCGAAGGACGGGGCGCTCCACTTCGCCGCGGACCGCAGCGGCATCTACAACCTCTACGCGCTCGACCCGGACACAGGCGCGCTCCGCCAACTCACCAACGTGGAGACCGGCGCCTTCCACCCCTCGCCTGCGCCGGATGGGCACCTCGCCCTGCTCACCTATTCGCATGAAGGCTACGACGTGGCGGTGCTCGCACCGGAAGACCGCTTCGGAGGCGCGCCCCTTCCGGACCGGGCGCCGCGCCCCCCACAGGTCTGGGACGAGGACCCTCGCGAGATGGCCCCGGTGCGCGCGTACCGGGTGTGGCCCAGCGTGCGGCCGCTGTACTGGCTGCCCGCGCTCGCCGCGGATCCGCTGGGGCCGTCCATCGGCCTGGCCACCGGCGGCGCGGACGTGCTCGACCGGCACCTGTGGTCCGCCCAGGCCAGCTTCGGCCTGGTCTCGCGCGAGCCCGGCCTCTCCCTGGGCTACACCCTCCGCACCTTCCACCCCGGCATCACCACCTGGGCGGAGACGTACGTCTCCCAGGTCGCAGGCTTCACGCCCGGCCTGTACGACCGGCAGTGGGCCGCAGGCTTCCGGATGCTCTTCCCCGCCTCGTCCCTGGACGAGTCAGCGGCCCTGTCCATCGGCTATGAGCTGCGCGCGTACGTTCCGCAGTTCACCCCGGTGCTCCGCCCAGACCAGGTCCGCCCGCTGCTCCCACGCGAAGGCCGAGCCGGCACCGCGTCTTTGGGCTTCTCCTGGTCGGACGCGCGCGGGTACGCCCACTCCATCAGCCCCGAAGAGGGCCAGACCCTGTCCGCCACCGTGCGCCACTCGAGCGCGTACACCCTGGGCACCTTCGGGTTCACCTCCGCCGAAGCCCGGGCGCAGAAGTACGTGCGGCTGCCGTGGGCGTCCCACCACGTGCTCGCCGGCCAGGTGCTCGGCGGGGTGGGCGTGGGGGATCTCGGTGACCGGCCCCTCTTCTCGCTCGGCGGCGTGGGCGCGCTCGAGCCCATCTTGCAGCTCGTCAACAACCAGCGGGTGGGCTCTGGGGTCCTGCGCGGCTATCCCTCCCGCGTCACCGCCGGCAACACCCTGGCCTTCGGCTCTGCCGAATACCGGCTGCCCCTCTCCTTCATCGACCGGGGGCCGTGGTCCTTGCCCCTCTTCCTGCGCCGCCTGCACGCCGCGGGGTTCGTGGACGCAGGCGCCACCGGCCGGACCGCCTTCACGCTGGAGCCTCTGCGCGTGGGCACCGGCGCCGAACTGCGGAGCGACTTCGTGCTCGGCTACTACCTGGCCGTGCAGCTGCGGCTGGGGCTCGCCCGCGGGCTCTCGAGGGAGGGCGTGACCCAGGGCTACCTCACGCTCGGCAGCGCGTTCTAGGAGTGCGGGGCGCCCCTGGGGACGCCGCTGGGGGCGGTCCTGGGAGCACCGAGCAGAGCACCGCAGGCGGGGCAAGCAGACGAACGTGCGCGCTTCATTGCCACGCCCCCATGCCCGACATATAAGCCGCCGCCTCCCACAGGGGGCCGGAGTAATCCGCCCGGTTGCCGCTGTTTTCCGGCGCACCCCTTCACACCCAGGCTGTCTCAATGATCTCCCGCGAGAAGCTCCGCAACGTCGCAATTGTCGCCCACGTCGACCACGGCAAGACCACCCTGGTCGACCACATGCTCCGCCAGGCCGGGGTGTTCCGCTCCAATGAAACGCTCACCGAGCGGGTCATGGACTCCAACGACCTCGAGCGCGAGAAGGGCATCACCATCCTCGCCAAG
>CAZQVZ010000125.1:0-13963 GCA_964596895.1 uncultured Myxococcaceae bacterium
CTGGACCCGCGGAAGACGTAGCGGCGCCGGGGAGGCGGACCTTCTGCCCGAATGGCGCCAGCGCCAGGAAGGCCAGCTTGAGGTGCTGGTACGCGAACGGGATGCCGATGAGGGTGACCGCGAGCCCCAGCGCCAGGGTCACGTGGCTGAGGAAGATCCAGATCCCCGCGACGACGATCCACAGGATGTTGAGGACGAGCCCGAAGGTGCCGCCCACCATCCCGCGCGGCACCGAGTCGAGGTCCTTGCCGAACGGCCACAGCCCCAGACCCGCGAGCTTGAAGCACTGCAGGCCGAAGGGGATGCCCACCACGGTGAGGCAGAGCAAGAGCCCCGCCAGCGCGTACTCGAGCGCGATGACGATGCCGCCACCGAAGACGATCCACAGGATGTTGAGGAGCAGCCGCATGGTCCCTCCCTACGTCGGTCCGCGCGGATGATTGCACGCGCTAAGCTCTGCCCATGCGCGCAGTCATCCAACGGGTGCTCTCCTCGAGCGTCACCGTCGACGGCCGGGTCGTCGGGGAGATTGGCCCGGGCCTGCTGGTCCTGCTCGGGGTGGGCCGGGGGGACACCGAAGCCCAGGCCGTTTGGTTGGCGAAGAAGGTCTGCGCGCTGCGCATCTTCGAGGACGAGGCCGGCAAGATGAACCGCAGCGTGCTCGACAGCTCGAAGCAGGTGCTCGCGGTGAGCCAGTTCACGCTCTACGGCGATGCGCGCAAGGGCAACCGCCCCAGCTTCATCGACGCCTGCGAACCGGAGGAGGCGAAGCGCCTGTACGCGCGGTTCTGCGCGCTGCTGCGCGAGGCGGGCCTCACCGTGGAAGAAGGCATCTTCGCCGCGGACATGAAGGTGGCCCTGGTGAACGACGGGCCGGTGACCCTGATGCTGGACACCGCGCAGGCCTGAGCCGCGGGCGCTACGCCTTCTTCACGAACTCCGACTTCAGCCCCATCTGGCCGAAGCCGTCGATGCGGCAGTCGATGTCGTGGTCCCCGTCCACCAGGCGGATGCCCTTCACCCTGGTGCCGGCCTTGAGCGTCGAGGATGCGCCCTTCACCTTCAGATCCTTGATGACGGTGACCGTGTCGCCGTCCTGGAGCACGTTCCCGTTGGCGTCCTTCACCACGCGCGCGCCACTCTCCGCGGCTTCGTCACCTGCCGCCGGCGCGGCCGCACCCGGCGCCCACTCGTGCGCACACTGGGGACAGACCCACAGGCCGCTCCCGTCTTCATAGGTGTATTCGGACTGGCACTTCGGGCAGGGAGGCAGCGCGCTCATGGGCTCCCCCGTACCGCTTTTTCCG
This sequence comes from uncultured Myxococcaceae bacterium, assembly GCA_964596895.1. GTDB lineage: Bacteria > Myxococcota > Myxococcia > Myxococcales > Myxococcaceae > JAFAFL01. The sequence continues at coordinate 1,308 of CAZQVZ010000125.1, forward strand.
CGCGGCCGCGACCCGTCTGGTCGGCTGTTTGCTGGCCCTCCGAGCAGGTCGCATGTGGGTTTGTCATGTCCACTGTCGAACCGTAATGTGTCCGCCGCAACTTCACGTTTCCAGCGCCGCTGAGCCTCCGTGACCACCTCCTCCTTCGTCGAACTCATCGTCTGCCGGGTAGACCGCGACGTGCTGCTGGTGCCGCTCTCGGAGGTGGCCCGGGTGGTGCCCGCGGAGGCCCCGGTCAGGGCACCCGGCGCCCGCGCGCGACCGCCGGTGGTGACTCTGGACGGGCAGCCGGTGCAGGTGTGGTTCGGCGCCGCGTTCTTCGGGGCAAGCCAGGTGACGCTGGAGCCCTCCGACCAGATGCTGGTCCTGCGGGGGACCTCGCCCGTGGTGTTGTGGGTGAGCGCAGTGGAGGAGGTCCTCGAGGTGCAGCCCCAGCCCGCGCGTCCCGAAGACGGACCGCTGGTTGCGGGGTGGTGCCCCGTGGAGGGGCGGGCCCTGCCGGTCCTCGCGCTCGACAGCTTTCGTACCGCGCTCAGCGCGCAGGAACAGGAGTCCGGGTCATGAGTCGCACAATCCTCGTCGTCGACGACCAGAAGGTCATCCGCGAGGTCCTGAAGGTGTACCTCGCCAGCTCGAGGGCCTCGATGCTGGAGGCGGCAGACGGTGAGCAGGCCCTGGAGGTGATGCGCAAGGAGCGGCCGGACCTGGTCATCGCCGACATGCAGATGCCGCGGCTGGACGGGCTGCAGCTGTGCCTGCACGCGCGGGCAGACCCCCAGCTTCGGGACATCCCGGTGGTCATCCTCACCGGCGCCGCGGACACGAAGATGACGGACGCGTGCCGCCAGGCGGGGGCGAAGGAGATTCTCAAGAAGCCGGTCACGCCGCAGGCGCTGCTCGCCGCCATCGAGCGCGCCTGCCCTGCCCCCGTCTGAAGCCATGGCCCCCGACGTGCTCCAAGCCCTGCGCAGGCGCCTGGAGGCCACCTACGGCCTCGCGCTCGCCGCGGTGTCGGATGACCAGCTCGCCCGCGCCGTGAAGGAGCTGGGCCCGGGCACGCCGCTCGAGCAGCTGCCCGACCACCTCCCCATCTCCGAGAGCTCGCTGATGCGGGACGCGGAGCTCTGGACCTGGCTCGGCGAGAGAACGCTGCCCGAAGCGCTCGGCGCGGCAGAGCTGGAGCGGGCGCCGCTGCGGGTGTTGTCCCTGGGCTGCTCCGAAGGGCAGGAGGCCTTCAGCTTCGCCATCCGGGCGCTGGCCGCCGGCGCGAAGCTGGGGCTGTCGGCGAGCGCCGTCGCATCGCGCGTGGAGATTGTGGGGCTCGACATCTCTTCGGCCCGGGTGACCCGCGCCCGAAGCGGGCTTCTGGCCGAATGGAGCGTCCGCGCTGCACCCGAACCGGAGGTCGCAGCGCACCTGCAAAGGACGCCAGACGGCTGGCAGGTGTCGCAGCGGGCCCGGGCCCTGTGCCACTTCGAGGTCGGCAACCTCCTGGCGCTCCCGCCCGCGCAGCTCGCCGCGTTCGACGTGGTCCTCTGCCGCCATGTGCTCATCTACTTCGAGCAGGGACTCGCGCAGACCACGCTCGCGCAGCTCGCCTCCGCGCTCGAGCCGGGCGCGCTGCTCGCGGTGGCCCCGGTCGAAGCGCACCTGCTCCCCCCGCGCCTGCCTCCCGTCCCGGGTGCGCCGGTGGGCGTGGTCCGCTTGCCGCCCACCGCGGACCTCGTCTCCCTGCCGGTCTCCGGCGGGCGCCCAAAGGACCGCGGCGCCTCCGCACCTGCGGGCGCGCCTGGGGCGCCCGCCTCCACCTCCCACGGCGCGGAGAGCCTGCGCGCCCGCGCCCTTCGCGCCGCGGACGAAGGCCGGCCCTGGGAGGCGGTGACCCACGCCCGGGCCGCCACCTTCCTCGAGCCGGCGCATCTGGGCGGCCGCTTCCTGCTCGCGCGGCTGTACCTCGCGGTGGACCGGCCCCAGGGCCGGCGGCTGCTGCAGGCGGTGCTCGACGAGGCCCGCCGCTCCTCCGGCTCAGATCCGGACCTCTCCCACCACCAGCTCGCGCTGGCTGCCTCCGCGCTGCTCGCCTCCGCCCCATGACCCTCACGCTCCCCCAGGTCCCCGACTGGACCCTGTCCCCACGCTGGCGCCTTCGCCCGTCACAGGCGGCGGCGATGCCGCTCACCGGCCCCGCCACCCGGATGCTGCGCTGCATCCGCTTCCGGCTGGGCAATGAGCGGGTGGCGCTCGCGCTCGACGAGGTGGAGCGGATTCTCCCCCGGCTGGGGCGCGTGTCCCCCTTCGCGGGCGGCCCCCACATCGACGGCGTCGCGCTCGAGCGCGGCCTGCCGCTCCTGGTCGTCGACCTCGAGGCGACCGTCGCCAGGGACCGTTCGACGCAGGCTCGCCTCGAAGAGCGCCCCGCGCTGGTCCTCCCGTACGGGAGCGGCCGGGTGGCCTTGAGCATCTGCGGACCTGCTGACCTGCTCGAAGCCCACCCGAGGGCCTGCCCGCTCGAGGGCCACGGCGGGCTGACCCTGGAGGGCTTCGTGGACGACGACGTCCCCCTCCTGTCGATGGCCAGCGTCCGAGCCTGGCTCGACGCTCGGCTCGGGGAGGGGGCGTGAGCTTTCTTCCACCCGAGGCGCTCGCCCACCTGCGCGGGGTCTTCGTCGAGGAGGCGGAGCAGTCCTTGCGCGAAGCCCAGGCGCACTGCGCGAACTGGGCGCCCGGCACCGAGGCCCCCCATCGCATCCGCGCGGTGCTCCACGGGCTGAAGGGCGCCGCAGGCTCGGTGGAGCTCCCCGCGCTCGCGGACGCCATCCACCAGTTCGAAGAGCTCTTTGTCCAGGGCAGCGGGGAGGGCCACGCGCCAAAGCCCCAGCACGTCACCGACCTCTTGCGCGGCCTGCGCGACCTGTTGCCCCACGCACGAAGCCCCGAAGGTCTTCCGGCCTCGGCGCTCTCGGAGTTCCTCTCCCGGCTGGGCGAATCAGCCGGCGCGCCGCCGCAAGCCACCGCACGGCCAACGGGGCCGGCGCGGCCCGCCGCAACGCCCGCTGCGCCTGCGCACGCGCTCGTCGAGCACACCACCGTCCAGACCGACGCGCTGGTCCAGGCGGTGGCGCTGGCCACCGACCTCAAGCGCGCGCTCGCCGAGCTGCGGGTGGACCCGGGCGCCCCGGAGGCGCTGCAGCGGGCGACGGTGGGCGCAGAGGAGCTGGAGACCCTGCTCGAGCGGCTGCGTCAGAGCCCGGGCGCCGAGGCGCTGGAGGGCCTGGACGCCGAAGGGCAGGCGCTGGCGGGGCGGCTGGGCAAGGCGGTGCGCATGACCCTGTCCGGCGCGGAGGTGCGGTGCGAGCGGCAGGTGCTGCAGAAGGCGCGCGGGCTGTTGCGCCACCTGCTGCGCAACGCGGTGGACCACGGGCTCGAAACCCCTTCGGAGCGGACAGCGGCCGGCAAACCCGCACAGGCGCGCCTGGACATCGCGCTCGGAGTCGACGGCGGCCAGCTTCAGGTGCAGGTGCAAGACGACGGGCGCGGGTTCGACATCGCGAAGATCCGCGCCCGGCTCGGCGAGGGGATGGACGAAGGCGAGCTCTCCGCGCTGGATGACGAGGCGGCCCTCCTGCGCTTCGCCACCCAGGGCGGCTCCACCCGCGACGAGGCCTCCGACGTCTCCGGCCGCGGCGTGGGCCTGAGCGCGGTGGCGCGCGCCGCCAGGGAGGCGAAGGGGACCTTCTCCATCCAGACCCGGGCAGGGCTCGGCACCACCATCACCTTCACCCTGCCGGTGGAGGTGTGGGTCGCGGAGGTGTTGACCTTCACCGTGGAGGGCACCGCGCTGGCGTTGCCCACGCATGCGGTGGCCTGCGCCGCCCGGCACCGCGACGACGACGAGGCCCTGCAGACGCCGGTGGGCGAGGTCGTCTCCATTGCCGGCATCACCGCGCGGAAGGTGGATCTCGCCGCGGCGCTGGGCCTGGGGGAAGCCGCGCGCCGGCCGTTCGTGGTGATGCTTCAGCACGAGGAGCGGGTGCTCGCCCTGGATGTGGACGAACTGGGGGCGGTGCACCGGGTGGTCCCCCGCACCTCGCCGCCGGTGGTTCGCCCGGACGCGCTGGTGACAGGCCTGGTGATGTTGCCCGAGTTCGGCGCGGTGCAGGTGCTGCATCCAGGCCGGCTGCTCGAGCGCGCTGCGCTCGCGCCCGCCGCCCCCGCCCCGGCGGCCCGTGCCCCCAGCGCGAGGACGCCTTGGGCGAAGGCTGCCGCGGCACCGGCGCGCCCGAAGACGAGCGGCCTGCGCGTCCTCCTGGTGGAGGACTCCGCCGCGACCCGCGAGGTCTACCGCCTGCTCCTGGAGAGCGATGGCCACCAGGTCACCACCGCGGTCAACGGCGCCGAAGGGCTCCGCGCGGCGCTGCTGGCCCCGCCGGACCTCATCCTCAGTGACGTGGACATGCCGGTGCAGGACGGGTTCGCGATGACGCGGGCCCTGCGCTCCCACCCCACCGTGGCGCGCACCCCGGTGGTGCTGCTCACCTCGCGCGACGACGCGAACAGCCGTGCCGAAGGCGCGGCCTCCGGCGCGGACGCCTACCTCGTGAAGAGCCAGTTCACGCCGGCCGCGCTGCGCGGGACCCTCGCGCGCCTGGGGCTCGCGGACCGGACATGAAGCCCCTGGCGGTGTGGCTGGACCGCTTCGCGGAGGAGGCCTGTCCCGGGCTGGACCAGGCGCTCGCGCTCGCGGGCACGCTGGTCCTGCGCTGCTTCGAGCAGACCCCCAACCCCACCTCGTCCCGGAGGCTGTCGGGCTACCGGCAGGTGGCGGTGCTGGGCGGCGCCACCCTGGAGACGCGAAGGGCGCGGGTGGAGTTGGCCACCACCACCCTCACCTGCCCCATCATCGTCCTCACCACCGGCGACGAGCCCCGCGCGCTCTACGGCGCGGGGGTGGTGGACATGGTCAGGCCGGCTTTGGCCGCCACGCTCGCGCAGCGCATCACCTTGATGTCGGAGGTCCCCGTCGTGGGCAACGGACGGGGCCGGGGCCACGCGCCCCTGCCTCCCGCACCCTCTTCGCACCCTGCGCGCAGCGCGGAGGCGCCCCTGCAGGTGGTGGCGGTGGTCTCCAGCACCGGCGGCGCCTTCGTGGCGGCGGACCTCCTGCGGGGCCTGCCGCGCGCGGGCCGGGCCGTCCTCCTCGCGCAGCACCTCGCGGCAGACTTCGTCCGCTTCTTCGCCGAATGGCTCACCGGCGCCGGCGCCTGGCCGGTCCGGGTGGTGGAGGACGCGGCGGTCCTCGAGCCAGGCGTCGTCTACCTCGCCGCCGGCGGGCGGGACCTCGTGCTCGAGGGCGCGCGGGTCGTGGCGCGGGTTGCGTCCCGCCGCCACGTCCCCTCCGGAGACCTCCTCCTGGAGTCGGTGGCGAAGAGCGCGGGCGCCCGCGCGGTGGGCGTGGTGCTCTCGGGGATGGGCTCGGATGGCGCCAGCGGGCTCGCGGCGCTCCGAGCAGCGGGCGGCGCGGCGCTGTGTCAGACGCCGGGGTCCTCCGTGGTGGGCTCGATGCCTGCGTGCGCGCTGGGGGCCGCGAAGGGCGCCCGGGCGGTGGCGCCCCCCGCGCTCGCCGCCGAGGTCATGCGCGAAGGCGTGGACGGGCGCTGACCCCCTCCCGGGCGAGCCCTCCTTCCCTGCTCAGGCCGCGGCCTGTCCAGGCGCGGCCGGCGGTGCGGCCTGCGCGGAGGGCGGCAGCGGCGCAGGCCCCGTGGGCCCTACCTTCTGCACGGCCAGCCCGGAGGAGAGCGTGTTCGCCTTGCGGGAGAGCGCGGTGAGCTGCTCGGCGCCGTCGCGGATGGACTCGGAGGCCCGCTGGATGCTGGTGACCGCCTGCATCACCTGCTCCACGCCTGCCTGGTGCTGGCGCGCGGAGGACTCCACCTGCCGCATCAGGCCCACCGCCGCGTGGATGGTCCCGCCCAGCGAAGACACCACCTCCGCGAGCCGGACAATCTGCTGGACGCCGCTGGTCACCGTCTGGCCGCCCTGCGCCACCTGGGTCTCCATCTGCAGGGTCCTGTCGCGGATCTCCGCGAGCACCTCGCGCACCTCCCCTGTGGCGCGGCGCGAGTCGTTGGCCAAAGAGCGCACCTCGCGCGCCACCGCGGCGAAGCCATGGCCCGCCTCACCCGCGCGTGACGCCTCGATGGACGCGTTGATGGCCAGCGCCGCGGACTGGTCAGCGAGGAAGCTCACGGTGTCGATGATGCGGTCGATGCGCTGCACCTTCTCCGACAGCTCCCGCGACGCGCCGGACACCGACGCCAGCGCCCCGGAGATGGCCTCGATGGCGGCGCGCGAGCCCTCCGCCGAGCTCTTGCCTTCGTCCACCACGGTGCTCGCCGCCTCCCCCTTGTCGATGAGCTCCAGGCACCTCGTCGCGGAGACGATGGAGGTCTGGTTCATCTCGGTGGTGGTGCTCGCGGTCTCGGTGAGGGCGCTCACCTGTTCGGCGGTGGCGGTGGACAGCTGCGTGGCCGCGCTCTGAAGGTTGACCACCAGCCCATTGAGCTGCAGCCCGGTGTCCTGCAGCCGCGCCAGCATCTGCCGGGCCTCGTTGCTCACCCGGAAGAACTGCTGCGCCAGGGCGACGAGGATGGACACCACGAAGGCGCTCATGCCGAAGTGGAAGACCGGTGAGGTCATCACCCCGTCCGCGCCGCCGGAGGAGAAGCGGACCACGTCCACCAGCACGAACAGGGCGAGCAGCCCGAACCCGGTGAGCACCGCCCGCGCGGCCTCATGGCCCGCCCGCCACGCCCGGACGTTGAGGAACACCGCGTACCCCAGCCACCCCAGGTACAGCGGCATGATGAAGAGGGTCAGGCGCATCTGCTGGGCGGCGTTCAGGAAGGCCGACAGCACGGCCACCACCGTCAACTGCCCCAGGACCACCGCCGCGAACGCCGGGTTCAGGTGGATGCGGTACAGGCGCTGGAAGAACAGCGCGTAGAAGGGGACCGCGCAGAGCATCGCCGGGGTCGCCAGGGCGGTGACCAGGCGGTGGTCGACGGGCACCCACTCCAGAGAGATGACGAGGAACAGCACCGAGAACCCGAGGGTGCCGAGCCCGAAGTAGAGGACCTCCAGCGAGCGCCGGAAGGCGGAGACGATGAGCGCCACCACCGCGATGACGAGGAACAGCCACATCTGCACCGACATCAGGCTCTTGCCGAACGCCGTCTCCGCCCACATCCGCTGCGGAAAGTCCCGCGGAGACAGGAGCTCCGGCGGCTTCACCCGGGTGTCGTCGATGAGCGAGAAGAGCCTCAGCGTGAGCACCCTCGGGCCGTCTTCACGCAGGAGCTGCGGCGGCACGGTGAACCCGGCGAAGCCCTGGTCTCCACCCCAGTAGGGCTCTGCCTCCCGGCCTCGGGTCCAGATGACCTCCCCATCCAGCCGCGCGGTCCAGGCGCCGCTGACCACCCCCACCCACACCCCCAAAGCCTCCGACGAAGCGGGGAGCCGGGTGACGAACCAGCAGGCCTGGGTGGGCATGGTCAAAGGCAGAGACTCCCGCCGCCAACCCGCGGGGAGGGGCCCCTCTTCGGACAGGGCGCTCTGCACCGCTGCCGCGTCCAGCGAAGGCGCCGCAGCTGCGGCGTTGGCCCCGTCACAGCGGACGAGCCACGTCTCCAGCGGGGTGGGTGCCGGGGCCGCCGCAGTCACCTGGGCAAGGAGAGCAAGAGTCAGTGCAGTGGTCGACATTTCTGGTGCGACACTTGCCAGAATTTTACGCCCACATCAAACACACCTCTCCTCACTTCAGCGCCTACCGCGGGTACGCCCAACGCCACGGCTCGCTGGGCTCCGGCCGGGAGGCCGGGGTTGCGGATGGGGGCATCACGCGGCGCGACCCACCGCCGCCAACACCTCGGACACCTTCGGGTGGTCTCCGGCTTCGGCGGAGGCGTAGGCGAAGACCGGGCGCCCACGGGCATCCACCACCACCACGCCCCCTTGCTGCCACGGGTCCCCTTGGGTGCGCCCCTGCCGGAAGCCCGCCTTCAGCGCACGCAACCCATGCCTCAGGGACTGCAGGTTGAAGAGGCTCGAGCGCACGGACCGCTTGAACCCGAGGTGGCGGTAGGCGCTGCGCCGCGGGTCGAGCCAGAGGTCTGCACGCAGCCCGACCGTCGCGCGGAAGTCGGCCGCCATGTGCGGCCTGCCGGTGGAGACGAACACCAGGCGCACACCCGCCTCCCGGAGTGCCTCTTCATGCGGCCGGAACCCGGCAGCTTGCTCGCGGCAGAGCAGTCACCCGAAGTGGCGAAGGAAGACCAGCACCGCCGGCCCCGCGGCCCACGCCTCCGAGACGCGCACCGCGCTTCCGTCTTCCCGTTGCAGCAACAGCTCGCCGAGCCCTGGCACATCCACCGTCATGGGGGGCCAGCCTCGCGCGTTGGGGGGCGCGGCGACAGCCACTTGTGCGCTGGGTGAGGGGTACGCTGCATCCGCCATGCGTCCTGCGCTCCCCATCCTCCTCGCCCTCCTGCCCCCTCGCCTGGGCCGGCGGCGGGCAGCGTCAGTGGCCGGGGGGTGAGAGCGGGGCGCCGGACTCGGGGGCCTGGGCGGGCGCGGCGGGCGGGAAGAGGAACTGTCCGGGACGGGTCAACAGGGCGCGCACCAGCGCCCAGACGAGCCGCAGATCCTCGCGCCAGGGCACCTCGCGGGCCCTCACCGCCACCACCAGCGCGCAGGCGAAGCTCACCCCGAAGTTGCACAGCCCGATGACCGCGATGCCCACCAGGGCTGCGAGCCCGCCTTCGGCGACGAACTGCTCGAGCCCCATCCCGCGAAAGGCGAAGGTGAGGCCGCCGGTAGACAAGGTCACGTGGCGCACGTCCAAAGGCGCCCCGAAGATGCGCGAGAGCATGGGCATCAACGCGAGGAAGGTGCCGAGGCTCACGCAGCTCCCGAAGGGCGCGGCCCACCGCCCCACCATCCGCCCCAGCCAGTGTGCGCCGCGAACGCCGAAGAGGCCCTGGAGCCGGCCGCTTTCGCCCATGGCCTCCGGCATCCGCCGGTACGCGACCCAGTTGTCGAGCCACCCGGCGACCATGCTGGAGAGCCACAGGAGGACACCTGTGAGCACCGCGAAGGGGAGGGTGCCGCTCTGCAGCGGGTGGAGCGACTGCACCACGTAGCTGCCGGCGTAGGCGTCGAAGAATGACTGCCCCCGCAGGTGCGTGAGCAGCAGGTCCGCCGCGATGCAGGTGGGGATGACCAGCCCCAGGTTGCCGAGCACCGCCGCGAGCTGTGACCGCGAGACGCGCGCCACCATCTCCACCACCGCTTCGTGCCGCGCCGGGCCCGCGCCGCGGTCTCTCCTCAGCGCCGCCGCGATGGCCGCCGCGGTCATGGACGGCTGCTTGGTCGCCAGCGTGAACCCGAGCGCGTGCATCACCAGGAAGCTCAGGGCGTAGTTGGCGGTGTTGAAGGCCCCTTCGAAGAAGAGCGGCAGCGCCATCCAGCCCACCGTGTACTTGAGCCAGGTGGTGCCCGCGGTGAGCACCCCGCCGCCGCCCGCCGAAGCGAGCATCGCCAGCCACTCCTTGCGGGTGCGGGTGATGTAGTGGTCCCCGGTATCACCGGAGCGCTCGGCGATCTTCCGCGCGAGCTGGCGGGAGTTGGACCGGATGAGGTCTCGGATGCTGCGCTGCCTGTGCGCGTCCACCAGCACCGTGGCCAAAAGGCTCGCGGCGGGCACCCGCTCCAGGGCCTCCAGCCGCCCGAGCCCATGGCCGATGCTCTCCAGCCGGAACACCAGGTCCGTGCTCACCCCATACTCGTCCAGGTGTTCGAGCACCCGCCGGCACTTCGCGCGGCAGGCCTCCACCCACCGCGCGCCTTCCGCGGTGTCCGGGGCGGACTCTGCGTAGCCTGCGCAGAGCCCGAGAAACGGCGCCTGGGGATCGTCTCCGGCGCGCGAGGTGACGTCCTCTGCCAGCCCCAGCGCCGCCACCCGCGTGGAGACGATGGCCATGGCGCGCCGCCGCTGCACGATCAGCGCAGCGCAGGCGGCCTCTTCGAAGAGCGCGGCCTGGAGCCTCGAGACGAGGTCCTCCGGCAATTCGCGCAGCCACTGCACGTCCCCCTCCTTGCGGAAGAGGCGTGACAGCGGCCTCGAGAGGTCCGCGGGGGCGGGGGGATCCGGCAACAGCGTGGCCGCCAGGCGGGTGCGCAGCTCCCCCAGAAACCCGCTCTCCAGAGGCAGCCCGGACGAACACAGAAGCGGCACCACCGAGGCGTGCGAGACGACCTCGGTGAGGCGCGCGCGCAGCGGCTCCCCGAAGGTCACCTCCCGCTCGAGCACCGACAGGAGGAACCGCAGCCGCGCGCAGCGCGCCTCTGCGGCGCCGTCATTGCCGAAGAGCGAGACCTCCCCGCGCCCCGCGAGGACCCAGGCCCACAGCGCCACCAGCCGGCGCACGGCCTCTTCGGGGTCCAAGGGTTCGGTGGCCGCGACGAGCAGCCCATGCAGCTGCCGGGCAACGCGCTTCGCGGGACCGTTGATGCCATAGCGCCGCTCGAACAGCGCGACGTCCGGCCTCTGGGCGGGCTCCGTCATTCAACCGCGAGTAGAGCACGGCGGCGGGCGCCCGCAATCTGGCGGCCTCCCTGCCCGCCTCCCCTACAGGCGCGCCTGGAACCCGCTCCGCGCGCCGCCGGTGATGATGGCCGTGAGCCCCTGCTCCCGGGTGGCCGCGTGCCGGATGAGCCCCGAGAGCGCGGCGAGCTCCCGCACCCAGGTCAAGGAGCCCGCGCCCAACCCGGTGAAGCCCACCACCAGGGGCGGCGGCTCGGCGACGCGGCCCATCCAGTAATCCACCACCTCCTGCGCCTCGGGCACGTCGATGGGCGCGAGCCGCGCGACTTCGCGGTCCATCAGGTCCCGCAGCGCCCGCGGCAGCTCCGCGCTCCACTGCGCCACCACGGACGGCGGGCGCCAGCACCAGTCCGCGATGGCGAGCTGCTCGCCGGGCGCGTAGACGTTGGTGCCGCGCGTGGTCAAGACCTCTCCGGGCGGAAAGTCCGGGAAGGGGTCCCAGAGGCCGCAGAGGAAGGCGGACAGCCCGCGCTCGAGGTACGGCGGGGACACCACCCGCTCTCGCTCGGCCTTCGCGGCGGACTCGTCCCAGTAGGGGAACGATGGGTCGGTGAGCATCAGCGCCGAGTGCAGGGTCTGCTCGAGCCCACCGGCGAAGGCCTCCGCGTGCGCCGCCACCACCCAGCCTTGCGGGGTGCGCCGCCACTCGCTGAACAAGAGCCGGTAGACGAGGTCCCCGAAACGGTCCACCTCCACCTCCGCCCAGCCGCCACGCCCGGCGCGCTCCAGGAGCGCCTCGGCGCAGGTGCGGCTGTGGGGGTCGTCCACCTCATCCAGCAGACGGGAGAGCGCGCCCACGCTGTCCTGGGCGCCTACGGCGAAGACCGGGAAGACGACCTCGTCGAGAAACCGCTGGTTGACGCCCCGGATGACGACGTCCATGGCGTGGCTAGTTCCGGGCGTCCTCTTCGGCGATCAGCCGGTAGATCTCCTCCGGCCCCTGCGCGGCGAGGATGGCCTGCCGGAACTGCGGGTTCTTGAAGAGCCGCGAGATGCGCGCGAGCGCCTTCAGGTGGATGCCCGCGGAGTTCTCCGGCGCCACCAGCGCGAAGAAGAGGTAGGTGGGCTTGCCGTCGATGGCGTCGAAGTCCACGCCGTCTCGCGCCACGCCGAAGGACGCCATCAGCTGGGGCAGGCCTGCCAGCTTGCCGTGCGGGATGGCCACGCCCTCCCCGATGCCGGTGGAGCCGAGCCGCTCCCGGTCCTGCAGCACGTCCTGCAGGCGACTGGGGTCCAGCTCCGGGTGCGCATCCACCAGCGACCGGCTCAGCTCAGCGAGCACGCTGGGCTTGTCCTGCGCGGCAAGCTGCGCGACCACCGCCTTCGGGCTGAGGAACTCGGCGATCTTCATCCGCCGCGGATGTACCCGTACACTCTCGCCAGCGCAAGGCCGCGACGCTACCATCCGCCGCCGAAGTGACGGCTCTGGTCAGACGTATCCTCCTCGTGGCGGTTCTCCTCGCCGTCTTCTCCCCCGGATGTCGCCGGCAGGTGCTGCGTGAAGCGCCGCCCGCCCCGCCCCCCAAACCGGCTCCAACGTCGGCGTCAGGGCCGCTCGTCCACGCCCAAAGGCCCGAGCCCCTCTCCGTCGTCCCCGCCAGCGCCACCGCTCGAGGCCCCGCCGTCGCCGCCGTCTCCATCACCACTGACGTGGACATCGAGGCGCGGCTGTCGGCGATGACCCTGGAGGAGAAGGTCGGCCAGCTCCTGATGATTGGCTTCAAGGGCATGGCGGTCACCGCCGACATCGAAGCGCAGGTGGCCGGCCGCGAGGTGGGCGGCGTCTGCCTGTTCCGCTGGAACGTGGAGTCCGCAGAGCAGGTGGCGCACCTCAACGCGGACCTGCGCGCGCTGTTCACCCGCCGCGGCAAGGTGCCCCCCTTCATCGCCCTGGACCAGGAGGGCGGCCCGGTGGTGCGGGTGCGGCAGGGCAACCTGGTGCTGCCGGGGAACATGGCGCTCGGGGCCACGCACCAACCGCAGCTCGCCTACCGGG
>CAZQVZ010000126.1:0-13835 GCA_964596895.1 uncultured Myxococcaceae bacterium
GCATCAACGACACCCACGGCCACCTCGCCGGGGACTACATCCTGCGCGAAATGTCCGCCACCATCCGCCCGCGGGTGCGCAAGGAGGAGTGCTTCGCCCGCTACGGCGGCGAGGAGTTCGCGGTGGTGATGCCGGAGGCCGGCACCGACAACGCGCGCAAGTTCGCAGAGAAGATCCGCAAGCTGGTGGAGGACAAGCCCTTCTCCTTCGAGGGCAAGGACATCCCGGTCACCATCTCCATCGGCGTGGCGGACATGACCCGCGAGATGACCGAACCCCTGCAGTTCATCAAGCTCGCGGACCAGAACCTCTACAAGGCGAAGAAGGCGGGCAGAAACCGGGTGGTGGGCTGAGGCCCGCCCAGGGTCACGCTTCTCGTACCCGCTGCTGAAGCCCCACCGGCCTCGGCGGGCCGCGGATGCCTTCGTCCCGCTGCCGCAGCCCCAGGTCGATGCGCATCGCCGCGTTGATGAGCCCCAGGTGGCTGAAGGCCTGCGGGAAGTTGCCGAGCTGCCGGCGTGAGCGCGGGTCCAGCTCCTCGGCCAGGAGCCCCACGTGGTTCGAGGCCTCCGCGTGGGCGACGAAGACCTGCTGCGCTTCGTCCAGGCGTCCGGCCATGGCCAGCGCCTCCGCCAGCCAGAACCCGCAGAGGATGAAGGCGCCCTCGGGGCCGCCCACGCCGTCGTCGACCTTGTAGCGGTGCAGGAAGGGCCCTTCACCCAGCTCCGCGCGGATGCGGGCGATGGTGCCGTCCACCAGCGGATCCGTGGGCGGCAAGAGCCCGGTGATGGGCACGAGCAGGGAGGATGCGTCCACGTGGGTCTGGCCGTAGGCGCCCACGAAGTAGCGGCCGGAGGGGTCCAGCCCATGGGCGAGCAGGTCCTTGCGCACCAGGTCTGCCTCGTCCCGCCACGCAGCGCCGAGCCCGTGCTGCCCGAAGAGGGTGGCCAGGCGGTCTCCGCGGCTGAGCGCCTGCCAGCACATCAGCCTCGAGTGGACGTTGTGGGAGAGGCCGGAGCGCGGCTCCCAGATGCCATGGTCGGGCTCCCGCCAGCGGGTGCGCACGGTCTCGGTGATGGCGCGCAGGATGCGCCAGGTGCGCAGGTTCAAGTGGCCGCCGAACCGCTCGTAGAGGTGGGCCGCGTCAATCACCGCGCCGGCGGTGTCGAGCTGCAGCTGGTCTTTGGCGCCGTTGCCCACCCGCACCGGCAAGGACCCCATGGACCCGGCGAGGTGCGACAGCTCCCGCTCCACCGGCACCGGGCCTCCGTCCACGGCGTACATCACCTGGAGGGTGTGGTCGTGCGTGAGCGCCTCGCGCAGGAAATGGAAGAACTCGCGCGCCTCGTGGCCGTAGCCGATGAGGTTCTGCGCCCGGATGGCCATGGCCGCGTCCCGGCTCCACGCGTAGCGGTAGTCCCAGTTGCGGCTGCCGCCCGGCCACTCCGGCAATGACGTGGTGGGCGCCGCCACCATGGCCCCGGTGGGCGCGTAGATGAGGAGCTTCAAGACCAGCGCGCTGCGGAGCACGTGGTGCCGCCACGGCCCGTCGTACTGAAGCTGCCCTGCCCAGTGGCGCCAGGCCTGGCGGGTGGCGCGCAGGTGCTCGAAGGGGCGGTAGGCGGAGATGGGCTCGGGCCGGGGCGCGTCCCAGGAGAGGACCATCCAGCGGCGCTCGCCGGCGCGCAGGCGGACCTGGGCGCTGACGCCGTTTGGACCGGGTGGGGACCAGCGGGGGCTGTGGTTCACCACCGCCACCAGGCGATCGCCGTTCGCGCCGCGGGCGATGACGCCGTCCGGGGTCACCTCCAGCGTGGTGTCGGACTCGCCGTAGCCGAAGCGCGGGTCGAAGGTGAAGGCCATCTCCACCTCGCCCTCCAGGCACTCCACCCGCCGGTGCACCTCATGGATGGCCGCGCGCGCGTCGTTCGTCCACGGCATGTAGTCGGTGAGGCGGATGACGCCCTGGCCTTCGACCTGGAAGAGGGTCTCGAGGACGTTGGTGTCCGGGTCGTAGCGCTGCAGGCTTTCGAAGGGGCGGGACACGGGCGTGATGCCGGTGGAGCCCGCGCGGTCCGCGTCGAGGATGCCGCCGAAGACGCTGGGGCTGTCGAAGCGCGGGAGGCACAACCAGTCGATGACGCCGTCCACGCGGACGAGGGCGCAGGTGAAGCCGTCGCCAATCATGGCCCGCGCGTCGATGGGGAAGTCCTGGGCGCGGCTGTCCTTCGTGATGAGGAAGGGACGGGTCAGCCACCGCGCCGAGCTGAAGAGATCCATGTCGCTCCGGGGTGAGCGGTGAGGAAACCCTCCTGGAGGGCCGCGCGCAAGGACACTTCCGCTTCGGCGCGAAGACCGCGCGGAGCTGGACCGGCAGGCCCAACGTGCGGCGCAGGCGCTCCGGGAGGAGGTGACGGCCGGGGTGGACGCGGCGCTGGTGACGGAAGTGGGGCTGCCCGGGCCGGAGCAGGCGGTGGCGCTGGTGGAGTCTTTGGGACGGGAGCTGGCGGCGGCGTGATACGAGCGCGCCTGTATGAAGCGGGCGCTGCTCATTCTCCTGGGGCTCTTGGCCCTGGCCGCCGCGGTGGCCTGGGCGCGGTTCCCCCGGCCTTCGGTGGATCGGGTGGAGGTGCTGCCCGGCATCGTCGGGGTCTCCACCGGCGGGAGCATGGCGTGGATCGTCCGCACCCCGAACGGCGCCGCCCTCGTGGACGCGGGGCTGGACCCGAAGGCGGAGGTCCTGCTCGAGGAGCTGGGACGGATGGGCCTGGGCGCGGACGACGTGCACACGCTGCTCATCACCCACGCGCACTTCGACCACTGGGGCGGCGCGGCGAGATTTCCGAAGGCCCGCATCGTGGTGGGCCAGGGTGACGGGCCCCTCATCCGCGGCGAGACCCGGCCGTCCCGCTTCATGGTGTCCACCGTGGCCAGGCTGCTGCAGCGCACCCACGGGCTGCCGAACGCAGAGGAGCTGGCGGGCGACGGCGAGCTGGACGTGGACGGGCTCACCTTCCGCGCGGTGCATGTGCCCGGACACACGCCCGGCAGCGTGGTCTTCCTCCATGGGCCGCTGCTCTTCACCGGGGACTCCGCCATCGGCGCCGAGGGCGGCCGCGGCTTCGGCCCACCGCCCGCCTTCCTGTCCGAGGACGCCGTGCAGAACAAGGTGGCCCTGAAGAGGCTCCTGGAGCTGAACCTTCCGTTCACGCTCGCCGCGGACGGGCACACCGGCGTGGTGGTGGACGCGAAGGCGAAGCTCGCAGACGCGCTGCCCTGAACCGCGCTGGCGGGCCGCCCAGCCGGAGCCGCTTTGCGGCGCCCGTCACTCCTCCCGCTTCTTCACCACCTCGGCCGGGAGGTTCTTGCGGTGAGGCCTCACCAGCGCCACCACGAGCTGCGCGAACGGCGCGGGGATGATGATCAACAGGACGACGAAGAGGACGCGGGCCAACTTGAAGACGGCCTTGCGGACGGCGCGTCCGGCCGCCCGCAGCGTCTGAAGCAGCGGCATGGGTGACTCCTGTGACTGAGGGTTTCCGGTGGGGTGAAGCCGGAAGCGCTCAGCGCAGGAGGGCGCGGTGCAGGATGAAGCGGGGCGTCGCCGAGGGCGGGGGTTCATCCGTCGCCCGCGCGTGTCGCTGGCGGCGGTCTACAGGCCGCGCCGCGACGCGAAGCGGGGCGGTTGAGGGGAGCCTGGCCACCTCTGCGAGACGACCGGGCACGGGCCGTGACGAGCGCGGGAGGACCTGGGCAACGCTGACAGGCTCCGGCTGGGGGGGGCGGACGGCCGCTCCCCCACCGAGCGCGGCGAGCCAGGCGCCAGCGAGCAGCGCCCAGAGGGTCCAGCGGGGGCGACCCGCGGCTGTGCGCGACAGTGGGCTCACGACCGGGACACCCTAACCATGGACCGCTCCCGGTCAAACGTGAGGTGCCCAGGTGCGTTCGTCCGGCGGCGGGGGCGAAAGCGGCAGCCGGATCAGAAAGGACGCTCCCTCGCCGGGCGCGGAGTCCACCGAGACGGCGCCGCCGAGCGCAGTCGCCACCTGGTGCGCGGTCGACAGCCCGATGCCCAGCCCCGCCGCCTTGACCCCGGGGGCCCGGAAGAACGGGTCGAAGAGGCGCGACTGGACCTCGGCGGGGATGCCGGGGCCGGTGTCGGCAATCTCGAGGACGTACTCCTCCCCACGCTGGCGGCCCGTCACCCTCACCCGTCGCTCGGGCTGATCGACGAGGAACTTCACCGCGTTGTTCAGGATGTTGGTCACGAGCGTGTGCAGGGCGCCGCTGGTGCCCCGGACGAAGGCGGGCGCGACGTCGGCTTCCACCCTGGCCCCCAGCGCCTGCGCGAGGGACTCCACCTCCTCCCTGGCCCCGTCCACCACACCCGCGATCTCCGAGCGCGCCTGCGGGTTGGGGACGTTCATCCGCGAGAACTCCAGGAGCGCATCGATCGTCTGCGCCATCCGGGAGCTCGAGCGGTCCAGGATGCCCGCCACGGTCTCCACCTCCCGGCCGCCGCTCTGTGACTTCCGCAAGAGGCCCGCCGCCAGCCGCGTGGGCGCCATCGCGTTGCGGAGATCGTGGGCGACCCGGCCCGCGAAGGTGTCCAGCCGGGCGTTGCTCTCCTCGAGCTTGGCGACGGTTCTTTGCACCTCCCGCTCCTTGGCCGCCAGGCGCCTGAGGGCCCGAAACAGCACCCACCCGAGCAGCACGCCGAGCGACGAGGAGATCAGCTCCGCGAACACCATCAGGTGCGTGGACCGGGTCATGTCGGCGATGGCGCGCTCTCGCGATTGCATCAGCAGGGCCCACTCGCTCCACGCCTGGTCCCCCGGCGCGTCCGGATACTCGAGCATCTGCTCGACGAGGAACTCGGTCCTGGCCCCCTGTTGAACGATGGCCCTGCGGAAGACCACCGCCGCGGTCGTGGCGCTCAGGAGATTTGCGAGGAGGATGGCGGCGACCAGCGCCAGGGCCAGGCGGGCCGTGGAACGAACTGAGTTGCCCGAAGCCATGCGCACGGTCCCCGGGGTCAAGGTGGAGACGGGGCGCTTTGGGAGCCATCACCCCGAAGGCGGAGGGGGACGTCGAGGACTGGAGTCTCCGGCGGCTACATGAAGTTCCGCGTGTGCAGCGCGGAGAGCGCCGCCGCTTCGTCCGGCTCGAAGCCGAGCCGCAGAAGCCGCTTGCGCCGTCCCTCATCCATCTTTCGTTCGAGCTCCTGCACGCGCTCGAAGCCGCGCAAGAGGGCCTCGGGGGTCCACGCGCCCGCGGCCAGCAGCACCAGCGCATCGAAGACCTCCGCGTTCAACCCGGCGGTGTGGGCGAGCACGCCGTGGCGCCGGCGGATGGCGCCGGCGAGCCGCGAACGAAGACCGGGGTCCTCTGCGGTGTGCCGCCCGAGGTGCGCGAGGCTGAAGGCCACGTGCCGCGCTTCATCCTGTGCCGCCAGGCGCATCAGCTCCCTGGTGATCGGCTCGGGGGCGTTCTCGTGCAGGAACCACAGGAGGTTCAGGAAGCTGCCCTCTCCGAGCACGGACAGCAGGAAGGAGGCCTCCGCGAAGTCCTCTTCGTCGATCAGCGTCTTCAGCGACGTCTGCCCTCCCACCGTGGACAGGCCCAGCCGGGGCCTGCGCAGGAGCGCCCGGCGGGTGAAGACCTCGATGTGGCGCGCCTCGTCCGCGGCCTGGATGGCGAGGAACTGCATCACCTCTCGGAAGTGCGGGTGCACCTGGGCGGCGAAGCGGGCCGGGATGATCAGCGCCGCGGTCTCGTTCTCGATGAGGTAGGTCAGCACCTGGGTGAGCGCGTCCTCCACGTCCTCCGGCAGGTCGAAGGGCGTGTCCCAGGGGATGGCCGTCGAAGGGTCCCACTGCGCGGCGGCGGCCTGCGCGTAGAGCCGCGCCGCCTGGTCCGCCCAGACCTCCTCCCGGGTGCCGAGCTTGAAGTCGAACTCGGGACCGCCCGCTTCGACGCTGGAGCCGCGCGCGGCGACCCCCCACGTCCCTGGGGGGCGGTCCAGCACCCCGTCCGGTTCTCCCGCCTTCTGCGCGTTGCGCCAGCGTGCCCCCTGGGCGCTGCCACAGGTGACGACCAGCGAGGAAGGAGCGCGCTGTTCGAAGACGTGCCCTTCGGCGCGGCACCAGGCGGCGAGGTGGACCGGAAGGGCCGGGGCCCGTCCGCGCACGACCACGTTCGTCCCGACGGGAACCTGGGAGAGCGCGCGCTTCACCAGCAGGTGACCGCCCTGGTCCAGGCCCAGGTCTCCCAGGTCCACCACCGCGCTCACGACTTCGAGTCCCCGACCTCACGGACGAACGGGTCGATGGTCCCGAAGCGCTCCACCGCCCGCGCGAGCAGCGCGTAGCCCTCGGTGCGTCCGGGGCGCCACTGCTTGAGCCCCTCCAGATCCAGGAGCGGCCGGACCGCCGGGTCGTCGTAGCGCATGGAGAGGAGCAGCTCCCGGAAGCGCGCGAGCGGCTCGGCGGGGGCGCCCTCCAGCACCGTGAAGTTGCAGTGATCGTAGGTGCCGGTCTGCGCGAGGATCCGCGTGGCGCCGGAGGGGAGGGTGCCCTCCTTCGAGAAGAGGAGGTGGTTGCCGTCGATCATGCACGCGGCGTCGACCTCGCCGCGCATCAGGGCCTTCGCCGCGTCGCGCTCCCCGCCAATGTGGTCGCCATGTTTGCCCACCAGCACGTCGAAGCGCCGCACCGCCACGTCCCGGTCTGGTTCGAGCCCCTGCTCCGCCAGATGCAGCAGCGGAATCAAGGTGGCCTGCGGCGAGTCCGCGGCGCCCACCGCCACGGTCTTCCCGCGCAGGTCCGCGACGTCCCGGATGCCGGAGTCAGTCCGGACCACGATGACCGACGTCAGGTCGCAGTCGGTGTCCCGCATGGCGATGGCCTGGGCGCGCAAGCCCCGCAGGGTGGCGATGCGCTCCGCCTGCAGCCACGCGAGCGGCGAGTTCCAGGCGACGTGGTACTGGCCCTCGAAGTGAGCGGCGACCTGCCGCTCGTAGTTCGAGTACAGCACGTAGTCGAAGTCCAGACCCTGCTCCGCGAACCAGGCCTTGAAGCCGTCCCAGATGGTCACGACCTTCGCGTCGTACGCCACCGCCCCCAGAAGAAGCGTGTCTTTCATGTGTCTCTCCGGTGGAAGTCGCAGGTTCAGAAGACCGGCAGGCCGCACAGCGCCTTGCCGATGAAGTCATAGAGCTGATCGGTGGTGGGGGCCATCACCGTTCCGGCCCGCGCGTCGCGGAAGCGCCGCTCCACCCCGACCTCGCGCCGGAAGGCCGCGCCGCCGCACACGCGCATGGCCAGGTCCGTCACCTGCGTCGCGGACTCGCCGGCGGCGGCCTTGCACTCGAGCACCCGAAGCATGGTGTCCGCGCGGCCGCTTTCGATGGCGGCTACCGTGTCCATGAGCAGGCAGCGGGCCTGGTCGGTGGCGATGCGCATGCGGGCGAGATAGGCGCGCACGGTGGGCAGGTCCGCCAGGGACGAGGAGAGGTGCTGGTAGCGCGTGGCGGACAGGTGCGCCGCCGCCGCCGCCGTGGCGCCCTCCATCAACCCCACCGCGCAAGCGGCGGTCATCGCATTGAAGATGGGCAGCACGCACTCCAACATCACGGCCAGGCCGCCACCCTCCTCACCGAGCCGGTGCGACAGCGGGAGGGCCACGTCTTCCGCGGTGACGGGCGTGGAGTCATTCCCGCGCAGCCCGAGCCCGTCGAACCCTGCTCCCACCTGCAGCCCCTTCGTGTTCCGGGGGACGAACCAGATGCTGCTCGCGCCCTCGCCGGCGGAGGGCTGGCTGGACCAGATGTACGCCGTGGCGTGGTTGGCGGACGTCACCCAGCTCTTGCGCGCGGAGAGGCGGACCTCGTCGCCTTCGCGGCGGGCGGTGCCCACCGGCGCCCAGAAGTGGCTGCGGGAACCCGCCTCGGAGAACGCCAGTGTGAGGAGGTGTTCGCCGGAGGCCACCTGCCGGCGAAGGGCCTCGTCTCCGAACTTCTCCACCACCGCGGCGCCCGCGAAGTGCATGCACGCGACCATCGCCGTGGACCCGCACTCGCGCGCGAGCCGCTCCACCACCGTCACCGCCTCGCGGTGCCCGCCCCCCAGGCCGCCCACGCTCCTGGCGCTGATGAGGCCGAGCAGCCCCGCGCTCCGCAGCGCGTCCACCGCTGCCTGTGGAAAGGTTCCTTCGCGGTCCACCTGGGCAGCGTTCGCCGCCACCACGCTGCAGAGGTCTTCGAGCTTTTCGGTCATGGATGGCGGTATCGCCGATTGGACCCATCGGATCAACCGATGGACCCCGGCCTGGGCCGCGGCGCGGCCCGGACACCAGCCGGCCGAGCGTGAAGCGTTGAGCGTTCGCCACCGAGCGTCCACCTTCTCCGCATGGCGACCCACAACCCGAACCCACAGACCGCGCACGAGCAGCCGCCCTTCCCGAAGCAGCAACAGGACACGCCGGGCACCGAAGCCGAGATGACTCCAAAGGCCGACCATGGCGAAGAGTCCTACCGGGGGCTCGGGCGGCTGGAGGGCAGGGCGGCGCTCATCACCGGCGGCGACAGCGGCATCGGCCGGGCGGTGGCCATCGCCTTCGCGCGCGAAGGGGCGGACGTGGCCATCAGCTACCTCAACGAACACGAGGACGCCGAAGAGACGAAGCGCTGGGTGGAGGCGGCGGGCCAGCAGTGCGTGCTCATCCCCGGCGACCTCGCCGAGGAGGCGCAGTGCCGCCGCGTCATCGACGAGACGGTGAAGGCGTTCCGCAAGTTGGACGTGCTCGTCAACAACGCCGGCTACCAGGGCGAGAGCGTGGAGTCTCTGGAGGACCTGGACGCGGCGCGCCTGGAGCGGACCTTCCGCACCAACATCATCGCCATGTTCCATCTGACGAAGTTCGCGCTGCCGCACCTGCAAGAAGGCGCCTCCATCATCAATACGGCGTCGATCCAGGCGTACCAGCCGTCCGCGCCCATCCTCGACTACGCGGCCACCAAGGGCGCCATCGTCACCTTCACCAAGGGGCTCGCCCAGCAGCTCATCGACAAGGGGATCCGCGTGAACTCGGTGGCCCCGGGGCCGGTGTGGACGCCGCTCATCCCTCAGTCCTTCGATGCGGAGAAGGTGTCCAAGTTCGGCGCCTCGAGTCCCATGGGCCGTCCCGCGCAGCCGGCAGAGCTGGCGCCGCCGTACGTGTTCCTGGCCTCGGACGAGTCGCGCTTCGTCAATGGCGACATCCTCGGGGTCACCGGCGGGAAATTGCTGGCCTAGGTGTGGAGAGGGCACGACGCACCGCGCAACGCCGTACGCGGTTGTTGCGACTGACGAGTCAGTATTTGCGGTGACTTGGGTGGCGGCCCTGGCGTTGCACTGCGCGTGGGGCATGACCGAACCACTCGCCAGACCCCGCGCCTCCCGTCGTCAGGATGCGCGCCTCCTGCTGGGGCTCGCCGCCGGCGCGTTGCTCGAACCTGCGCGCCCGGTGCTGGTCCACCTCGTGGTCACCCGCCGCTGCAACCTGAGCTGCGGCTACTGCGTGGAGTACGACGACCGAAGCCCGCCGGTCCCCACCGAGCTTCTGCGCGCGCGCATCGACCAGCTGGCGCGGCTGCGCACGCTGATCGTCACCCTCACCGGCGGCGAGACGCTGCTGCATCCGGACGCAGCGGACCTGGTGGCGCAGGTGCGCGGAAAGGGGATGACGCCGGCCCTCAACACCAACGGCTTCCTCCTGACCCGCGAGCGGATCGAAGCCCTCAACCGCGCAGGGCTCTACGCGCTGCAGCTCAGCGTGGATGCGCAAGAGCCCAACGCGGTCACGAAGAAGGCGCTGCGCCCCTTGCTGCCGAAGCTGCGGCTTCTGGCAGAGCACGCCCGCTTCCGCGTGAGGGTGAACACGGTGCTGGGCGCGGCGCCGCCGGCGGAGGCGCTGGAGGTGGTGCGGACGGTGGCGGGCTTCGGCTTCGACGCGAAGTGCTCCCTGCTGCGGACCGCGGACGGAAAGGTGGCGCCCCAGGCGCTGAGCGCCCGCGCCATCTACGAGGAGATCTCCCGCCTCGAGGGGCGCGGGCTCGGCCCCTTGCGTGAGTCCTTCCAGGAAGACCTTCTGCAGCGTGGCGAGGTCACCTGGCGCTGCCGCGCCGGCGCGCGGTTCTTCCACGTCTGTGAGGACGGCAACGTCCACCTCTGCGCGCCGAAGTGGGGAGCGCCCGGCGTGCCGCTGGAGCGTTACGGGCCCGAAGACCTGCGCCGTGCCTTTCATGCGGTGAAGGACTGCGCGGCGAAGTGCCCGGTGGCCTACGCGCACAACATCAGCCAGATGGACCGGCTGCGGCCGCAGCGCGGGCTGGAGGAGGTGAGCGGCGCGGAGGTGACGCCGTGAAGGCGCCTTCGTTGTCGGTCGTCATCCCCGCGTGGAACGAGGAGCGGCGGCTCGCGCACACCGTCCTCGCGCTGGCGGCGCAGCTGCGCGCAGACGCGGGGGCGTGGGACCTGTGCGTCGTGGATGACGGCAGCACCGATGGCACCGCTGTCTTGTGCGAGCGCCTTCGGGCGGAGGTTCCCCAGCTCCGGTGCCTGGTGGGTGCGCGCAACCACGGCAAGGGCCACGCGGTGCGACGCGGGATGCTCAGCGCGAGGGGAGACTTGCGCGTGATGTGCGACGCAGACGGCTCCATGCCGGCGGCCGAGTTGCCCCGGCTTCTGGGCCCGCTGCTGCGCGGTGAGGCGGACCTGGTCATTGGCTCCCGCTACGTGGAAGGCGCGGACGTGCTGCCGCAGCCTGCGTGGCGGCGCGCCTGGAGCCGACTGTGCAACGCCTTCGCGCAGCGGCGGCTGGTGCCGGGCATCCGGGACATCCACTCCGGCTACAAGGCCTTCACGGGCGCTGCGGCGGAGCGGCTCTTCGGACAGGCCAGGCTGGACGGCTGGGCGTTCGATCTGGAGGTGCTGGCGCTCGCCATCCGCTCCGGTCTGCGCGTGGAGGAGGTGGGCATCACCTGGCGCGACGACGCGGAGTCGAAGGTGGATCCGGTGCGAGATCTCGGCCGGGTGCTGCGGGAGACGCGGCGGTTGGAGCGCAACCTCGCGCGCGGGGTCTACGCGGGGCTTCTGACGCGCGCGGCTGAGCGACGAGGCGGCGCAGGTTGCCGTTCGCCTTCCGCTGCGCCGGGTCGATGTCGAAGCCCGCCGCGGTGACGTTTGCCTCGGTGTCCCGGTTGGGGTGGCAGCCGCCGGCGATGCAGGTCCACGCGGGCTGGATGAGGTCCTGCCATCCCGCGCCAGCGCAAGAGCCCCAGCGCCTCGTACGTCGCCAGCATCGCGTCGTACCCCCGGGGGATTGGCTCGACGCCGCGCAGGGGGCTCCGTGGGCGCTACGTGTCCTTGCGCGTCTCCCACAGCTTCCCGGGCAGGCCGGGCAGGGAGTCCTTCGGCATCCGCTCGAGGATGTAGCTCACCGTGTCGTGGAGCGTCTCGTGCGGGTCACGGGCAGAGAAGCCCAGCTCGCGTTCGGCCTTGGCGGAGTCGAAGTAGAAGAAGTGCTCGCCAATCTCCACCTCCTGCGGCACCAGCCCAGGCTTCACCCCGCGCAGGTCCGCCCACTTCTCCAGCAGCTGCGAGCCGAGCAGGTTCAGCGTCTTCGGCAGCCGCAAGGGCGGGGTGCGGACGCCGGTCATCCGCGAGAGCCGCTCGTAGAACTCCTGCAGCGACATGTTCACGCCCATCAGGTGACGGCCGTTCAGCTCGCCCTTCGTCAGCGCTGCGTGGAACGCCGCGGCCGCGTCCCGCACGTCCACGAAGCTCATCCCGCCATTGGGCATGGAGGGGATCTCCCGCGAAAGGAACTTGGCGACGGTCCAGGTGGACGACAGCCGGTCATCTCCGGGCCCGAGCAGGAGGCTGGGGTTCATGATCACCAGCGGGATGCCGTGCTTCTTGCAGTACTCCGTGGTCATCTGCTCTTCGAAGATCTTCGACGCGTAGTACGGCCACCGGCCGACGACCTCCACCGGGTACGGATCCTCTTCGGTGTGGACCCGCTCGTCCTTCGACACCGCGATGGCGCCGGAGGTGGAGGCGAGGATGAGCCGCCCAATCTTCCGCTCACGGATCTGCCCGAGCAAAGACCGCGTGGCGTCCACGTGCAGCGCGTACATCTTCCGGCCGTCCTTGGGATCGAAGGAGACCAGCCCGGCCAGGTGGTAGACGGCGTCCACCCCCTCCAGCGCGCGGCCGACGGCTTCTGCGTCCTTCAGGTCCGCCTGGATGAACTCCGCACCCGAGAGCGCAGGTCCGGGCTTCGTGCGGCCAATGCCGCGGACCTGGTGCCCGTCTGCGAGCAGCCTGGGCACGAGGTGCGCGCCCAGAAACCCGGTGGCGCCAGTGACGAGGATCTTCACGACTGCCCCTCCTTCCCGCGCCGCGCGAGCTTCGGCGGCACGTCCGCCGCCGCGGCCACCACGCTGCCCTCCACGCTCCGCCCGAGCTCACCGCGCTGCGAAGGCTGCAGCACCTTCCCCTCCTTGAGCGCGCGCACCACCTGCTCCGCGTGGGCGGTGAGGTAGCGGTAGCTCTCCGAGCGGCTCATGCCCTTCGTGGCCTTGCGCATGTCGTCGAGGAGGATGGGCGGCGCGATGCGGACCTTCAGCGCCTTGCGCTTCGGGAAGAGCGAACCCTTCGGCAAGGCGTCGTAGGTGCCCTCCAGGTACATGGGCAGAACGTCCACGCCGTAGTGCAGGGCGAGGTACCCGAGCGTCGGGAAGAAGCCCTGCAGCTCGCCGTTCGGAGAGCGGGTGCCCTCCGGGAAGATGAGCAGGTTGTAGCCCTGGGTCAGTGACTCGCCGGCCATCCGGAGCGACTCACGCAACGAACCCTTGCGCTCCATGGGCACGAGGTTGGTGAAGTTCTCGAACCACGCGCGCTTGAGCCGGGTGTCGAAGAAGTAGTCCCGCGCGGCGAGCGTGGTCAGCCGGTCTCCCTGTTCGCCCAGCGCCACCTTCACCAGCCCCATGTCCAGGTGGCTGGCGTGGTTGGCGATGACGAGGAAGTTCCGGTTCATGGGGATGAAGCTCTTCCCCGTCACCTCCACCTCGAACACGCCGCCGAACATCACCTTCTGCCCGAAGGACACCAGCTGCCGGCCGAGCTGCGACACCGACTCCGGCACCGCGATCTCCTCGTCGTCCAGGGTCCGCTCGTCCTTCGGCGGGTGCAACTCCTTCTCCACCTTCACCGCGTGCGCGCGGCGGCCGGTGGAGGCGATGAGCTTGCGCAGGTCATCCACCGTCTGCAGTTGGGAGAGGTCCTCCACCGCCGGCAGCGGCACGCCCGCCTGCTCCAGCGCCACCGAGAGCTCGGTGAGCATCAGGGAGTCGCAGCCCAGATCGCTCTGCAACGAAGCCTCCGGCCGCACCGCGCTGACGGGCTTCTGCACCACCTCGGCCACCAGCGGGTAGAGCCAGTCCGCGATGCCGCCGGTCTGCCCCTGCGCCTTCTCCTTCGCGGCCTGCGCGCCCGCAGCCACCCGGTCCAGCCGCTTGAGCTCCTCCACCACCGCCTTGCGCCTCACCTTGCGGGTGGAGGTCCGCGCCAGCTCGCCGTCCCACAGGCGCAGCACCTTCACGCGGCGGTACAGGGGCATCTGCGCGGAGACCTTCCGGAAGTGGTCTTCGAGCTCCTTGCGGACCTCGTCGCGCGGGCGGTCCTTGTAGTCGGGCACGCACAGGCACGCGACCTTCTCCCCCACGCCGCCCTCCTCCGGCAGCCCCACGATGGAGAGCTCCTTGATGTGCTCGTGGACGCCGTACAGCTCCT
>CAZQVZ010000127.1:0-13811 GCA_964596895.1 uncultured Myxococcaceae bacterium
TCCGCGGCGGGCACATCGATCTCGCGGTGCTGGGCGCCATGGAGGTCTCCGCGCAGGGAGACCTGGCCAACTGGATGATCCCCGGGAAGATGGTGAAGGGGATGGGCGGGGCCATGGACCTCGCCGTGGGCGCCAGGCGCGTCTTCGTGGCCATGGAGCACGCCACGAAGGACGGGAAGCCGAAGATCCTCAACGCCTGCTCGCTGCCTTTGACCGGGAAGAAGTGCGTTCACTACATCGTGACCGACCTGGCGTTCCTCGAGGTGACCGCGGACGGACTGGTGCTCAAGGAGACCGCGCCGGGCGTGACCGCCGACGAGGTCCAGAAGCTCACCGAGCCCAGCCTCATCGTCTCGCCCGAGCTTCGGGAGATGACGGTCTAGGAAGCCGCCAGAAGTCCGGTGCTATAGTCGCCGGGCCATGCCCGACAAGGCGAACAAGAGCGCGTCCAAGCCACAGCGGCAGCACCAGCGGCTCCACCACGAGCTCCTGGTCGCCTACAAGAGCGTCGACGGTTTCATCACCGACTGGGCGACCAACATCTCCAAGGGCGGCATCTTCATCAACACCCGGAAGCCGCATCCGGTGGGGAGCATGGTGAGGCTCATCATCTCGCTGCCGGACGCGGCCTTCCCGTTCGACCTCACCGGCAAGGTGATGCGGGTGAACGAGTTCGACAACCCGGCCAACCAGGTCCCGGGCATGGCCATCGAGTTCATGGACGTCGACGAGGACAAGAAGTCCCGCATCGAGAAGTTCGTGGACCGGCTCCGCAGGGAGCTGCCGGAAGCCGGAGAGCCCTGACCCTTTTGGAACGGGAGCTCCTGATCCTCCGCCTCTCCAAGCTCGGAGAGGGCGTGGCGGAGGTGGATGGCCGCACGGTCTTCGTGGAAGACGCGCTCCCGGGGGAGCGGGTCCGCGCCCGCATCGAGCAGCACGGCAAGGTCCTCAGGGCGCAGCTGCTGGAGGTGCTGGAGGCCTCCGCGGACAGGCGCGCGCCGGCGTGTCCGCGCGCCGCGCTGTGCGGCGGGTGTGACTGGCTGCACCTGGACGAACCCGCCCAGAGGCGCGCGAAGGAGGAGATCGCCCTCTCGGCGCTGGAGCACCTGGGGCAGGTGGGCCGCTCCGGGTTCACGCTGCTCCCCACGGTGGCCTCGCCGAAGGCGCTGGGCTACCGCCGCCGGGCGGTCCTGCACTTCTCGGGCGACGCGCTGGGCCTGTACGCGCGAAAGAGCCACCACTGCCTGCCGGTGGACGTCTGCCCCGCGCTGGAGGAGCCGCTTTCAGCGCTGCCGGGGGACTTGGCCCCCTACCTGCGCGCCCTGAAGGCCGATGCGACGGCGGTGCACCTGCTCACCGCGGAGGGGAAGGCCTCGTTCGCGGTGCTGCTGGAGACCGCGGTGAAGCCGAAGCACGAGGAAGCCGCGGAGGCCGCGGTGCGAGCGTTGGGCCTGCGGGGCGCGGTGCTGGTGCCGAAGGAGGGCTCGCCGGTGCTCCTCGGCAAGCCGGTGCTGCGCACCCCCGCGCCGATGCGGCCGGAGGTGCCGCTGTTCCTGCGCCCGGACGCGTTCTCGCAGGCCAACGCGGAGGCCAATGAAGCGCTGGTGGCCGCAGCGGTGGACGCGCTGTCCCCTTCAGGAGGGGACCGGGTGCTGGAGCTGTACGCGGGGAACGGGAACTTCTCCTTCGCGGTGGCGCACCTCGCACAGCGCGTGCTGGCGGTGGAGAGCGGCGCGGTGTCGGTGGCGCTGGGGCGGCGGGGCGCGCCGGAGGGGCGGGTGGGGAACCTGCGTTTCGTGCTGGGAGACGCGCGGAAGGTGGCGCAGGGCCTGGTGAAGGAGGGCGCGCAGTTCGACGCGGTGCTGCTGGATCCGCCGCGCACCGGCGCGCCGGACCTCGCGCCGCTGTTGAGGTCACTCGGAGCGAAGCGGGTGGTCTACGTGGCCTGTGATCCGGCGGCGCTGGCGCGGGACGCCGCGGAGCTGCGCCGGTGCGGGTATTCGCCCCTGTCCCTGCAGCTCGTGGACATGTTCCCTCAGACCCGCCACATCGAGGCGGTGATGGCGTTTTCCAGGATGGGCGCCGACGGGCGATAGCAGCGGCGGCCCCCGAACGGCCTCCCTGGGCCGCAAGGTGGCCCGTGGTGCGGCCTTCCGGGGCGCGCTTCCTGGGGTAGCCTCCGGGGCGCCATGCCGCCTCCGCCGTGGAAGACGCTCCTCCTGGTCCTGCCCTTCGCGCTCTGCTGCGCGTGCGGCGGCCCGGACTCAGGCCCGGTCACCGTGCGCATCTTCGGCCTCGACCCGGCCACCGGCCGGTACGGCGAGTTCGACGCGCGCCTTTCGACCCTGCACGACGTCACCCAGATGCGCGGGGACGCGGTGACCTTCCGGGGCGGGGCCACCATCAAGGCGGACGCGCTGGCGCAGTCGTCCGATCCGAAGAGCGCGGACGTCCTGCAGGCGCGCGGCGGGGGACCTGCCTCCTGCCACTTCACCGACAGGGGCGGCGTGCTGCACGCGCAGGACTACGACTCGTTGAACATGGCGTCGTCCTACTGGGCGCTGGAGCAGGCGCGGGCGCTGTTCGTGGAGCTGGGCGTGGACCCCCAGGGCTTGAACCCGATCTCGGCGTACTACCACCCGCGGCTGGAGCTGGGGACGAAGCTCGTGCCCACCTACTTCGCGCTCACCGACAACGCGGCGTACGCGCCCACGTTCGACGGGTTCCTGATCGTCCCCCACGTGCTGATGGACGCGGTGCCGTTCTCCATGAACCTGGGCGTGATGGCGCACGAGTACGCGCACAAGGTCTACAACCGGCTGGTGGAGCGTGACGCGCGGGTCCCGGCGTGGCTGCGAAACGACTGGGAGGAGGCCGCGGCCAACCAGCTCCGCGGCGTGGATGAAGGCGTGGCGGACATGTTCGCCCACCTCCTGACGCAGGACCCCAACTACATCGCCCAGTCGACGGCGGACCTCGACGTGGACCGGGACATGCGCAAGGCCCGCCGCGACGACGACGAGATGGTGGACCGGTGGCTCGCCCTCCCGGATCCGGCGGGGGAGGTTCCGGCGTTCGCTCCGCATGAGCTGGGCGCGCACGTGGCCGGCGCGCTCTACGAGTTCGGTGAGGCCCTGGGCGATCACCGCCGCGTCGCGGTGGCGCTCCTGAATGCGCAGCGGCGGGTGGCAGAGGAGGTGGCCACGGTGACG
Organism: uncultured Myxococcaceae bacterium; assembly: GCA_964596895.1. GTDB lineage: Bacteria > Myxococcota > Myxococcia > Myxococcales > Myxococcaceae > JAFAFL01. The sequence continues at coordinate 3,213 of CAZQVZ010000127.1, forward strand.
CAGTACGACTTCAGCACGCTCGGGTTCTTCGACTTCGTGAACGAGCAGTTCGAGCCGACGGAGCAGGCCACCTTCTGCAGCATCATCCGCGCGCGCTTCGCGCGGCTGGTGGCCCGGGACACCGCCCACGCCATGGAGTCCTGCCCGTGAGCGCGCGCTTCGCAGGACTCGGCGCGGCGCTGCTCCTGTGGGGGCCCTCCGCGGCGAACGCACAGAGTGACGATGCTTGGGCAGAGGCCGAGGACCCGCCGCTCTACGACGATGCGCGGGTGGCCGCGGACCCGGGCTTCAAGTTCGAATTGCGCGCGGGCCTCGCCATGCCGGAGCAGGCCTCCCGGCTGCGGATCACCAACCCAACGCTCAGCGCCGGGTTCTCGCTGCGGCCCCACCCGCGGCTCCGGCTGGACGGCGGCTACGGCTTCACCTGGGTGAACCAGGGCACCGAAGCCGTGGCGGTGGTGAACACGCACCACTCGCTGAACGCCCGCGCCCACTGGCTCCTGCCGGCGGGGCCTGCGTGGTTCAGCGTCGGCGCGGGGCCGGTCCTGCACCTGGTCACCGTGAGCGGACCCGGTGACGCGGGGCTGGCCCTCTCTCCGGGCATCGCGCTCGCGGGCGGCGCCGAGACCTTCGTGGGCACGCGGCTCTTCCGCATCGAGGCGGGCATGCAGAGCCGCGGCCGGCGACTCGATCTCCTGATGCTGACGACGGTGGGGTTCTAGCCCGCGTCAGTCGAGGCCCGGCTCGAGGAACTTCGGCCCGCGCAGGTAGAGGTCCAACCCCACCGTGGGGCCGCGGCCGAAGAGGCTCGGGCCCCAGCCCGCGTTGAGGCGGAAGTTGAAGATGCCCGCGCTGTACTGGTACCCGACGGTGCCGTTGGCGAAGTCGAGCATGTCGAAGTCGTGCGCGCCGTCGTTGAGCGCGGTGTACCAGGACGTGGGCGAAGACAGGCTCAGGAAGAAGGTATGCCGGGGGGAGAGCAGGTAGTGCAGGTGGCTGCGCACGGTCCAGTACGAGATCCGCCCGGACTCGAGCAGCGGCATGTCCACCAGGGTCCGCATGCCGAAGAAGGTCCACTCCAGGCCGGCGTTGAAGGCGAGCCGGTCCGTGAGCGGGAAGGTCGCGTCCAGCCCCGCGCCGAAGCCGCCGCCCCCCGCACCGATGATCAGGGGCAGCGCCGAGACCCCGCCCCAGGCCTTCGCCGCCACCGCGAGGTTGGGCGCGTCCACGAGCTGGTACTTCGCGCCCAGGTTCAAGAGCGCCAGGGTGGCGAGCAGGTACGAGTTGAGCTGCAGCCGGTCCGTCAGGCCCCAGGAGGACTCGCGCAGGCCAATCTTCCATTCCCCGTCGCGCAGCGTGTAGCCGGTGTGTTCGACCAGCTTTCGCTCGGCGGTGACCTCCGCGCGCGCCGGGGAGGGCGCAAAGGCGAAGAGGAGCGCGAGGACCCATGACAGCGGCACGACGGTGCGCATCAGGCGGCGGACCGTAGCATGCGTGCGTGGCACAATGCCCTTCGTCTTGGACGCCCGCCTCACCGAGTTCGCCGAGGTCCTCCGCCAGAATGGCCTGCGCGTGAGCACCGCCGAGGTGCAGGACGCCGCCCGCGCGGCGGCGCTCGTCGGCGTGGGCAACAAGGAGGCCTTCCGCGCCGCGCTCAGGGGCACCCTGGTGAAGCGGGCCTCGGATGAGGAGACCTTCGGGCGCGCGTTCGCCTTCTTCTTCTCGGGCGCCGCCCGCGTCTTCGACGAACTCGACGCTTCGGTGGCGCGGCGCATCGAAGAGGAGGGCTTGCTGCAGGGAGACGAGCTCAAGCGGGTGCTCGGAACCCTGACCGACGTGGTGCAGGGGATGACGCCTCTGGGCCAGGCGGCCCTGGAGGGCAACCCGGGGGCCGTGGCCGGCCTGTTCCGCAGCGCGGTGATGCAGCTCGACCTGCGCGGGCTGCAGTCGCCGCTGCAGGCCGGGTTCTTCTCCCGGCGGCTGCTGTCGGGCGCGGGGGCCGCCGGCCTCGAGTCGGACCTCGGGCGGCTGGAGGCGGAGCTGAAGCGGCGCGGCGTCTCCGCCGAAGGCCTGGAGATCACCAGCCGGCACCTGGCCGCTTCGCTGCGGCGCATCGAAGACGCGGCCCGGCGCGAGGTGGAGCGGCAGATCAAGGCGCGGATGCGCCGGCAGGAGGGCGCCTCCCTGTTCGACCAGGAGCTGCGCACGCTCGGCAAGGAGGATCTGGAGAAGACCGAGGCCGCCGTGCGCAGGCTCGCGGAGAAGCTCAAGAGCCGCCTGGTGCGAAGGCAGAGGTCGCAAAGGCGCGGGCAGCTCAACGTGCGGCGGACCCTGCGCCGGAACATGACCTGGGGTGGGGTGCCCATGGTCCCGTCCTTCAAGCGGCGCAGGCCGCAGCGGCCGGAGGTGGTGGTCCTGTGCGACGTGTCGGACTCGGTCCGCAACGTGTCGCGGGTGATGCTGCTGTTCACCTGGACGCTGCAGTCGCTCTTCTTCCGGGTCCGCTCCTTCGTCTTCGTCTCCGACGTGGGCGAGGTCACCTCCCACTTCCGGTCGCTGTCGGTGGAGCAGGCGGTGGACGTGGCGGTGGCCGGCAAGGAGATCAGCCTGCACGCCAACTCGAACTACGGGCGGGCGCTGGCGCAGTTCGCGCGGGACTCGCTGCCGTCGCTCAGCAGACGGACCACCGTGGTGATCATCGGGGACGGGCGGAACAACCACAACGCGCCGAACGCGTGGGCGTTGGAGGAGATCTCCCGGAAGGCGAAGCGGGTCATCTGGATCTGCCCGGAGGACAAGCGCGCCTGGGGCTTCGGTGACAGCGAGATGGCGCTGTACGCGAAGCACTGCTCGCAGGCCCTGGTGGTGCGCACGGTGAATGAGCTTCTGGGCGTGGCGGACCAACTGGCACCCGCGTAGGCCGCGTGTTACCGAAGCCTCCGACATGAGCTCTTCGCGTGACCTCTTCGGCTTCGACGACACAGTGCCCCCCGCCTCCGGCCTCACCGACGAAGCGCTGGCCGCGGACGACAAGACGCTGCGGCTGGCCGCACCGCTGGTGAACGCCGAGCGGGTGGACGCCTACCTGCGCTACCAGCAGGCGCTGGTGACCCACCTGGAGCAGGACGTCACCGCCATGGCCTCCGCGCACACCGCCGCCCTGAGCGAGAGCGGGCTGGACGCCGGCACCTATGCGCAGGTGGACGTGGTCGCCCGGGCGTACTGCGGCAGGCGGCTCACCGCGCGCAGGCTCCGGGAGAAGCTCCCCGCCCTGCAGCAGGGGACCTTGGAGCAGCAGGAGCGCGCGCAGAAGGCCCAGACGGAGCTCGCCCGGATCGAAGACCTCGAGGACCTCGAGCGCCGCTATGGAAAGGACGCCATCGCCTGCCTGGCTGCCCGGGCGGAGGCGCTGCTGGTTCAGCACGAGTCCGTCGCCCGGAAGGTGATGGGGGCCTGACGGCCGGACGCCTCCGGGAGGCCCAGCCGGGGATGCGGCTTGCTTGCGCGGGCGGCGTTCTGCATAACCGCTCGCCGTGAAGCGCTACTACATCCACACCTTCGGCTGTCAGATGAACGTGAACGACACCCTCCGCATGGGAGAGGTGCTCGGGCGGCACGCCTACGGCCCCACGCCCACCCCGGACAACGCGGACCTGATCATCCTCAATACCTGCGCCATCCGGGAGAAGGCGGAGGAGAAGATGCTCTCCGCGCTCGGGCGCTACCGGCCCCTCAAGCTGTCGCGCGGGACCCTGATTGGCGTGGGCGGGTGCGTGGCGCAGCAGGAGAAGCAGAAGCTCCTCAAGAAGGTGCCGTACCTGGACTTCGTCTTCGGGCCGGACAACATCGCCAGGCTGCCGGAGATCCTCGACGAGGTGACGAACCAGCGCGGCCGGGTGGTGGAGACGGCGTGGGTGGACTCGGAGGAGTACGTCTTCCCGCGCGCGGATCCGGAGACCTCCCGCGGCAAGGTGACCGAGTTCGTCACCGTGATGAAGGGCTGCGACAACGTCTGCAGCTTCTGCGTCGTGCCGCACACGCGCGGCCGCGAGGTGAGCCGGCCGTTCTCCGAGGTGCTGATGGAGGTGGCGGACCTGGCGCGGGTGGGCGTGCGCGAGGTGACCCTGATTGGCCAGAACGTGAACTCCTACCGGGGCGGCCTCTCGTTCGCGGAGCTGCTCCTGCGGGTCTGCGAGGTGCCGGGGATCCTGCGGGTCCGCTTCACCACCAGCCACCCGCATGATCTCTCGGACGAGCTCATCGAGGCGTTCCGGGTGCAGCCGAAGATCGCCCCGCATTTCCACCTGCCGGTGCAGTGCGGCTCGGACGAGATCCTCAAGCGGATGAAGCGGGACTACACCGTTGCGGCCTACCTGGAGCGGCTCGGCAAGCTGCGCGCGGCGCGCCCGGGCATCGCGGTGACCACGGACATCATCGTGGGCTTCCCTGGCGAGTCCGAAGAGGACTTCGAGAAGACGATGAAGCTGACCGAACAGGTCCGCTACGAGAACCAGTTCTCCTTCGTGTTCTCCGCGCGGCCGAAGACGGTGGCGGCCATCAAGGAGCCTGAGTGGGGCGCCATCCCGCACGAGGTGAAGATCGCCCGGTTGGAGCGGCTGCAGAAGCTCCAGCGGCAGATCTGTGGGGACCACATGAGCGCCGTCGTCGGCACCGAGGTCGAGGTGCTGGTGGAGGGCCCGTCCCGCTACGATGCGGGCCGCCGCTTCGGCCGCACCCCGGAGAACCGGGTGGTGAACTTCGACGGCGACGCGCTCTCGGGCAGCCTGGTGAAGGTGAAGGTGGAGCGGGCGAGCCCCAACGCGCTCTCGGGCGTGCAGACGGTGACGCTGCTGCCGGCGCCGGAGGTGACGCCGCCTGCCGCCCTGGAGAGCCTGCCCCTGCCGGTCGTCACCGCCTGAGGCGTGGCGAGCCCCCACGCGCGTGCGCCGCTTCGTCCTCTACATCCTCCCGGTGGTCGCCTACGCGGGGGTGATCTTCCTGCTGTCCTCCCGCTCCAGCCTGCCGGCGCCCGCCGTGGTGGGCTTCGACAAGGTGGCGCACTTCGGCGTCTACGGCGGGCTCGCGTTCCTGGCGGCCCGGGGCGCGCACGGGTACGGCAGCACGCGGCTTCGCGCCGCGGTGCTCGGGGCGCTGCTCGCCGCCGCCTACGGCGCCACCGACGAAGTCCACCAGAGCTTCGTCCCCGGCCGCACCATGGAGCTTCTGGATCTGGCAGCGGACGCGCTGGGCGCGGCGGCCGGCGCGTTCACCTGGCGGCTGTGGGCGCGCTGGCATGCGCAGCGGCGCTCGCAGCGGCAAACACGGCGCCAGTCGCCGCGGGCGGAAAAGGACGCACCCACGTGACCCTCAAGCGCTTCCGCGGCATCGCCCCGCGCATCCATCCCACCGCGTTCATCGAAGAGTCGGCGCAGATCGTGGGCGACGTGGAGCTGGGGGAGGGATCTTCGGTCTGGTTCAACACGGTGATTCGGGGGGACGTGAACCCCATCCGGATTGGCGCCCGGACCAACGTGCAGGACCTCACGATGATCCACGTGATGAGCCAGAAGTTCGGCACGACCATCGGTGACGAGGTGACGGTGGGCCACCACGTGGTGCTGCACGGGTGTACCCTGGGCAGCCGCATCCTCGTGGGCATGGGCGCCATCCTCATGGATGGCGTAGTGGTGGGGGATGACTGCCTCATCGCCGCGGGCGCGCTCCTGACCCCGGGGACGAAGGTGCCCAATGGCTCCCTGGTGGTGGGCAGCCCCGCGAAGGTGAAGCGCCCGCTCACCGACGACGAGCGCGCCTTCCTCCGCCAGTCCGCGCAGAACTACGTGGGCTACGCCGCGCAGTACCGGCAGGATCTCGGCAGCGCAGACGAGAAGTAGGGCGGCCCATCCCCTTGTGCTAGACACGCGGCGCATGGCGGCGGTGGACGCGCTCCGGGAGAGCGGGCTCTTCAAGGGCTTTACAGAGACCGGGCTGCAGATCTTCGGCAGCGTGGCCGTGGAGCGCGCGTTCCCCGCCGGCTCGCCCCTCTTCGTCGAGAACATGGTCGCGGACTCGGTGCTGATCATCGGTGAGGGGCAGGTGCGGCTCTCCGCGAAGTCCCCAGCGGGGGAAGAGGTCTCCCTGGGCGAGGCCGGTCCTGGCGAGGCGCTCGGCAGCCTGGCCCTGCTTCAGCCCGGCCAGCGCATGTGCACCGCCACCGCCACCACCCACGTGATGGCGGCGGAGATCCGGCACGCGGACCTGCAGAAGCTTCTCGCGCAGAAGCCACAGGCCTGCGTGAAGCTGCTCATGAACATCGTCACCGACTTTGGCGCCCGGCTGCAGGACAACCGGGAGGCCTTGCGGTCGCTGGTCGGCCGCAAGTAGCCGCTGGCGGTGCCCGGAGCCCGTGGTACTTTCCGCCCCCTGATGGCTTCCCTGAAGAATGCTGCCCTGGCCCTGGCGCTGTTCACCGCCCCCGCCGCTCTCGCGGACGAAGCGGACTGGTTCACCAGCCTGTACACCGGCGAAGGCATTGAGCTGCGCGCCGACGAACGCGTCTTCACCCTCTACGCGCTGCTGAACGCCATGGGGTACGACGAGGCCCCGGTGGCCCGGGAGTTCCCCCTGCCGCGGCACCAGTTCCACCCCGTCCGCCAGGAGATCCGCACGAAGCTGCTCGCCGCGGACCCTGCGGTGCGGGATCAGGCCAACAAGTTCTTCGACGCGCACCCGCGCCCCATCGACCGGTACCTCGCGTACGCGGTGCAGTCGTCCGCGCCGCCGTTCTCCTCCGGCGCCAAAGCGAAGGACGTGCAGGACGTGAAGGGGCTCGAGACGCTCCTCAAGTCCGTCTACACCCAGTGGAACCTGCAGGACCTGATGGGCCAGGTGCAGGCGGAGTACCGCAAGGCGCTCAAGGCGTGGCTGCCGGTGGTGGACGCGCCGGTGCAGCGCGCGCGGCGGCTGCTCAAGCTCGACGACAAGGCGCCGCAGTCGCTCCTGGTGATGAACCTGCTCGAGGCCGAGAACAAGGTCGTCGGCGTGATGGGCGACGGCGAGGTCGTGCTGGTGGTGGGCCCCTCCGCCAGGCCGGACGTGCAGGCGCTGGTGACCGAATACGCGCGCGTCTTCGTGGAGCCCCTGGTGGCGAAGAAGGCCCAGAGCGGTTGGGCCGGCGGCGCCGCGCTCTTGCGTGAGGCCCAGCTGGCCGGCGCGAAGGAGCAGACGGTGGGCGAATACGCCACGGCGCTCTTCGCCCACGCGGTGGCGCTGCGCGCGGTGGAGGCCAAGGACGCGGCCTACGAGGCGGCGGCCCAGAAGGGCTACTTCGGTCTCAAGGACATTGCCTCGCGGCTGGATGGCGCAGGCAAGCTGGACGCCTGGGCCGTGGACGCGCTGAAGGTGGCGGAGACCCGCCGCCCCGCGCGCAGGTAGCTCGCGCCGCCTAGCCGCGGCCGAACAACCGCTTCAGCCAGCCCATGAAGCCGCCGCCTGCGGCCTGCGCGCCCCTTTGGGCGATGGCTTCGGGCGACGGCATCCCGGCGCCTTCCGGCTGCCCCTCATCCGCGGGGAGCTGCTCCAGCCGCGCCTTCACCGCCTGCGGGGTGTCCCGGGTGGAGAAGGTGGAGGAGACCTCGCGGCCGGTCTTGTTCTCCTTCGCGGAGACCTTGAGCAGGGCTTCGTTGGAGAGCTCGAAGGTGACGGTGATGCCCACGCTGCCGCGGGGGCCCTTCGGCAGCCCGGTCAGCCGCAAGGTTCCCAGGTATTCGTTGTCGGTGGCGCTCGGCGAGTCCCCCTGGAAGATGCTGACCTCCAGCTCCGCCTGGTCGTCCCGGCTGGTGGCGAGGTTGTAGGCCTTCCGGGCCGGCAGCGCGGTGTTCCGCTCGAGGATGGGCTTGAAGCGGCCGCCGGGCAGCCCCACGCCAATGGCCATGGGCAGCACGTCGATGAGGACCACCCCGTCCAGCTGCCCCAGCGAGTACGCCAACAGGCCCGCGCCGAGCGCCACCGCCTCATCCGGGTGGACGTTGCGCGCCGGCGCGCGGCCGAAGAACGCTTCGATCTTCTGGTGCACCAGCGGGAAGCGGCTTTGGCCCCCCACGAGGATGACCTCGTCGATGTCGGAGGCCGCGAGGTTCTTCGCCGAGAGGACCTGGGCACACGTCTCCAGCGTGCGGTCCACCAGCCCCGAGGTGAGCTCGATGAGCTTGTCTCTCTTGAGGGTGACGTCCAGGTCCAACGGCTGGTTGTCGATCATGGTCACGAAGGGGACGTGGACCCGCGTCTCGCTGCGCTCGGACAGAGAGCACTTGGCGCGCTCGGCCGCGTCGAGCACGCGCTGCATGGCCACCCGGTCCCCCTGGAACTTGTGCCCGGTCTTCTGCAGGAAGCCCTCCAGCAGGTACGAGACGATGGCGTTGTCGAAGTCGATGCCGCCCAGGAACGTGTCGCCGCCGGTGGAGATGACCTCGTACACGTTGCCGGCCAGCTCCAGGATGGACGCGTCGAACGTGCCGCCGCCGAGATCGTAGACGAGCACCCGCTGCGTCAGCTCCCGGCCGTAGCCGTAGGCGAGCGCGGCGGCGGTGGGCTCGTTGAGGATGCGCTCCACGTGCAGCCCCGCCAGCCTCCCGGCTTCGCGCACCGCCTGCCGTTGGTTGTCGTTGTAGTAGGCGGGGACGGTGACGACCGCGCGGGAGACGGGCTCGCCCAGCTGGTTCTGCGCGAACTCGCGGACCTCGCGGAGGATGAGGGCGCTGATCTGCTGGAGGCTGTAGACGCGGTCCCCCAACTGCACCGCGGCCTCGCCGGACTCTCCGGGGACAATCTCGTAGGCGAAGCGCTCCTTCACCTCCTGCACCACCGCCGAGTCATACGCGCGACCGACGATGCGCTTGGACCCGTACACGGTCTGGCGGGGGTTGGTGAGCATCTGCCCCTTGGCGGGGTGGCCCACCACCAGCTTGCCGCGCGCGTTGAGCGCGATGATGGAGGGGACCGTGTTGTGGCCCTCCCGGCTGGCCACCACCGACGGCTTGCCCGCCTTCACGAAGGCCACGCAGGAGTTGGTGGTCCCCAGGTCGATGCCGATGATGGGCCCTGTCCGCTTCGGCGCTTCGGTGGGCGGCTCGAACGGCGGCGCCTTGAGCACCGGGGTGCTCCCCGGGGACTTCGCCAGGGACGGAGGCGGCGCGCCATGGCTCTCCGCCGGGCGGGCAGCGGCCGGGCCCTGCGCGCTCGCTGAGGGGGCGGCACCCGCCGGCCGGGCGGCAGGGGCGGCAGGGGCGGGGGCCTTCTTGCCCAGGTCCGGGCTCACCGCCAGCTTTGGCGCCGCGCCGGGGACCCCCGGACCGTCCGGGCCGTAGGTGGCCTCACCCACCCCATGAGGGATGGGCGGGTGCGCCGAGTTGGCGTGGGGCAGGGCGGCCACCGCGGAGGCGAGGAAGCGCTCGGTCGTCGGATCCACCACCAGGAAGCGCAAGCCCATCCCGGAGACGCCTGCGCCTGACTGGCCGGTGACGAAGTGGACCTTCGCGCTCGCGTAGAGGATGCGGCGGCCATCCGACAGGCGCAGGTCCAGGGTGACCTGGGTGCCCGGAGGCTTCACCGTGCGCGAACGGAGGTAGATCCCGCCGCGCGTGATGTTCGCGCCATAGCGGGCCAGAAATTCCTCGGGCGTGGCGAAGGGCAGCTTCACCACCAGCCCTACCGCCCCCTGCGATGCCTCAGCCAACGGCCTGCACCCCCGGACGATCCATGGTTGAGAGCGGTCGGCGAAGGTCATATCTATCGCCGCCCTCGGGTGTTTAGCACCGAATCCCTCCGGAGTCAGACTTCATGTTGAACAAGGACCTCAGGCTCGCGCTCACCTTCGATGACGTCCTGCTCGCGCCTGCGGCCAGCGCCGTGGTGCCCCGGGAGGTGGATCTCTCCACGCGGCTGACCCGGAACCTGCGGCTGAAGATCCCGCTTTTGACCGCGGCCATGGACACGGTGACCGAAGCCCGGACCGCCATCGCCATGGCGCAGGAGGGCGGCATCGGGGTCATCCACAAGAACATGTCGGTGGCGCGCCAGGCCGCGGAGGTCGCGCGGGTGAAGAAGTTCGAAAGCGGGATGGTGGCGGACCCCGTCACCTGTGATCCGGACGCGCCGCTCTCCCGGGCGCTGGAGTTGATGAAGCAGAACGGCATCAGCGGCATCCCCGTCACCCAGGGCAGGAAGCTGGTGGGCATCCTCACCAGCCGGGACGTGCGCTTCGAGACCAACCTCCACCAGAAGGTCTCAGCGGCGATGACCCGGGACGTGGTCACCGGCAAGGAGGGCATCAGCCAGGCCGCGGCCCTGGAGTTGATGCACCAGCACCGCATCGAAAAGCTGCCGGTGGTGAATGACGCGGGAGAGCTTCGCGGGCTGCTCACGGTGAGGGACATCGAGAAGATCCGCGCCTACCCCAACGCCGCCAAGGATGAGCGCGGGCGCCTCCTCGTCGCCGCCGCGGTGGGCGTCTCCGCAGACACCGAAGAGCGGGTGGAGGCGCTGCTCAAGGCCGGGTGTGACGTGGTGGTGGTGGACACCGCCCACGGCCACTCCCGGGGC
>CAZQVZ010000128.1:0-13804 GCA_964596895.1 uncultured Myxococcaceae bacterium
GACGGCGGCGGGCTTCCGGACGGGGGTGACGCGCCTGACGCCGGTGAGCTTCCCGACGCGGGGGAATTCCACGAAGGTCCAGGCCCCCTCGAAGACGAGTACGGCGCCTGCGCCCGCGGCTGCCCGGACGAGCGTCCCTTCTGCACGCCTGCCGGAAGCTGCTCGGCGTGCGAGACAGGCCGCTGCAACAACACACTTCTCTTCGGCCTCGACATCGCCGGGGGCATCGCGCCCCTCGCCGCGACCTCCTGGGCCCCGGAGGTCCGCATCGCCGGCGTCGTCGCGGACGGGCTCGATCTGGGCAGCGGCGCCCTGCACACCGCGCACCTGCCCGGGGCGCCCAGGACCGCCCGGGGAGATCTCTACCTGGGGACCCTGGGCGCCCTCGGCAGCGCGCTGAAGGTGGAGACCTTCCCCAGCAGCGGCAGGGCGCGCGTCCTCGGGCTCGAACACCTCGGCGGCCAGGTGCTCATCCGCGGCGACTTCACCACCGACCTCCACCTTGCGGACGGGGTCCTCACCGAAGCCAGCACCCCTGGACAGAGCGGGTTCCTCGCGCTGTTGGACGCGGAGGGGCACGTGGCCTGGCACCGGACGTTCGAGCGCGGGTCCGCGGAGCTGCTGGACGCGACCTTCCTGGCGGATGGAGACGTCCTCTTCAGCGGCCTGATCGGGAAGGGAAAGAGCGTGGATCCAGGCGGCTGTCCGCTCACCGCCACGAGCACCAACGGCGAGGGCTTCCTCGCGCAGGTAGGACCCGACGGGCAGTGCCGCTTCAGCCGGCTCCTCGCGGAAGGCACCACCCGCCCCCTGGCGGTCCGCCCGGTCCCCGGTGGCGGCTTCGTGGTCGCAGGTGCGCTGGGGCGCGACACCGACTTCGGCGGAGGCCTCCTGGGCAACGACTCGAGCTACGCCGCCTTCGTGGTCCGCTACGACGCAAGCGGAGCGCACCTGTGGAGCCGGCGCTATCCGGAGCCGGGCTCGAACTTCATCCAGATGAAGGGGCCGGCGCTCGACGTGGCGCATGACGGGAGCATTGCCTTCGGCGCCGAGTGCGGCGGGACGCTCGAATTCGAAGGCGGCGCCCAGCTCGTCGTGGCGGGGCACTTCTCACCCTGCGTCTTCTCGCTCGACGCGCAGGGAGCCTACCGCGCCGGGCTCGTGCTCCCTTCGACCAGCGGCGCCAGGCTCTGGGGGCTCCGGTTCGATCCGTGGGGACAGCCGGTCCTGCTCGCGGACTTCAATGCGCCGCTCGTCGTGGGCACACGGTCCTTCACCCCCGCGGCGCGCACCGCGCTGGTGATGAGGACTTCGCCCCAGACGATGGAGCCCAACTTCCTGACGTGGGTCGAGGGCGGAGCCGCGGTGAGTGCCACAGCGCTCGCCGTCTCCTCGGACGGAGCGATCTTCGCCTCGGGCTGGCACGAAGGCTCGCTCCAGTTGCCGGGAGGCGCAGGCGCCCAGCGGCCGGGGATCTTCCTGATGCGCTGGAGCCCTTGAGTTCAACCCCGCCTGTTCCAGATGCCGCGCCGCCACCGCCGCGCTCGACGAGACCGGGCTCGCCTACGACGTGCGCCGCTACCTCGACGCGCCCCTTCCGCCGAAGAGCTGGAGGGCGTGCTCTCGAAGGGGCCGCTAGAGCGTGTGCAGGTAGGCCACGAGGTCCTGCTTCTCCTGGGCGCTGAGCTTCAGCCCCAGCACCAGGTTGAAGAACTCCACGGTGTCATCGAGCGTCATGGCCCGGTCGTCGTGCAGGTACGGCGGGCTCTCCTTGATCCCCCGCAGGGGGAACGTCTTGATGGGCCCGTCGCGTGAGGCCATCCGGCCGTTGATCATCACCGGCTCGAAGAAGCGCTCCACCTTGAGGTCGTGCATGAGGTTGTCGCTGAAGAGCGGCGGCGCATGGCATTCCGCGCAGCGGCCCTTTTCGAAGAAGACCTTCTCGCCTCGCAGCTCCTGCTCGGTGGCCTTCGCGGGGATCAGCCGGCCGAAGACGTCGAGCTTCGGCGCCGGGGGGAAGTCCAGAATCTCCTGGAACTCACTCATGTCCTGCACCTGGGTGGGCCGGTCCAGGTGGTTCACGCCCTTCTTCACCGCCACCACCGTGTCCCCGTCGAAGTAGGCGCCCCGCTGCTCGAACTCGGTGAAGTCCTCCACCGTCTTCAGCGCCCGCTGCGAGCCGAACAGCCGCTGCGAGTGGACCCCGCGCAACGACGGCGTGTCGATGCGCTTGCGGAAGTGCTGCGGGCGGATGTCGCCCACCAGGTGGGTGGCGGCATTGGTGTGGCCGTTCGCGTGGCAGTCGAAGCAGACCACCCCCATGCTCGGCCGCAGGCTGCGACGGTCGTTGGTGAGGTTGAACTGCTGCTGGGGGAAGGGGCTGACCAGGAGCCTCAGCCCGTTGAGCTGCTTCGGGGTGAGGACGCCGTTGAAGAGCTCGAAGAAGTTCTGGTTGGTGACGAGCTGGCCCTTCGAGACGTCGCCCAGATCCGGACGGGTGGTGAGGAAGATGGCCGGCGGGAACTCGGGGAGGACGTGGTCCGGGAGATCGAAGTCCAGGTCGAACCGCGTCAGATCCCGGCCCTCCTGCTTCTTGATCTCGTCGATGTGGAAGGCCGGGAACACCATCCCGCCCTCTGGATGGTTCGGGTGCGGCAGCGGCAGAAACCCCTTCGGCCAGAGGTTCCGTTTCCTGATCTCCTCCGGCGCCAGCTCCGCGAGCTGCTCCCAGGTCACGCCGCCGTGCAGCTTCACCCGGACGCCGCCCTGGACGGGCTTGCCGCGCGTCATGGTGACGCCCTTCACCGGGCGGTTGGAGAGGTCGTAGCGCTCCTCGAGCAGCTTCCTGTGCCGCGGCAGCGCCTCCTTCTTCGCCGCCACCCCGCGCTTGTGGATCTCCTCGAAGGAGTCTTCGACGGCCACCGGGATGTAGCTCGTCTTCCCGCGCAGGGGCGCTGGCTGGTCCGTCTCCGCCTTCTTCGGCTTGTCCTGGGAAGGTGTGCGCGTCTGCGCCGCGGCGGTGCAGGCGAGCACCACCACCGAGCCCGCCACCATGAAAACTCCGGCCCACATGCCTCTCATGTCCGCTCCTCGTCTTGCCCGCGCAGTGGAAGTCCGCGAGGGGTCTGGGCCGCAGACGCTGGAGCGAATTCGACGTCGAGAGGAATGGGACCCAGGTCACGTCTGTCCACCGGCTCACGCGTGGACGGGCGCAGCGTGTCCGGCCGCATGCGCGAGCCTGCGCAGCGCGAAGAGGGCGAGATCCTTCTCCTTCGCCTCCAACATGAAGTCCGCGGGATTCTCCAGGGCCGCCACCGCCGCGAAGTAGTCGGCGGGGAGGATCCGGTCTGCGTGCCGCCCTGCCCGCTTCCCCTCATCCTGCGACGCGAGGTGGTGCTTCGGCCGAAGCCCCAGCGCGTGCCAGGTGCGGTCCGCCAACGCGAACAGCTCGCGCAGGGACACCTCGGGGACAGAGGGGAGCACCGCGTTGTGCAGCGTGTCCGCGAGGAACGGCAGCCCGTGCTCCCAGGCGAGCGGGAAGACCTCCCGAGCGGACCAGACGACGTCGTCGTGCTCGATGACGAGCCGCCTCTTCGCGTCATCCGGCAGCTCGTCGAGGAACAGGTGCGCAGACTCCAGCGCGGTGTGGCGGTCCGGCGCGGCGCCGCCCACGTGCACCACCACGCGCCCGTGACCATCCTGGCCGAGCAGGTCCAGGACCCGCGTCCCGTAGCGCAGCTCCTCCACCGCCGCCTCGCGCACCGAAGGCCGGGCAGAGGCGAGGCTCGCGCCGGCAGGGGACGGGTGCAAAGACAGCCGCTGGTGCGACCGCGCGGCGATGCGCCCGAGGTGCGCGAAGTCCCGCCCAAAGGTGCGCCACCACTTCACCCCGCGCGCCACCGGATGGGACGCGAGCGGCACCAGCGACGAGCCGATGCGGAAGACCTCGATGCCGTGCGCCTCGTTGTAGAGGAGGAGCTGCTCCAGCTCCGCGAGGTTCTCCGCCACCAGCGCCTCCAGCCGGCCAGGCGTCGCGCCTGCCAGCCTGCAGGTGTGGCTCGCGCTGAGGTCCAGCACCCTGCTCTGCGCGACGTAGCCGAGGCGATGGTCTGGAGTTCGGACGGGTGCGGTCTGGGAGCGCATGCAGTGCCTCAACGCTGCGCACTGTCGTGACGCGTCCCCCACCCAGGCACGGGCCCGGTCGGCAGAAGAGGCGCTCGTCGCCCCGGTTGGCGCGAAAGCGGCCTACGGGGCCGTGCGCCAAAGGCAGTGCGTGTACGGCGCGCCTTCGTAGCTGGCCACCCAGCACAGCTTGTCGCTCCAGTTGCCCTCCGCGTCGGCCACCTGGAGCTGCCGCACGAAGCGGCTGTGCGCGCCCGAGCCAGTGGGGAACAGCCCGAGCACATCGCCCCTCACCGCCCAGGCGCCGGTGCCGGTCCAGGAGGCGTACTGGTCCTGCCACTCACCCGGCGCCACCTCCACCGGGCCGCCGTAGAGGTCGGTGTCGATGAACCGGCCGTTGGCGCCGAAGAGGTACTGCGAGCCTGCGCTTCCATCACTGGAGAACCACAGCCCCACCGCGTTGGCCGCGAGCGCGTTCGTCCCGCTGGCGGCGACCCCCTCCAGCGCCAGCGAGTGGAACACCGCCGCCGGCCCCACCCCGAAGTCACCGAGCACGTTCACGCACTCCGTCGTCGCCGAGCGCGGCTCGATGATGACGACCGGGACCGCGGTGCCGCCGAAGTCCGCCAGAAACGGCAGCACCTCCACCGACTGGTTCACCGACAAGAAGAGCCCCACGTAGCGCCAGCCGCGGCCGGTGGTGCCGCGCCAGCGGTCCCTCTGGGTGTCTGCGCCGCCGTACTGGTCCTGCAGGACCGTCCCCTGGGGGAACAGGCCCTGCGTGGCCTCCAGGAGCTGCGCGAACTGCGCGCTCTCGCCAGATGCCGTCGGCCGCGGCGCGAGCACGAAGACCTCGCACTGGCCGTTGCCGTCCGGATCCGGAGAGCGCGTGGCCACGCCGTCGGTGTACGTGGTGACCGCCCATCCGGAAGGCGAGATGAACGTCGCCGTGCCCACCTGTGCCTTCGTCCCCTCTGGCTTCCACTGGGGCGGCGCGGCGGCCATCAACTGCTCCGGCGTGGCGTAGCCGCCCCCGCCCCCGCCGCCCCCGCCGCCAGGGCCGCCGGGGCCCGGCGTGGCGGGTCCTCCCGGCGGCGTCTGCTCGCCGCATGCGGTCACCAGCGACACCAGGGCCACCAGGGCCACCAGCGTCACCCGCCCCACCCGGCCCGTGACCGCAGCACTGCGTCCCATCACACCCTCCCGAAGGCGCTCACGCGCGCGCCGATTCAACCCGAATCAGTGCGCCTCGAGCACTCGAATCTCGACCTCTGTCCAGGGTCGCGGCAGCTCGCTTCGGAATGAGGCCGTAAAGTTCCGCCCGCATGGACCCCGTGTTCCGAACCGGCCCGAGACAACTGGCGTTGAAGCCCCGGCCTCTCATCCGAGGTGTGTACCTGCTGCTGTGGGGGCTGGTCCTGGGGTTGGGCGTCTGGCGGATATGGACCGCGCTGCACCTGGCGGCATGGCTCGCGCCGCTCGTCGCCGGGTTGGCGCGCCAGAGGGTGCTGCTCCTTAATGGGGACCTCTAGCTCCGCGGGCCGGCCCGGCGCCGCAGGGTGCGCGTGGCTGACTTGCGCGAAATAGATGCCCACGTTCAGCGCGGGACCCGCGGCGAGCGCCTGCACCAGCGGGTCCTCTGCGGCGTCGACTCCGCCGCGAAGCCCCTCTCCGTGTCGCCCGACACCTGCGGCACCGCGCCCGTCAAGGAGCTCGTCGAGGCGCTGCGCGACTTGAACCCGCAGCTGTGGGTTCACCCGGAGGCGAGGCACTCCCCTGGGCCAGCGCCCTACCAGGCCGGAGCGTCGCTGGCCGGGAACGACTCCATCGACGCCTCGGTGACCACGTCCCGCCGCCCGTCCGGGCCGATGCTCTCCCCCGGCGCGATGTTCCACTGTCCGACCCGCCACTTGGCCCGCGCGCCCAGACTGCGCCTTTGGCCCTCGAGGGGATCGGGACGCATCCGCGCCATCACCCCGAGCCCGAGAAGGAACCCGCCCACTCCGAAACCCAACGCCAACGCCAAGGCTCGCCCGCTCATGGGGACATCAATAGGCACGGTCCGCGCGCGGTGACGGGCGCCCGTCCACCAGGTGACACCGGAGCCGCTGCGCCTGCGGCGACGGCTGCCCCCTTGCTCCCCCCGTCACGGCCATGTCGGCCCCCTCCTCTATAAGGGTCCGCGCAGGAGGGGCGGATGAGCGTGGTGGTGGTGGCGGAGAAGCCTTCGGTGGCGCGGGACGTGGCGCGGGTGCTCGGGGCCACGCGGCAGGCGGACGGTTGCCTCGAAGGCAACGGGTACAAGGTCACCTGGGCCATCGGTCACCTCGTCGGGCTCGCGGAGCCGGCGGAGGTGGAGCCTGCGTGGAAGCGGTGGGACTTCAAGTGCCTGCCCATGGTCCCCGGCAAGTGGCCCCTCAAGGTGCTGCCGAAGACGCGGGGGCAGTTCGCCACGGTGAAGAAGCTCCTGCGTGCCCCGGACACCGAAAGGGTCATCTGCGCCACCGACGCCGGCCGCGAAGGCGAGCTCATCTTCCGCTTCATCTACGAAGCCGCAGGCTGCAGACGGCCGGTGCAGCGGCTGTGGATCTCCTCTTTGACGGACGGCGCCATCCGGGAGGGCTTCCGCAAGCTGAAGGACGCCCGCCATTACGACGCCCTGGCAGACGCCGCCCGCGCTCGCAGCCAGGCGGACTGGCTGGTGGGGATGAACCTCTCGCGGGCGTACGGGCTGTCGCTCGGGCAGATGGGCATCTCCGTGGGGCGGGTGCAGACGCCCACGCTCGCGCTGCTGGTGACGCGCGAATTGGAGATCCGCGACTTCAAGCCGGAGGACTACCTGGAGGTCGTGGCCACCTTCGAAGGCGAAGGCGGCGCGCGCTACCGCGGCACGTACTTCAAGCCCCGGGTGGAGGTGGCGAAGGCCAGGCGGCTTTCGGCAGACGGACGGGAGGCCGAAGCCATCGTCATGCGGGCGCGGCGCGGAAAGGCGCAGGTGGAGACGGTCCGCGCGGAGACGAAGCGGATGCCGCCGCCGCTCCTGTACGACCTGACCGAACTGCAGCGTCACGCCAACCGGCTCTACGGGATGAGCGCGCAGCGGACCCTGTCGGCGGCGCAGGCGCTGTACGAGCAGCACAAGCTGCTGAGCTACCCGCGCACCGACAGCCGCCACCTCTCGCAGGAGGTCGCCCAGACCCTGCCCGGCGTGGTCGCCGCCATCCGCGGGCCGTACGGCAGCGCGGTGCCAAAGCAGGCCGGGATGAAGCCACTGGGCCGGCGCCATGTGGACGACGCGAAGGTGACGGACCACCACGCCATCATCCCCACCGACAAGGTCGCGAACCCGGAGCGGCTCTCCCAGGACGAGCGGCGCCTCTATGACCTCGTGTGCAGGAGGCTGCTCGCGGCCTGGCATGGGGACCACGTGTGGGAGGTGACCTCGGTGGTGACGGTGATCGCCGTGCCCGAAGCCACCGAGCCCGACCGCTACGGCAGCCGCGGCACCGCGGTGAGGGAGCCCGGCTGGAAGGCGCTGGACGTGCAGCTCTCCCGGAAGAAGGAGGCCGCGGACGAAGAGGACGGCACCCAGGCGCTCCCGCCCGGCCTTCAGCCCGGTCAGCAGCAGAAGGTGGTGGACGCGCGCGCCGTGAAGAAGACCACCCGGCCCCCTCCCCGCTTCACCGAGGCCTCGCTGCTCACCGCCATGGAGACCGCCGGCGCGCAGCTCGACGACAAGGAGCTGTCGGAGGCCATGAAGGAGCGCGGGCTCGGCACGCCGGCCACCCGCGCCGCCACCATCGAGACGCTCCTGGACCGCGGCTACATCACCCGCGAAGGCAAGGCGCTCGTCGCCACCGACAAGGGCGTGGGGCTGGTGGCGGCGGTGGAGCCCACCGTGAAGAGCGCGGCGATGACCGGCGGCTGGGAGGCGCGGCTCAAGAAGGTGGAGCGCGGCGCCGAACCCTACGCGGCCTTCATGGCGGACATCGAGCGCTATGTCCGGGAGGTGGTGGGGAGGGTGCCCCCGCCTTCGGGTCCGCAGCGCCGCGAGGGCGTGGGCGCAGGCAGCTGGCGGACGGGGCCGGGCGCCTCGAGCGGCGCTGGGAAGCCGCGGACCCGCGGGGGCCGCACAGCCGGGTCGAAGCGGCAGCGCCCCGCTGCGACAGCTCCCACCTCACCCGGCGCCGCCGAGACGAAGAGCTGGCGTTCGCCTCCGCCGCAGCCCGCCGCGGGCCGGCGCCGTGGCACTGGCGCCCCCCAGGCCCACGCCGCCGTCTCCCAGGCCCGGCGGAGCGCCGGGAGCATGGGGAGCGCGGGCCCCTCGACGGACCCCGGCCTCGAGCAGCGCATCTTCGAGGCGCTCGAGGCGAGGGATGGGCAGAGCACGGGCCGGCTGTGCAAGGCGCTGTTGGGGGACGCGCCCGCGGACCGCCGCCGCTTCGAGGTCCTCCTGGATGGGCTCGCTGCCGCTGGCCGCATCCGGTTGGCCCAGGACGTGTTCGAGGTGGACGGCAAGCAGATCACCTACCGGCGCGCCTGGAGGGGGAGCAGCCAGGCCCGCGCGTAAGCCCGCGTCACTGCAGACATTTCGGGAGCTCAGCGAACAAGCGGGCGTGCGCCCGATGCGTCTGGGGCGGGCGGCCACAGCTTTTCTGTCGACGGGGGCGCTGGTGCCCCTGGACTTTCAGGGAGGCTCCAAGTGGGCATCATTCTCTTCATCATCATTGGTCTGGTGGCGGGTCTGCTGGCCCGGGCAATCATGCCGGGTCGGCAATCCATGGGTCTCATCGCGACGACCATCCTCGGCATGGTCGGCTCGCTGGTGGGTGGTCTGGTCGGCTCGATGTTCGGGCGCGGTGACGTGACGCGGCTGGAGCCGGCGGGGATCATCATGTCGGTGCTGGGCGCGCTCCTGGTGCTGTTCCTCTACAGCCTGGCCACCGGCCGTCGCGGCGGGCGCCGAGCCACTGTCTAGCGTCGCGTCGTCAGCAGTCTCGAGACGACGCAGCCGTACCGGGGCGTCCGCGGACCTGGGAGGGACCGCGGGCGCCCTGCCCTTTTCTGAAGAGCCCCGGCCCCGGCTAGCATCCGGGACATGGCCACCCACAAGACCTTCGCGGTGTTGACCTCCGGCGGGGACGCGCCCGGCATGAACGCGGCGGTGCGCGCCATCACCCGCGTGGGGCATGCCCGCGGCGTGCAGATCCTGGGCGTGGAGGATGGATACGAGGGGCTCGTCGACGGGCGGCTGCGCGCGCTGTCGCCCAGGGATGTGGACCCGCACCTCGCGCGCGGCGGCACCTGCCTGGGCTCGGCGCGCTCGAAGCGGTTCATGGAGGTGGAGGGGCGGGCCCAGGCGGCGGCGCAGCTGCGGGACGCGGGCGTGGACGGCCTCATCGTCATCGGCGGCAACGGCTCGCTCACCGGCGCACACCTGCTGGCGCGAGAGCACGGGGTGAAGGTGATGGGCATCCCCGGCTCCATCGACAACGACATCGGCTGTACGGCCACCGCCATCGGGGTGGACACCGCGCTCAACACCATCGTCGAGGCGTGCGACCGGATCAGCGACACCGCCCGCGCGCACCGCCGCGCCTTCGTGGTGGAGGTGATGGGCCGGCACTCGGGCTACCTGGCCATGGCCAGCGCGGTGGCCGCGGGCGCAGACGCGGTGCTCTTCCGGGAGAGCGGCAAGGCACGCGAGGCGCTCCTGGCCCAGGTGGCGGACGTGGTCCGGCGCGGCTTTTCGACAGGCAAGCGGCGGGTGCTGATCATCAAGGCCGAAGGCGTGGAGCTCCCGGCGACCCAGTTCGTGGCGGACGTGGAGGCGCTGGTGCAAGAAGACCTCGCCGGCGCAGAGATACGGGCCACGGTGCTCGGGCACGTGGTCCGCGGCGGCGCGCCCACCTACCAGGACCGGATGGTGGCGGGCCGCTTCGGGTTCGCGGCGCTCAACGCCCTGATGGAGGGCGCCTCCGACGAGATGGTGGCGTGGACGCCCCACGCGCAGAAGGGCGGCATCCCCACCCCGGACCCCTTCGTGTCCCGGTTCCCGTTGTCCGTGGTGCTGGAGGAGACGCAGGCCCTGCTCGACGGCTCGAGCCCCACCCTCCGGCGCCGGGTCCAGATGATGGAGGCGGTGGAGGGCGTGCTGGCGCTCTAACGCAGCGGCTCTTCGCGCATCACCCGCGCCAGGGATTCGTAGAGGCTCCGCCGTGGATCATCCGTCCGGAAGTAGAGCCGGAAGTGATCCTCCTGCGGCTTCACCTGGCGCAGCAGGGGCACCAGCCGCTTCGCCCGCAGCTCCCTCGAGATGAGGTAGCGCGGCAGCACCGCCACCCCTTCTCCTGCGAGCACCAGGTGCAGCACCGCCGCGGTGGTCCCCAGGTGCAGCACCCGCGCGAAGGGCAACGAGCGTCCCCCTGCGGCCTCGCGCCAGTAGGCGAAGAGCGGCAGCTCCGCGTGGATGTCCACCAGCGTGTGCCCGGATGCGTCCTCCTCCCGGCGCAGGGGCCTCTTCGCGAGGAGCCTGGGGCTGCCCACCAGCACGTACTGCTCGGGGTGCAGGCGCACCGAGTCGATGCGCGGGTCGTGCACGCGCATGGAGCCGATGGCGCAGTGCACCTCCAGCGTCCGCACGCGGATGAGCAGATCCGTGCCGGAGCCGAAGTACAGGTGGAAGGTGACGTGCGGGTGCACCTCGCGCAGGCGCGGGAGCATGGGCAGGACCCAGCTCATGCCGAGCTCGTAGCGGGTCCCGAGCACCAGCTCCATGGGCGGCGGGGCCACCTCCCCGTGGGCGGCGCGCAGGCAGGCCTCGGCCGCGTCCAGCGTGGCCTTCGCCTGCGGCAGGAGCGCGACGCCCGCCTCGGTGAGCACGCAGTGGCGGCTGTTCCTGCGGAAGAGGGGCTGCCCCACCTGGTCTTCGAGCTGCCTGATTCGCTGCCCCAACGCCGCGGGCGTCAACGCCACCACGCGCGACGCGGCCCGGAAGTTCAGCAGGCGCGCCGCCTCCACGAAGCAGCGCAGGGAGTCCACCGAAGGCAACATGATGAGAGCGTAAAGAATTCATTTACGCCGAGGTGAAAATCAAATCGATTTCCTTCACCCTCCCGCCCGTGGCCGGATGCCCCCCGTCGGCACCTGAAGCATGCACCCGCGGCCGGCGGGGCACGCGGCCGACCTGAACGGGAGGCAGTAGATGGCTTCACAAAAGATGTGCAGGTGGCTTTTGGCCTGCGCCGCGGCTGCCGGCTGGGCCTGCGGTGTGGACGGGGGTGAGGGCGGGCCCCACCAGGGCTCGAAGGACGGCTCCGCGATGCCGGATGGGGGCGGGCAGGAGAGTGCCGGCGCGGACGGAGGCGCAGATGCCGGTGAGCAGGGAGGAGCAGACGGCGGGACCGTCTCCTTCGCGCTGCACGTGGCGCCCCTCTTCAACGCCACCTGCACCGGCGCCTGCCACCCGGGCGGCTACGCCCCCATGAGCCTGGAGGCGGACGAAGCCGTGGGGACGCTGGTGGGCGTGGACAGCGTGGGCTGCACCGACGGCCGGGTGCGCGTGCTCCCGAACGATGCGGACCCCACCCGGAGCTACCTGATGGCCAAGCTCACCGGAGCCCACCTGTGCTCGGGCGGGGTGATGCCGCCGTCCGGCCCGCTCTCCGCTGACCAGGTCGCCACCGTGCGCGCGTGGATTGAAGGCGGGGCCCAGCCATGAAGCGTAGAAAGTTCCTCACGACCACCGCCCTGGGCGCAGGCGCGCTCGTGCTCGCAGGCTGCGGGCCCTCCCCCACCTTGTCCTCCCCCCCCGGGGCGCCGGACGGCGGGGCGCTCCCGCCCGATGCGGGGAACACCCCGGGAGGCGACGGCGGAGAGCACCTCGAGCCGGATGCGGGGATGGAGGCGGACGCCGGGGTCACGCCCCAGTGCGAGGAGACCGAGGACAACATCCTCGGCCCCTTCTACCGGCCGAACGCGCCGTTCCGGACGGTGCTCGGAACGCAGGCCGACGGGGAGACCTTGATCATCTCCGGACGGGTGATGGGGCTCGGCGCCTGCGAGCGGCTGTCGGGGGCGCTGGTGGACGTGTGGGCGGCGGACGCGGACGGGGCGTACGACAACGGCTCGCCCGAGTTCCGCTTCCGCGGCCGCATGGAGACGGACGCCTTCGGCTACTACCAGTTCCAGACCGTCCTCCCCGGCCGCTACCTGAACGGAGCCGAGTTCCGCCCGCGCCACATCCACTTCCGCGTCAGCGCGCCCGGGCACGTCCTGCTCACCACGCAGCTGTACTTCGACGGCGACCCGTTCATCGCCGCCGACCCGTTCGTGCACCCGAAGCTGGTGGTGCCGCTCGGCCCCGCCTTCGACGCCGACTGGCGGGCCTACTTCGACATCGTCCTCGCCCAGGTGTAGGTGCCCCTCACCCTGTGAACTGCAGTGACCGCTGCCCTCTGCAGGACACGCGGTCACTGCAGTGTTTTCGGGCGCTTGGCGGTGGCCCGGCGGCTGCTCTTCCGGCGTCCATGACCACGCCCCGCGCCACCGACAGCAGCCAGGCCCAGCTCATCGCCCAGCGCCGCGCCGAAGAGGCCAGAAGGCGCGCCGAGGAAGCCCGTGAGCAGGCTCGCCGCCAGGCGGAGGCGGCGAAGAAGCAGGCGGAGCAGGCGAAGGCAGCGCAGCAGAAGGCCCGCTCCGCCCGCGACGACCTGCACGCGGCGAAGGCCCCCTTCCAGGAGGCTCGGCTGTCACCGGCGCAGCGAAAGGCGGCCCGGGAAGGGCTGTCGCACAAGGAGGAGGCGTTCCGGACGGCCCGGCGTGACGCGCTCACCGAGACGGCGAAGGCGCAACGGATGCTGCAGCGCGCCGAGGGGGTGGAGCAGAAGGCCGTCCGCCGCACCGAGCCCGCCAACGCCCGTGCGCAGGTCGCCGGCGCTGCGCCCGTCCACGGTTGCGACGGGTTCGAGGCGGTGGCCTCCCGGAACGACCGGACCTTCGACCGGCTCTTCGGGCCGTCTGCCGGCAACCGCGCCCTCGAGCGGGAGCTGCGCGGCCTCTCCGAGATCAACGGCCGCGCTCGCACCACCGAGGCGCAGATCGAAGCGGCGCGCGCGCGCATCCGGGTGACCGGCTCCGGCCGCGGGGCAGATGGCGAGCGCCAGGGCGCCGCGGCGCAGCTGGAGCGCGAGCTGAACGCGCTGCCTGACGCCGAGAGCCGCCAGCGCTTCCTCGACGCCGCCCGTCCGGAGCTCCGGGAGATCGCCCGCGGCGCCAACGGCAAGCCGGACGAGGAGGTGCGCAAGGACATCCTGCGCGCGTTCGTGGGCGCCGGGCAGGCCGCGGGCCCTGCCGGCGCGCAGATCCTCGCCGAGTCCTTCGCCGACGTGGCGGTGAATGACAACACCGACGTCGACAACGGGGACCAGCTCGGCGGCGCGCTGAAGGCGGTCATCAACGAGGCGAAGGACAACGACCTCTTCGGCACCGCGCTCGGCAACGAGCTGGGCCGAAGGCCCGGCCTGCAGGAGGTCACCGAGAACGTCCGCAAGGGTGTCTACGAGGCCGTCGCCGACAAGAACCCCAGCAAGCTCGCGCGCATCGGCGGTGAGCTCTCCCAGGCGTGGGACGACCTGACCACGTTCATGGCGGAGAAGTACCTGGACGTGTTCGACCCGCTCAC
>CAZQVZ010000129.1:0-13758 GCA_964596895.1 uncultured Myxococcaceae bacterium
GTAGCCCTCCAGCGTCAGCGCCTGCTTCAGCGTGAGCAGGATGTTCTTCTCGTCGTCGACCAGCAGCACCGTTGCGGCCATTCCGCCACCGTCCTTCCAATGGAGTGCGGCCAGTGTGCCGCACTCGGGGATTCTCACAGGCTCGGAACTGTGCAACTGCAAGTGTGTTGCCGCGGGGAAATGCTTTGACTGGCCCAACCTCGGCTAGTACGTCGGTTCGCGTCTCACACACGAAACCACCTGATTCCCGAGGAGGAATTCATGCGGCGCGTTTCGCTGCTTCTGGCGGCATCTGCACTGGGGCTGGTCCTCACCGGCTGCCCCCCGACGTACCCGAACTGCAAGAGCGACAACCACTGCGAGGAGCGCGGTGAGGTCTGTGTCCAGGGCCAGTGCCAGGAGTGCGCCACCGACGCCAACTGCAAGTCCGGCTTCGTCTGCCAGGACCAGAGGTGCGTCCCCAAGCCGGAGTGCACCCCGGGCGGCAATGAGTGCGGCGAGGGCAAGGCCTGCAAGGCCGGCAAGTGCGTGGTCCACGAATGTGACGCCAACGCGGACTGCGGCGCGGGCTCGCGCTGCGAGAACAACCGCTGCGTCACCGGCGGCTGCGCCGAAGACGCGGACTGCCCGTCCGGTCAGGTGTGCCGGGGCGGCGCGTGTGAAGCTGCGCAGGCCTCCGCCGGTTGCGACTGGAGCCCGGTGCAATTCGAGTTCAACGAGGCGGGCCTGACGGATGACGCCCGCTCGCGGCTGGAGGCGCTCGCCAACTGCATCAAGCAGGAGAACGCGCGGGTCCGGCTCGAAGGACACGCGGACGAGCGCGGCACCGAGGAGTACAACCTGCAGCTCTCCAACCGCCGCGCCGAGTCGGTGAAGCGCTACCTCGTGAACATGGGCGTGAGCGCGGGCCAGTTGACCACGGTGGGCTACGGCGAGAACCGCCCTGCGCAGAGCGGCTCCAACGAATCCGCCTGGTCCGCCAACCGCCGCGTCGAGTTGGTGCGGTGATTCCCGCCACGCAGAGCGTGCTCGTCTTCGCCGCCGGCGAGGCCTGGTACGCCCTGCCGTCCGCCAACGCCGGGGAGATCGTCACCCTCCCGCCCCTGACGAAGCTGCCGGGCGCACAGCCGCACATGCTCGGCGTCTTCGCCCACCGGGGCGAAGTCATCCCGGTCCTGGACCTGGGGATGATGATGGGCGAAGCGCCTCTGGCCTCCAACCGGGTGGTGGTGGTCCGGGTGCAAGGCGGCAGCTTCGCGCTGTTGGCCACGCGCATCGCCGCGGTGGAGGAGGTCCCGGCGAAGCTCAGCCCGCTCGGCCCCCTGGGCATCTCCGCCGTCCTGCGCGAGCCGGTGGAGGCGGCCGGCCAGAGCGTGAACGTCATCGACGTCGAAGGATTGTTCGGCCTGCTCGCCGGTTGAACGCCCACCGAGCCGGCCTGCAGGCCGGGAGCGAAATGAATGACCCGCCCTCCCCGCACATCTAGGATGCCTTCATGACGACGTGGTGCTCACGGCTGACGCTGACCGCCGCCGCGCTGGGGCTCGGGCTGCTGCCCGGCTGCATCTACCCGGCGGACCGCGGCCGCGCGCTGGAGGTGCGGGTAGACCTTCTGGAGGGTGAAAACCAGCAGCTGCGCGCGGACCTGCAGAAGACCCGGGACGAACTGCTCCCGAAGATCGACGAAAAGGTCGCCGAGGTCACCCGCGCGCTCGAGTCTTTGGACCGGGCGGCCCGGCGCACCGGCGCGGACACCGCGGTGCAGGTCCAGAAGAACATCGAAGACCTCGCCGCGCTCCGGGGGCAGCTGGAGCAGCAGCTCTACGAGCTGTCCCAGCTTCGGGCTTCGATGGAGCGGATGGACCAGGACACCGAGGCGAAGGTCCTGGAGATGCTCGGGCCCGAGGCCGCGAAGCAGTGGCAGGCGCGCAAGAAGCTGCAGGCGCTCGACCGGCCGAACGAACCGGCGCCGTTCCTCGCGCTCGCGGGCGAGAAGGCGAAGGCAGGAGAGGCCCAGGTGGCCCGCCGGCTGTACGACGAGTTCCTGCGCCGCTGGCCGAAGCACGAATTGACGGGAGAGGCGCACTTCGGGCTCGGCGAACTGTGGGCCAAGGAGGACAAGTGCCGCGAGGCCCTCTTCGAGTTCGGCAAGGTCATCCAGGAGCACCCGAAGAGCCGCTCCGCGCCGGATGCCTACCTGCGCTCCAGTGACTGCTTCGCCGCCCTGAAGATGGCCGAGGAGTCCCGGCTGGCGCTCGAAGAGCTGGTCAAGGCGCACCCGAAGTCGGAGGCGGCGAAGACCGCGAAGGGCCGGCTCGCGGCGCAGGACAAGAAGAAGGGAAGGGGTCGCTAGATGCGGACGTGGATCCTCGCGTTGGTCGTCGCGCTCGCGCTGGTGCCCCTGGTGCCGGCGCAGGCCGCAAAGAAGCTGACGGTCCTCTTCACCGGAGACAACGGGGGCGAAGTCGCCCCCTGTGGTTGAAAGAACTCCCCCGCCGGCGGTCTGGCCAGGCGAAAGAAGGCAGTGGAGAAGGCGAAGGCGCAGGGCGGGCCGGTGGTCGTCGTGGACTCGGGGAACGCGCTGTGGCGCAACACCGGGCTGGTGACGCAGGCGGACACCGAGCGCGCCGCGTTCATCCTCGGGGCCATGGGCCGCATCGGCACCGACGCGATGGCGCCGGGCGCCAAGGACCTGGTCGAAGGACCTGCGTGGCTGAAGGCCCAGGCTGACGAGGCGAAGGTGCCGGTGCTCTCCGCCAACTTGAAGTCGCCGGACGGCCAGCGCGTGTTCCCCGGGTCGAGGCTCTTGACCTCGGGCGGCGCGAAGGTGGGCATCATCGGCGTGTCGCCCCAGGGCGCCCTGGCGCCTGCGCGCGGCACCATTGGTCCGCCGGCCCCCGCGGCCATCTCCGAAGCGAAGGCGCTCCGGGCAGACGGGGCGGAGGTCATCCTGGTGCTGGCGCCGCTGCCGTACGCGGACGCCCTGCAGTTCGCGCGGGACGTGGGTGAGCACGTGGACGTCGTCCTCCAGTCCCACGAAGGGCGGGGCGCAGGCTCGGCGCAGACCGTCAGCGGCAACTTCGTCCTCCCCTCCGGCGAACGCGGGCGGCAGGTGGGCGTGCTCTCCCTTGACCGCGGCAAGGGGCCGCTGCGGGACGCAGGCGAGGTCGCCCGGGACCAGCAGACCCTGAAGATGCTCGAAGGGCAGATCCAGACGGTGAAGCAGCGGATGGCCGCGGCGAAGGACCCGGAGGCCCGGGCGGGGCTCGCCTCGTCGCTCAAGCAGTTCGAGGCGCGGAAAAAGGAAGTGGCCGCCCGCGTGGCGCAGGGCAAGGGGGCGGGCGGGCGGAAGCTCGCGCTGGATTGGTGGCACCTGACCTCTGCGTTCCCCTCTGACGCGGCGCTCGAGGCGCAGGTGAAGCGGTACGACACCGGCGCCTCGCACTGAGCCAGGGCGGAAAATCGCAGGCTTGAGATCGGGGTGGGGCGGCTGTTATGAGCCCCGTTCCCTTTTGGGCCGCCAGGACCTCCAGACCGCTTCCGGGCTGGGGAAAGGCGAGAGGACCAAGACATGAAGGCTGACCTGCACCCCACGTATCCCCCCGCCCGCATCTCCTGTGCGTGCGGCCACACCATCGAAACCAAGAGCACCCGTGGCTCGTTCTCGGTGGAAATCTGCTCGAACTGCCACCCCTTCTTCACCGGCAAGTACAAGCTGATGGACACCGCCGGCCGCGTGGACCGCTTCCGCAAGCGCTACGAGTCCCAGGCTGCGCAGGACAAGAAGGCGACCGCGGAGAAGAAGGCCGCGGACACCGCCGCCAAAAAGAAGCCCGCCAAGGCGTAGCCAGGCGGCTGAGCGCTCCTTGCGCCGGTCGAAAACTGGATTCGGATCCCGCCGCGCCTAACGTTCTCGCATCCACTCTGGAGGCGAGATGCGTTGGGAGATTGCGGCGGAGCCGCACAAGCTGCGGCCGTCGCTCAAAGATTCCGAGTTTGCCCGGGGGCGCGGCTGGCGCCTGCTTCGAGGCGACTCACTGGCGCTCCTGCAGCAGCTCGAGCCTGCGTCGTTCGACCTGGTCTTCGCGGACCCGCCGTACTTCCTGTCGAACGGCGGGTTCACCTGCAAGGGCGGCAAGCGCGCGCCCGTTGGCAAGGGCGGCTGGGACGAGTCCCGCGGCATCGAGCACGACCACGAGTTCACGCTCGCCTGGCTGTCGGCGTGCAAGCGGGTGCTCAAGCCGTCCGGGTCCATCTGGGTCTCGGGGACCCAGCACGTCATCTTCAACGTCGGCTTCGCCATGCAGAAGCTTGGGTACAAGCTTCTGAACACGGTCACCTGGTACAAGCCGAACGCCAGCCCGAACCTCTCCTGCCGCTACTTCACGCACTCCACCGAGCTGTTGGTGTGGGCGTCGCCGAACCCGCGCGGGAAGCTCCTGCACACGTTCAACTACGCGCGCATGAAGCAGGAGAACGGCGGCAAGCAGATGCGGGATGTGTGGAGCCTGCCGAAGTCGGGGGACGAAGAGCTCTCCGCGGACGGCGAAGGCCGGGTGTGGACGCAGATCTCCCCGCGCAAGGGCGAGAAGGCCCACGGCGCGCACCCCACCCAGAAGCCGCTGGCGCTTCTGGAGCGGGTCATCGAGGCGGCGAGCCCCGAGGGCGCCCGCGTTCTGGATCCCTTCAACGGCTCGGGCACCACCGGCGTGGCGGCGCTGAAGCTCGGGCGCGAATATGTGGGCGTGGACCTCGACGACAGGTACCTGGAGCTCTCCCGCCGGCGGCTCGTGGACGCCGAGCGCGGCGCCCGGGCCCACTGAGCCCTTCCGCATGGGCACCGCGCAGCTCCTCACCTTGATGGCGTGCCTCGCGGGCTCGCCGGACGCCACCATCGCGCCCGAGCACCCTGCCTTTGCGGCCCGACGGCAGGCGAGCGCGCCCGCCAGCTCCGGTGCGGAGGCCCAGCCCGGCGTCAGCCTGGGCGGCGCCCAGCGCCCTTCCGCAGTGACGCTCCTGGGCATTGGCGCGGGGGCGGCCGCAGTGGCGGCGCCTGCTTCCGTGGCGCTGGGCGTGTGGGTGGGCACCCTGTCCCGGAGCCTGGTGCTCGCGGCGCTGCCAGCGCTGGGAGTGGTGGCGCTGCTGCCGCCGCTGGCGGTGACCTTCGCCATGTTCTACGCGGCGGAGCGGCTGCAGCCGGGCTCAGGCCGCATCTCGCCCGGCGTCTTCGTCGCAGCGGGCGTGCAGGTGGCGCTGCTGGTGGGCGCCATCCTGCTCGGCGCGCAGGCGCAGGACCTGGGGGATGCGGCGCTGTTCTCTCTCGCCCAGGTGGTGGCGCTGCCTTGGGCGGTCTACCCCTTCGTCTCGTCGACGAGCTCCCCCGTCCCTCCAGGAGAAGGACCGCCCGTCGTGGGGGCGCGCGGTCCGGTGGATGATCTCGCGCGACCGCGACCTGTGGCGGTCTTGTCTCTGCCGGTGGCGTCATGGCGCTTCTGATGCGCGCGCGCCTCTGGATGGTCGCGGTGGTCGGTGCGTTCGCCGGCGCAGCCCACGCGCAGAGCACCTGCCCCACCGGCGTGACCTGGCCAGGCGAGGCGTGGCCGGACGTGAGCGCACAGGTCGCAGCGCAGAAGGCGGACGCCATCCGCGCGCTCGAGGATTACGCGTTCACGCTGGAGGGCGCGGACGAAGAGCGGCGCGGCCTCCGCACCGACGGGGTGGTCATCCTCCGCGGAGGACAGCTCCTCTACGAGCGCTACGCCCGCGGTCACGACGCGTCGAAGCGTCACCTCTCCTGGTCCGTCTCCAAGAGCTTCACCAACGCGCTGGTGGGCATCGCGGTGGGGCAGGGGAGGATGTCCCTGGACGACTCCGTCTGTGAATACCTCACCTGGGCCGCGGACGAAGAAGAGGACAAGTGCGGCATCACCGTGCGGCACCTGCTCGAGTTCTCGAGCGGGCTCGACTGGCAGGAGGTCTACGAAGGCGCCTCCAACCAGTCCTCCTCGGTCCTCTCCATGCTCTATGGCGCAGGGCACAAGGACGCGGCGCGCTTCATCCTGGGCCATGACCTCCGCGACCCGCCGGGCGAGTCCTGGATGTACTCCTCGGGCGACTCCACGTTGCTGATGGCCGCGGTCCAGGCGGCGATGCAGCCGGAGCATGGCGAGCGCTTCGCATGGACCCAGCTGCTGACGCCCATCGGTATGCGCGGGGCGGTCTGGGAGCGGGACCGGGCAGGGACGATCATCGGCTCGTCGTACCTGTACGCCACGCCGCGGGATCTGGCGCGCTTCGGCTACCTGCTGCGCCACGACGGCTGCTGGGACGGGACGCGGATTCTGCCGGAGGGCTGGGTCGCTGGGAGCACGCAGGTCAGCGAGGCGATGACGAAGAAGCGCCTGCACCGCGAGCCGGACGACGTGCAGGGAAGGCAGTTCTGGCTGAACAAGGCCGTGCCCGGCGTGGACGAGGCGCGGCCGTTCCCGGACCTGCCCGAAGACGCCTTCTTCGCCCGCGGCCACTGGGGCCAGTCCATCAGCGTCATCCCCTCCTGGGACCTGGTGGTGGTGCGCGTGGGAGACGACCGCGAGGGCGGCTTCGACCTCGAGCGGTTCCTCCTGCTGGCGCGCGAGGTGGCGGCGCCATGAGGAAGGTCCGCGGAGGGCTCGCGGCGTTGGCGTGCGTCGGGGTGCTGCTCTCCTGCGGCGGCGGGAGCGGCCTGCACACCTACGACAACAACGACCTGCAGCTCATCTCCGGCTACACCGCGAAGGAGCTGTGCTCCTGCCTCTTCGTGATGCAGATGGACGAACCCTGGTGCCGCGCCTGGGTGAAGAACAGCCCGGCGGTGGCGGACGCGCGCGTGGACACCGAGGCGAAGACGGTGCAGGCCGGCGCGCTCTTTTTGTGGGGTGCCCGCGCGCGCTACGTGGACGAAGACTTCGGCTGCGTCCTGCAGTGACCTGGGAGGGTGTCCAATGAGCGAGGAGGACGACAGCTCCCAGACGCCCCCGCCCCCGCCGCCGCCGCACCCACCGCCGGCGCCGCACTGGTCGCAGCTCCCGGAGGCGGAGCTGTTGGCGATGCGGATCTGCGACCTCAAGCTGGAGATCCCAGGCTCGCCCATCGAACCGCACGTGGCGAAGCTGCACGCGGAGCTGGAGGCGAAGGGGCTCGGCTTCCGGCCCATCCTCTACCTGGGAGACGAGTGGTTCTCCCCCGAAGACGTGCCCGCCATCGCCATCCCGTTCTACTTCGCGCACCCGCGGCTGGTGGCGCTGGAGAAGAAGATCATGCTGGAGGTCGAAGGCGGGGACCCCGCGTGGTTCCAGAAGCTCCTGCGGCACGAGACCGGCCACGCCATCGAGCATGCGTACCAGCTGCACAAGCGGCGCAAGCGCAAGGAGCTCTTCGGTCCGCGGACGGTGGAGTATGACCCGGACCACTACCGCCCCCAGCCGTACAGCAAGAGCTTCGTGAAGAACCTCCCCAACTGGTACGCGCAGGCGCACCCGGACGAGGACTTCGCCGAGACCTTCGCGGTGTGGCTGGACCCGGAGGTGGACTGGCGCAAGCAGTACGCCGGCCGCAAGGCCCTGCAGAAGCTCGAGTACATGGACGCGCTGATGCGGGAGATAGGGCCCCTGCCGCAGGTGGTGAGCTACGGGCGGCTGGAGTGCCAGGCGTCGCGCATGCGGGTGACGCTGGAGGGCTTCTACCGCCGCCGCCGCAAGCAGTACGCCGAAGACGCGCCGGACTTCTACGACCGGGATCTGCAGCGCCTCTTCGCCCCGCTGCCCGGCGCGGTGCCCACCCAGAAGACCGCGGCCGCCTTCTTCCGGCGCCACAAGCGGGAGCTGGTGGACTCGGTGGCCCGCTGGACCGGTGAGCGCAAGGTCACCATCGAGTCGCTGGTGAAGCGCCTGGGCGAACGGGCGGCTGCATTGGGCTTGAGCCACAGCGCCGAGGAGGCGAGAACGACCATCGAGGTGACCGCCTGGCTGGCCACGTTGGTGACGCACTACCAGTTCACCGGAAAGTTCAAGAGGACCGTGTGAGCAAGCTCGACGTGCTGGTGATGTTCGACGTGAACGCGGCGCTGCCGCCGGAGAGCGACTTCAACGAAGACTTCGCATCGCCTGAGAAGCACTTCGAGACCGAAGGGGACGTCACGAGGACGCTGCGCGAGTTGGGCCACACCGTGCGCACCCACCCGGTGTTCGACGATCTGGGCGCGCTGGTGAACCGGCTCACCCACAGCCGGCCGGACCTGGTCTTCAACCTCACCGAGTGCTTCCACTTCCGCCGCGAGCACGAGCCACACCTCGCGGGCGTCCTGGAGATGCTGCGCATCCCCCACACCGGCGTGGGCGCGGCCGGTCTCTCCCTGTGCCGCGACAAGGCGCTGGCGAAGAAGATCCTCACCTACCACCACATCAAGACGCCGAAGTTCCTCCTCTCGCCGAAGGCGCGGCCGCTCAAGCACTTCGGTCAGCTCAAGTTCCCGGTGTTCGTGAAGCCCCTGGACACCGAGAGCTCGCAGGGCATCGCCCAGGCGGCGCTGGCGCCTGATGCCTCCAGCGCGCTGGAGCGGGTGATGTTCGTGCACCAGAGCGTCGGCTCGGACGCGATGGTGGAGGAGTACGTGGATGGCCGGGAGCTGTACTGTGGCGTCATCGGTGACGAACGGCTGAAGACCCTGCCGCTCATCGAATTGTTCGTGGGGGAGAACCCGGTGGGCGCCGAAGACGCGCCGCCCGGCGCCCCGCGCTTCTTCACCTACAAGGCGAAGTGGGACGAGGCCTACCGCAAGAAGTGGAACATCCACTCCGGCGCGCCGCAGGACCTGGACCCGAAGCTCGAGCGGCGCTGCGCGGAGGTGGCGCGCAAGGCCTGCCGGATGCTGCGGGTGGACGGCTACGCGCGCGTGGACATGCGGCTGACCGCCAACGGGGACGTCTACGTCATCGAGGTGAACCCCAACCCCGGCCTCGCCGAGAGCGACGAGTTCGCCAAGGCCGCCATCCGGTCCGGGATGACCTACGCAGACCTCATCTCCCGCATCGTGGACCTGGGGATGTCGGCGAAGAGGAGCTGAACGCGCATGCGCCCGCGCGCAAGCGGACATCCCCACCCTGGACGCGCCGTTCGACGAGGTCTCCGCGCGCCTCGGCGCCGGCCGCCGGCTTGAGCGCGCGCGCACAGGCAGGGTAAGGGAGGTCGCGGAGGCTCCCCGTGCCGCTTCGACCCATCCCGCTGTTGCCCGCCCTCTGCGGGCTGGTGCTCGCCGCCTGCTCTCCTTCGCCCGGCAAGCCGGACGCGGGCACCGCGCCGCAGGTCAGCGACTGCGGTGGCTGCGCATCCGGCGAAAGGTGTGTCCCCGAGACCGAGACCTGCGTGCCGGACCTGCCCTCCCGCTGCGTCGCCGGCACCCGCTGGAGCAACGGCACGGAGGCGTTCCGAGAGGCCTCCGCCGAGTGGGGGCTCGTCCCCGGCACGGCGGTGGGCACCCGCATCTCGGTGGCGGATGTCGACGGGGATGGCCGGCAGGATCTCATCATCCGGCGGGCTGGCAACGACCGGGACACGGACACATCGCGGGCCGTCTGGCTGCTCCGGAACACCGGCGAGGGCTTCAGTGACGTCACGCTCTCCTCGGGGCTCCTGCAGAACCGCACCGACACCGGGTCCGACCGGCGGCCGGCGGAGCTGGTGGTCTTCGCGGACGTGGACAACGACGGAGACGTGGACGCCTTCACCGCCACCAGCGTCGCCGGCGACGAGACGCCGGAGGTGATGCTCAACGATGGCACCGGGAAGTTCACCCTGGCGCCCGCTTCGAACGACGCGCGGAGGGCGGGGGCGTGGGGCGGCGCCAGCTTCATGGACGCCAACCGGGACGGGAGGGTGGACCTGTTCGTGGGCGGCGCCTCGCTGAACGGCGCGCCGCAGCAGGACCGGCTCTACCTGGGCGCTGGCGACGGGACCTTCACCGAGGCCACCGCCGAGGCCGGCCTCACCACCGAACCTTGGGCGGACGTGGCCGCGCTCAACGAAGCGCGCGCGCACACCTCTTCCTGGGGGACCACCGCCTGCGACCTCAACGGGGACGGAATGCCGGAGTTGCTCTCCACCTCCTACGGCCGCGCGCCCAATCACCTGTGGCGCTCGGTGATGGTGCAGGGCGGGGTGCCCCTCTTCGAGAACTTGTCGGTCTACTCCGGCTTCGCCTTCGACCACCGCACCGACTGGACGGACAACGAATCCGCGCGCTGCCACTGCAAGCTCAACCCGAACGACCCCGGCTGCGGCGGCGTGCCCGCGCCGCAGTACATCTCCTGCAACACCCCCGCGGACGTCGCCCGGTGGAGCCACTTCAACGACCGCGAGCCCTACCGGCTCGGCGGCAACAGCGGCAGCGCCCTCTGCGCGGACGTGGACGCAGACGGCCTGTTGGACCTGCTCACCACGGAGATCGCCCACTGGGACGTGGGCCAATCCAGCGACCCCTCGGAGTTGCTCTTCAACACCGGCGAATTGCTCCTGCGCTTCGAGCGGCCCGGCAATGAGACCACCGGGCTCACCCGGCCGCTCGTGGTGCCCTGGGACAAGGGCGACATCACCGGCGCCATCTTCGACTTCGACAACGACGGCCTGCCGGACGTCTACATCGGCTCTACGGACTACCCGGGGACCCGTGGCTGGCTCTACCAGCAGGATGCGCCCCGCTTCTTCACGCCCGTCCCCCTCGCGGACGGCATCGACCACAAGAGCAGCCACGGCGTCGGGGTGGCGGACTTCGACGGAGATGGGGACCTGGATCTGGTGATTGGCCACTCCCGAAACCGCTGCAGCTCAGGAGACCATTGCTACCCGTCCGGACACGCGCGCTTCTTCGAGAACGTGGTGGGCCAGGACGGAAACTGGCTGCAGCTCTCGTTGCGCGGCGGGGAGGGGAGCAACGCCTCCGCCATCGGCGCGCAGGTCACGGTGAAGGCCAACAGCAGGACGCAGCTTCAGGAGGTGGGCGGCGGGCACGGGCACTACGGCATGCAGCACGCGCTGCCCCTGCACTTCGGCCTCGGCGAGGCGTGCGAGGTGGAGGTCACCGTGCGCTGGCCGGACGCTGCCGGCACCACCGAAACCTTCACGTTGCCCGCGCGCTACCGCTTCGCCTTGACGCAGGGAGGAAGGCCGCAGGCCATCCCGTAGCAACTCGCGGAGGGCTGGCTTTGCGCAGCGCTACACCCCGCAGCGCGCGAGCAGGCCGTCCACCACCTGAACGGTGATGGGGTGGTAGCGCGGGCGGTTCCGCTCGAAGATCTCCCGCGCGCGGCCCTTCGTCTGGGGCCCTTGCGCCAGCGCGCCGTACAGCGGCTTCACGTACTTGAGCCGGCCCACCGTGGAGAGCACCTCCTCCGTCTGCGCCACCACGTCCCGCCCGGAGAGGAGCGCCAGCTCCAGCCAGCCCACCCGAAGCTCGGTGTTGCCGCTTCGCGAGAGGTCCCAGCGCCCGTCCAGCGCATCCAGCAGTTCCCTCGAAGCGGGCCGGGTGAGCGAGTCCAGGTAGAGCTGCAGCTCGGTGGGGCCCCAGGCGGGGGACACTGCTTCGTCCGGGACCCGGTCCTTCTGCGCGCGCACCGCCTCCAGCCTCACGGACGCCGCCCGCGGCGCGTCCGGCGGAAGGCCGGCTTCGTGGATCCACGCCAGGTGGTTCACCCGCTCCAGGGCCTCGGGCAACTCCCGCCGCACGAAGCCCACGAACTCTTCGGTCGTCAGCGCGCCGAAGCGGAAGGTCTCCACGTACCGGCGCACGAACGGGTCGAACCGCTCGCGGCCCACGGCCTCTTCGAGCGCGCGCAGGAAGAGGTAGCCCTTCTCGTAGGGGACGACGCTGAAGACCTCGTCCGGGTCGATGCCCCAAAGCTCCGTCTGCAGCCGCGTCATCGCCGGCTCGTCGTGGAACTGCGCCAGCGCGTCTTCGAGCGCGCTTCGGCCCAGGGCCGCGTGCAGCTCCGAGGCCTCGCGCCCGTCGAGCGCCTCCAGGAGCCGCCGCTCGGCGTACACCGTCCAGCCTTCGTTCAGCCAGAAGTGCTCGGCGTTGGCGTTGGTGATGAGGTTCCCCGTCCAGGAGTGCGCGAGCTCGTGCGCCACCACGTTCACCCCGGATCTGTCCCCCGCCAGCAGCGTGGGCGTGAGGAAGGTGAGCCTGGGGTTCTCCATCCCGCCATAGGGGAAGGACGGCGGCATCACCAGCAGGTCGAACCGCTCCCAGTCGTACGCCCCGAAGAGCCCCTCTGCGCAGGCGATCATCCGCTCTGTGCCTTCGAACTCCCACGCCGCGCGCTCCACCACCGGCACCTCCGCCCACACCCTCGAGCGCGGCCCCAGGTCCTTCGACTGCAGCCGGCCCACCGCGAAGGCGAAGAGGTAGGGGGCGATGGGCTGCGGCATCGTGTACCGCTCCTGCGCCCACTCGCCCGTCTCCTCGCGCCCGTCGTGCCGCGCCGCCACCAGCGCCCGCAGGTCTCTGGGCACCTGCAGCGCGGCGGTGAACGTCACCCGGAACTTCGGCGAGTCCTGCAGCGGAATCACGCTCCGGGCGTGGATGGCCTGGCACTGGCTGAAGAGGAACGGGTGCTCTCCGCCCGCGGTTCCCTCCGCTGACAGCCACTGCAGCGCGGAGGCCTGGGTGCCCGTCCGGTAGCGCAGCCGCACCCGCGTGGTGTCCGCGCGCACGGAGATCCGCAGCCTTCGGCCGAGGATGGGGTCCTCCTCTCCGAAGGAGAAGGCCAGCGCCCGTCCCTCCCCGTCCCAGACCCCGTCCACCTGCTGGCCCCGCGTGTCCAGGTCCACAGGGCCCTCGCTCACGTCCGCGAGGTGCAAAGTGGCCTCGCAGCTCAGGGTCTTCGTGGCGAAGTCCACCTTCGCCTGCCAGTCCACGTGAGTGGTCCGGGCCTGGCTTCCGTCGGCGTACGAGTGGGGATCCAACCTGGGCATGGCTCGGTTACTCCTGCGCTTCGGGAGGGACGGGGACGCCTGCGTCCCGGAGGACCCGGAGCGCGTTGGTGGTCTGAACGACGCCGTCCCGCATCCGGTAGTCGAAGGTCATCCGCCCGTCCGCGAGCACGTCCCGGAAGTGCACGTTCCTCACCTGCGCCCAGCCCACCTGCCCCAGCTCGGTCAGGGCCATGTCGTGCGTGGTCACCGCGCCGATGGCGCCCGTCTCCAGCAGCAGCCGCAGGATCTCCCGCGAGGCGATCTGCCGCTCCCTCGTGTTGGTCCCCAGGAGGATCTCGTCCAGGAGGAACATGGCCCTTCCCCCCGCCGCCTGCGCGCCCTCCAGCACGGACCGGATGCGCTGCACCTCCGCGTAGAAGTAGCTGACCCCGCGCTCGAGCGAGTCCTTCACCCGCATGCTGGTGAACAGGTGCAACGACGAGAGCGACAGCCGGGTGGCCAGCACCGGCGCGCCCGCCTGGGCCAGCACCGCGTTGGCGCCCATGGAGCGCAAGAGCGTGGTCTTCCCGCTCATGTTGGAGCCGGTGATGACCAGGGCTGCTTTGGGTCCGGCCAGCCGCACGTCGTTCGCCACCGGCTGGTCCAGAAGGGGGTGCGCCAGCCCTTCGGCCTCGTAGTGCGCCGGGCCCTCGTCGCGCAGCTCCGGCCAGGTCGCCTGGGGGCGCTCGTAGGCGAAGGTGGCGAGGCTGCACAGGGCCTCCAACTCCGCCAGCGCGTCGAACCAGCCGCGCACCC
>CAZQVZ010000130.1:0-13632 GCA_964596895.1 uncultured Myxococcaceae bacterium
GGGCGATGAGCGACATCAGGTCCCGCCGCCCGCCGTACGCGCCCACCGGCAGGCCCGAGCCAATCACCTTGCCGAGCGTGGTCAGGTCCGGCTTCACGCCGTAGAGGCCCTGGGCGCCGCCCTTCGACGCGCGGAAGCCGCACATCACCTCGTCGAAGATGAGCAGCGCGCCGTGCTCGGTGCAGACCTCGCGCAGCCCTTCGAGGAAGCCGGGCTTCGGGATGAGCACCCCCATGTTGCCGACCACGGGCTCGAGGATGACGCAGGCGATCTCCTTGCCGCGGGCCTTGAACAGCGCCTTCACCGCGTCGAGGTCGTTGAAGGGCGCGGTCAGGGTGAGCTCCGCCAGCGCCTTCGGCACGCCCGGCGAGTCCGGCAGCCCCAGCGTCTCCACGCCCGAGCCCGCCTTCACCAGGAAGGAGTCGCCGGCGCCGTGGAAGCAGCCTTCGAACTTGAGGAGGGCGTCCCGCTTCGTCGCCCCGCGCGCGAGCCGGACCGCGGAGGTGGTGGCCTCGGTGCCGCTGGAGACCATCCGCATCTTCTCCATGGACGGGTAGAAGCGCTGGACGCGCTCGGCCAGCGTCACCTCGCCCGCGTGCGGCGCGCCGAAGCTGGTGCCCTTCGCCGCCGCGTCCACGATGGCCTGGTGCACCTTCGGGTGCGCGTGCCCGAGGATGAGCGGCCCCCAGGAGCCGATGTAGTCGACGTAGCGGTTGCCATCCACGTCCACCAGCCAGGCGCCCTCGCCGCGGTCGAAGAAGACCGGGTCCCCGCCCACGCCCCGGAACGCGCGCACCGGCGAGTTCACCCCGCCCGGCAACAGGTCTTTGGCCTTCTGAAACAGCTCCGCGCTTCGCTGGTGGTTCATGGCTCCGTTTTGTCCCGGACGCGCCCGGGGGGCAATGACCGAGAGCAAACAGCGTCGGAGGATGTGCGCTGAATGCGCCTTTGGGTCCGGGCGTTCGAGCCTGCGGATGTCCCGGCTCTCCCTCCTCACCTCATGGGTGCTCCTCGTCTGCGCGGGGTGCGTCACCGTCGCGCCGCGGCTGCCCCTGGCGGTGGCCCCGAAGCTGCCGCCGGCCGGGCCACCGGTGACGGACGCTCTGCCGCCCGAGCCGCAGCCGACGGAGCGGGGGCGGGAGCTGCTGGCGCGACGCGAGGAGCTGGTGACGGCCGCCCGGCGGTATGTGGGGCTGCGTTCGTTGCGCAAGGTGACGCGGCGGGTGCCGGATGACTGCTCCGGGTTCGTGCGGCTGGTGTACCGGCGCGTCGGCCATGAGCCGCAGTTGAGCTTCGCCCGCCGCGGCGAGAACGCGACCACGGCCTTGTGGCGCGAAGCGGAGGCGGCGGGGCTGACGCACAGGGAGCAGCCTGCGCCGGGGGACCTGGTGTTCTTCCGGGAGACGTACGACCGCAACCGGGATGGGAAGCGCAACGACGGGCTCACCCACGTGGGCCTCGTGGAGGCGGTGGCGCACGGCGGCGTGGTCACCTTCATCCACCGAGGGTCGAAGGGCGTGGTCCGAGCGCGGCTGGACCCGGCCCGGCCAAGGCTGCGGCACGACGAGCGCGGGGAGGTGGTGAACGACTTCATCCGGGCCCCGGACCGCACCCGCGGCCCGAGGCTCACCGGCGCCCTCTTCGCCGGCTACGCCCGCGCGGAGGTGTGGCTTGCACCTTCAACCTCCAGCGTGGCCAGCACCGAACCGCGCTGAAGGGGCGCGGGTGCCAGCAGAGCGCAGGGTGGAAGGCGGCACCCGACCCAGCGCCCCGACCGGATGCCGCGCGCGTCCGCCCTGGTCCCTGCCCCACCTTCACCCCAACCCAATTGCCAAAGGCCTCTGCCTGCCGTTGGCGGCGGGCGGACCTTCGCGCCGCCGAACCTGGCTACGGCGAGGTCGCGGCCACCACCTTCGCGCGCGACAGGGACCCCTCGACCTCCTTCACGAACGGGTCATCCTCCGACGTGGGCCATGGCGCCGTCACCCAGATCTCCGTCCGCTCCTCGCGCTCGCAGCGCGCGTATTCGAACCCGAAGCCAATGCCGCGGCGCTCCCAGCTCAAGGCGCCCAGTTGAACATCCGCGATCTGGTGACCCTCCTCCCCGAGCTCCGATTCGAACAGGAGCCGTGAATCCTTGCAGGGCGCCTTCTGCGTGGCGTAGCAGACGGCGCGCTCCGCCTCTCGCGGCCTGACGAACAGGGCGCCTCTGCACTCCGGGAGGGAGGCGACGTGCGCCGGACCGGCGGGCACCAGGCCCTCTGGGACCTGCAACTGCAGGCCTGACAGCTCCACCGAAGCCGGTGCCGCAGGCGGTGATGCCCTTCTGCAACCGGCCGCAAGGCCGAAGCTACCGAGAAAAAGTAGCCCTGCCAGAAAGCGCGTCACCTGTCACTCCGCTGCGTCGGTGGGATTGGCCGGAGGGGCCGCGGGGGCAGGCGCGGCGCCCTCACCCCCGCCCTCTCCCCGGGGGAGAGGGGGTGCCTTCTTCGGCGCGGCGGCTGCGGCCTCGGCCTGCGCGGGTGCGTCCTCGGGGCCTACCTCCGGCGCGTCCTTCGCGGGGCGCGGCGAATCCCGGTCCGGCCGGTCCCTGGCGGCGTCCTCCGCGGTGCCCCCCGCAGCCTCGATGCTCGTCTTGTGCACCTTCGGCACGAAGGCCGCCTGCTGGACGACGGGCCTGTCCAGCGCCACCGCGCGCTGGCCTATCGCCGCGGGCGACCGCTCGATGATCTGCCGGCGCACCCGCGAGATGGTTCCCTGCACCATGGCCGGGTCGGGGTGGCGGTCCAGCGCGCGCACCCAATGCTCGATGGCCACCTCGCGCTCGCCGGCCTCCGCCTCCAGCTTGCCCATCTCGTAGAGCGCGTGCGGCACCAGCGTCGAGTCCTCGAACCGCTCCACCAGGCGCTCCAGGGT
Source organism: uncultured Myxococcaceae bacterium (assembly GCA_964596895.1). Taxonomy (GTDB): domain Bacteria; phylum Myxococcota; class Myxococcia; order Myxococcales; family Myxococcaceae; genus JAFAFL01. The sequence goes on from CAZQVZ010000130.1 coordinate 2,917, forward strand.
GCGCTGCGCGTCGCGGGTGCGGCCCTCCATCATCGCCAGGGCCTGGGCCTCGAGGAACATCGCGTCGTCCACGAACGCGGACGTCTCGAACCGCGTCTGCACCCGCTGCGCTTCGAGCGTGACCTGCTCGTAGTCCCCGAGCTCGAAGTAGAGCTTCGCCACTTTGTAGAGGAGCTCCGCGCTCTGCGGCGCATTGCGCTCCACCGCCGACATCAACGACTCGATGGCCCCGCGCAGGTCTCCGAAGTGCGCCTGAAGAATCTCCGCGAGCTGAATCCGCGCCTCCAGGGTCTCCGGCGCCTCGGGGCAGCTGCGGATGAGCTCCTGGTACACCTCCACCGCCCGCCGGAAGTCGCGCAGCTCCAGGTAGTACACGTCCGCGGCGCCCTTGAGCGCCCTCGCCTGGAGCACCCGCGCTGCCGCCGAATCATCGCGCTCGATGTCCCGCTCGATGATGTCCAGCGCCAGCCGGTACTCCTTCAGCGCCCGCTGCGGATTCTTCTCGAACACGGCGCCGCGCGCACGGGACAGCCGCTCCTGCGCTTCGTTCCCGCAGCCGCCTGCTGCCGCCGCCACCACCAGCGCCACCGCCAGCGCGAGCGCTGCCCACAGGGACCTGCTCATCCGCACGACTCCGGCAGGTGCTTCACGCACCGGGTGTCGGTGCAGCTCACGCAGGGCTCTTCGTAGCCACCCGGCGAGACACACACGACCGTGTCCTCCGTCCTCGGGCAGTCCTCCGCAGAGACGCAGCGCCACTCGCCGCCGTCCGGCCGCGTCAGCTCCTGGGTCTGCTCACCGCAGATGTTGCTGGATGGCTGACAGGCCGCGAGCCCACACAGCGCCGCGCACACCAGCCCCAAAACGGCTCTCACGCCGAAGGCTTCTACCACGCCCCCCAAGAGCGGGCGCCGCCTCAGTTGCTGCGCGCGCTGCCCGTCTGCTTGGGCGCCGAGGAGACTGCCTCGCTCGCCTGCGCCATCCGGCGGATCTTCCGGGACCGCTTGATCTGCTTCTGCTCGTGTTTGGCCATGGCCTGCACGTGCGCCCCCGCCGTCTCACAGGCGATGGCGGAGACGCTGCGGTGCCGCCAGCCCATCTCCTGCCACAGGGACACCACCGCACGGCCACCCAGCAGCCGCCCGCCGACCTCGTCGAGGGCCTCGTTGAGCTCCTCGCCGTCTGCGCGCAACCGCTCCAGCCGCTCCTTCGCTTCAGGCGGTGCATCGAAACACCCCGTCCCGAAGAGCAGGCACAGGCCCGCGGACGCCGCCATCCCCCACCGAATTCCCGCCACTCGCCACCTCGCGCGCTGGGCGCACCGCCCCAGCTCCTCAATTCGATTCCGGGCCCCGGACGACCCGCGTTGGCGCAAGGTAGGGACCGGGCGGGACCCCCACAACGCGTCCTCGACGGCTGGGTTTTGGCCGGTGAACGGAGGGTGCGCACGCACCGTGCCATCCCCGTGGCCTCGCGGGCTGGAGGTGTCAGGGAGCGAACGGCCTACAGGGTCCTACTCGCGGGGGACGGCGCGCAGGACGGCCTTGCCATCCTTGATGACGACCTTGAACTCCACCGCGCGGGCGTTGTGCTTTTTCATCAGCTCTGGAACCTGCTTGCGCAGGCTCTGGGCCACCTGGTCGTAGCTGAGCTTCGAGACGTCTTCGTTGCAGCGCTTCTTCGCCTTCACGAACGCGTCGTAGACGGCGCGCAGCTTGTCGTCGCTGACCGCGCCGCCGCCCCCGCTCCCGGACGCGGGAGCCGCAGCGGGTCTCGACACCGGCGCCGAGCGCGGCGCGGCCGCGGCGATGCGGCCCGGTGCGACAGGTGGCGCGACGGGCGCGACCTTCGGCTTGTCGAAGGCAGCACCGGACAGGAGCGCTTTGGCCTCCTCGGGGTCCACCTCATCGATGGAGAAGTCGTCGTCGTCGCGCGGCTTCGCCTTCGGCTTGTCCTGCCCCGCGCCCTTCGCGGCCTCCTGCGCCTGGAGCGCGGCCCTGCGCCGGGCGGCCTTCTTGAGGTCGCGGACGTAGGTGCCGTTCTCCATCTCCTGCAGGGTCCGGCTCCACAGGCGCTCGTAGGTGCTGACCTTCTGCTGCAGCGCCTGCACGCGGAACTTCGCCCCGGTCTGGCGGACGAAGGTGCCCCGGAGCTTCTTGAGGTCCGCGGTCAGCGCCTTGTGGCGGTCCACCGGCGGCCGGCGTTCGATGCCGAGGAAGTACTGCTCGTAGGCCGCGCGCAGCTCCGCGAGGTCCGCCTCCAGCCGGTCACACGCAGCCACCACCTCCGCCGCGTCTCCAAGCTGCCTGCGCTGCTCCGGTGCGATGGCCATGGGGTCAGCCGCGGAGTGTCCCAGCGTTCGACGTTGCGATCAACGGAGGGTCCGCGCGGCCTCAGGCCACCGCGGCGCCACCCAGGTCACCGTCCGCCTTCGCGGCGAAGGCCTCCCGGCCCTTCTTCCAGAGGATGGCGGCGCCAGCGGCGAACATGCACAGCGAGATGAACTGGCCGGTGGAGATGTTGTACCAGGCGGTCAGCGGCACCGCCTGCGACAGCGACTCCAGCCCCATGCTCTGCAAAAGCCCGTGCAGGGTGCCGCGCTCCACGTCGCCGCGGAAGAGCTCCACGCTCGAACGGAGCACGGCGTAGGCCATCAGCCACATCCCCAGGATCTGCCCGTGGAACCGGCGGTAGCGCCGCAGCGCCAGCATCCCGAAGAAGAGGGCGAAGTTGCCCAGCGAGTCGAAGATCTGCGTGGGGTAGATGCCGAGCGTGTGCCCGTTCTCCGCCACCCACTGGGAGATGCGCACCGCGCCGTCCACCTGGGTGTCGAAGATCTGCCCGGTCTCGAGGACCACCCACCGGTTGTCCCGCGCCTGCGACTGCGCGGCGAGGCTGCCGAACCCGGAGACCTGCCCAAAGAGGTTCTGCGCCAGCCCGGAACCGGGGAAGTGCGCGGCCAGCCCATAGCCGTGAGGCGCCACGTCTCCCCAGCAGCAGCCGGCGCTCCAGCACCCGAGCCGCCCGAACGCCGCGCCCAGGGACACCGTGGGCATGGCGAGGTCCGCCAACCGGAAGAACTCGATCTTGTTCTTGCGCGTGAACCAGTACGACACCGCGATGGCCGCCAGAAGCCCGCCCTGGAACACCAGCCCGCCGCCCAGCGAGAAGATGTCCGCAGGCCTGGCCTTGTAGTCCTCCCAGTTCACGAGGATGAACAGGACCCGCGAGCCGATGAGCCCCGCCGCCAGCACGTACAGGGCGAGATCCATGATCTGCTCGCGCCGCAGCTCGCCCGTCTGTCCCCGCCATTCGCGCGTGGCCAAAGACCCGGACACCATCACCGCGGCGAGGAACCCGCCCACCAGCATCAGCCCGTAGTTGTGGACGGGGACGCCTTCGCCTTTCGCGCCGGGGAGGATGGACGGCGGCAGCGCGTACCACATGCCCACGCCCGCGAGCCCCAGGCCCAGAAGGCCGAAGGTGATGGCGCGCTTCTGCTGCTCCTTGCGCGAGGGCGCCGTGAACTCGCCGGTCTTGTGGTCCTTCGGTCCGTGGGCGCCGCGCCAGCCCGCCCAGGCGGCGTAGGCCACCAGCGCCAGCGAGGTGAGGATCAGGATGATCTGATCGACGGTGGTATCGAAGGAGAACTTGTAGAGGACGGGAAGCACGGCGCAGACCTAGCACGGGGCCCACACCCGCGCACGCATGCCTGCTGCCGCGGGCTCGTCCGGACGGCCGCTGCTCAGGCTTTGGCCGAAGACCGCTTCGGCGCCTTGTCTTCCTTGCGGACGAACGCGTCCACGATGAGGCAGCCCACCCCGACCACCAGCGCCATGTCGGCGATGTTGAAGGAGGGCCAGTGCGCCTTGTCGAACCAGTGCGCCTCGATGAAGTCGATGACGAAGGCCCGCGCAATCCGGTCGATGTAGTTGCCGATGGCGCCGCCCAACATCAGGGGCAGGCCCATGACCGCCCACCGCTCGTCCTTCGCCCCCTTCAGCTTCCGGAAGTACCAGGTGATGAGGACGATGGCCGCCAGCGTGACCACGTGGAACAGCGGCAGCCTCAAGTGGACGGGGATGCTCCGGAACAACCCCCACGCCGCGCCCGGGTTCTCCGCGTAGCGGAAGCGCAAGAGCCCCTCCACGACCTCCACCTTGCCGCGCGGCGTGAAGTGGTACCCGTAGAGGCCTTGCTCGGGCGGCTCCGCGTAGAGCGCGCCCACCTCCGCCATCACCGTGTCGTGGGGGTCGAAGTGGTCGGTCAGGTGGCGGACCGCGAGGAACTTGGTCCAGTGGTCGAGCACCACGACCACCAACACCACGACGATGAAGAAGAGCCAGCGACGAGACACGCGCGCCTTATAGCCCGCGGTCAATGGATGGGGACTGCGCAATCTGCGCCCGCGCCCGCTCCAACCGGCGCTGGGCCAGCCCCTGCCGGAGGGCGTCGAGCAGCAGGAGGGCCACCCCCACGCTGATGGCGATGTCCGCCACGTTGAAGGTGGGCCACCGCATGCCGGGCTGGTTCCGCCAGTGGAAGTCGAGGAAGTCCACCACGTAGCCGCGCAGCAACCGGTCGGTGAAGTTGCCGAGCGCGCCCCCGAGCACCAGCGCCAGCGCCCAGAGCAGGAGCCTTTGGCCTGCGTCCGTCTGGCGAATCATCCAGAGGACGAAGACCACCGCCATCACCGTGACCACGATGAAGAAGGGAACGCGGATGGACTCCGGCAGCCCGCCGAACAGGCCCCACGCCGCGCCCGGGTTCTCCACGTAGCGCAGGTGGAAGTAGTCCTCGAGCACCCGCACGTCGTTGAACGCGCGCACCGGCCGCTCCGGCCGCGCGAACGCCCACAGCCGCTCGGCCCCGCTGAGATCCCCCAGCGAGCGGGTGAGGTGCGCCACCGCCAGGTATTTGCTGACTTGATCGGCGACGAGCGTGGCCAGCGCCACGCCCAGACAGAAAACAGTCTTCATTTGTCTCCCTCTCCCTCTGGGAGAGGGCCGGGGTGAGAGCCGAGGCTGAGGGGCCAGAACCGAGCTGCGCGTGTACCACAACCTGCCGCGCATTCCCGCGCCCCATGCCCCACCGAACCGTCCGCCGCAGAGCAGGCAGCCTCAGCCCCCGGTCCTGTGGGTCCTCAGATCGGTGACCACGTTGAACGGCAGAAATCTTCCACCCCAGAACAGGAGGCGGACATGGCAGAGGTCTACGGGAACGTCGGCGGGTCGCAGTCGCAGGCAGGGCAGGACCACGGCAAGTTCGACGCAGTGAAGGACAAGGCCGCTCACGCGGGCGAGTCCGCGAAGAAGAAGCTCGTCGAGAAGGCGGACGCGCAGAAGGACGAGCTCGTCTCTCGCATCGAGAAGATTGCGCAGCACCTCGATGAGATTGGCAAGAACTCGGAGGGGCCGGAGGGGCAGGTCTTCACCCGCCTGGCCGGCTACGTCCGCCAGGGCGAGTCGATGATCGAAGGCAAGCGCGTAGACGAGCTCGCCCGCATGGCGACGGATGAGCTCAAGCAGCGCCCGGGACTGCTCCTGGCCGGCTGCTTTGCGGCCGGGTTCTTCGGCTCTCGCCTGCTCAAGACCCCAGGGAGGTAGACATGGAATTCCGTGACGAGAACTTCGAACGCGGCCGCACCATCCGCTACGGCGGCAACGGGCGCGCCGGACACGACGGGCTCCAGGAGAAGAGCGTCTCCGACCTGCTGAAGGAGATGGTCGACAACGGCAAGGTCCTCATCAGCGAGGAGGTCCGGCTGGCGAAGCTGGAGCTCCGGGATGAGGCGAAGAAGGCCGGCAAGGCGGGGGCGGCCTTCGGCACGGGCGGCGTGTTGGCGCACACCGCGCTGCTGTGCTTCGCCGCCACCCTCATCGCGCTCGGCGCGTTGGTGATGCCGGTGGTGCTGTCGGCGCTGATCGTGACCGTGCTGTTCGGCGCGGTGGCCGCAGGCGCCCTGCTGTGGGCGAAGAACAAGAGCAAGGACATCTACCCGGACCAGACGGTGCGGACCCTGAAGGAGGACAAGGAATGGGCGAGAGGAACGATGCAGAACGTTCGGTCCGAGAGGCACGCGAACGCCTGAGTGAGGTGGCGCTGGAGCTCTCTCGCCGCGCCTCGGGGGACTACGTCAAGGCGCAGGCGAAGGCGAAGGCGCGGGAACAGACTGATCGCGCAAAGGTGATGGCGCGGGAAAGGACGACGGAGATGAAGGACAGGCTTTTGGACAGCCCCTGGGCGCTCGGCTTCATCGGCGGAGTGGTGGGGACCGTGGCCGGGCGGCTGATCGGCGCGAAGACGAAGGAGCGGCACGACTCCACCTGGCGGCGGGACACCCTCCCGTATGACGAATACACCGCCACCCACCGCATGAACGCCGGCTACGTCTCCGGCTATCAGGGCGGGTACGGGGCGCAGTCGCAGCAGCAGCAGCAGTACGGGCAGGGCTACTACTCGAACCCGTACCAGCAGGGCTACGACGCCTCGACCGGCGGGAGCTGGGCCGGTGGCGGCGCGGGCGCAGGCTACGACTACAACGCCGGCACCTTCGAAGAGGGAGGCTTCGGTGGTGAGGGCGTCCGCGAGAACTTCCGCGAGGACGAGAGCGGCGGCGGCGGCCTCAAGGCGAAGGCGCAAGACGCGAAGGAGCGGCTGCGCGACACGGCCATGGGCGTGAAGGACAAGGCGCTGGGCGCGAAGGACCGCGTGCAGAGCAAGCTGCACGCCTCGGGCGGCGAGGACTCGGGCCCCGGCATGAAGGAGCGTGTGCAGGACCTGCGCGGCCGCGCCGGTCACGCGTTCTCCAACGCGCGCGACCACATCCCGAGCCGGGACGACCTGCGGGGGCGGGCCTCGGCGGTGCGCCACAACGCGGATGACCACCCGGGCATCTGGGCGCTGGCAGCGCTCGCGGCCGGTGCGTTCGTGGGGGCGCTGATGCCCGTGACCGACAGGGAGCGGCAGGCCCTGGCGCCGATTCGGGCGAGGGCGGAGGAGGGCCTGCACGGCCTGCAGAGCCAGGCCCGGGACAAGGTGCACTCGGTGGCCGAAGAGGTGAAACACAAGGCCCAGTCGGTGGCGGACGTGGCCGGGATGGGCGGCATCATCGGCGGCTCGTCGAAGAAGGAAGAGTCCTCCGACAACGCCAGCGAGAGCGGGGGGCAGCCGGCCTTCACCAACAGCGGCTGGGGCCAGAAGCCGGGCACCACCTACCACGCGTCGGACGAAGGCGGCAGCTTCGGGCCCTCCAACATCGAGCCCGAGGTGGAGCGGACCAGCCCCGAGGCCGGCTACGGCGGCGGCAGCGTGGGCGAGGACGACTCCAACAAGGGCTGGAGCGCCTCCTCCTCGGACGACGATGAGAGCCGGACCATCATCGCCAACCCGGACGATGACAACCTGACCCGGCACTAAGAGAGCCCCTCTCCCTCTTCTCTTCGAACAACTGAGCCCCTCTCCCGGCTACCGGGAGGGGGGCTTCGACGTGCGATGCCGGCCGGTCGGGCCGCTGCAGCTTCTGCTCAGCCAGCCAGGGCGTAGTTCTCGAGCAGACTCAATGTGCTTCTCACCGCTGGAGCCGCGTTCTTCACGTAGACGGGCACCTTCAGCGCCCAGGCGACCCGTAGCGGTTCGAAAAGTAGCGCGTGCACGTAGCTTTGGGTGCACACGTCGATGCCGTCGAAGTTCAGCATGATGGAGGTTCGCCTGCTGATTCGGGGGATGAGCTGATCCTGGGCAAACCGGCTCGCCAGCTCGGCATGTTCCAGGTGCGCCATTCGGACCAGAACTTCGAAGACTTCCGTCGGCGGCGGAGGTTCAAACCTCAGCCAGTTCTTCGTGGACCGACCAGGCGTCCGCTCAGCCGCGCGCTCCCGAATGGTCTCGAGCATCGAATCGTAATCTTGCTCCTCGCCCAATGGCATCTCGAAGGCGACGAGGGTGCCAGGGTAGCTCGCGCCAGGAAGCCATCGGGCCTGGCCATGCTTGCTCTCGAAGGTCGGATCCCCCGTGAGTTCGAGCGCGGCGCCCCGTGAAGCGACAACCAGTCGCCCGCGCCGCCTCCCCTGGTCAGTCCTCAGGCCCAGGCCTTCGTGCCCTACGCCAGCGCCGCCTGGCACTTCTCGCAGACGGGGCCGCTCTTCCCCACCGCCTCCGAATAGGTCCAGCAGCGCGGGCACTTCTCACCACGGGCCGGCTCCACCTTCGCGAACACCTTGTCGGCAGAGCCGAAGGCGCTGCCCAAAGACAGCGGCTGCGCTCCTTCGGGCACAGCGTCCGCGAGCTCCACCTGGCTGACGATGAACAGCGCCGGCAGGTCCTTGTGGTGCCCCTTCAGGAACGAAGCCACCGAGCCCTCCGCGTGCAGCACCAGCCGCGCCTCCACCGACGCGCCGATGTGCTTGTCCCGCCGCGCGGCCTCGAGCACCGTCTGCGCCGCCGCGCGCACCGCGAGCAGCTTCTCGAAGGTCTCCATCAGGTCCGCGGGCGCCTGGTACTGCGCCTGGGGGAACCCGGCGAGGAACACCGAGGCGGCCTTCTCCCCCGGCAACATCTGCCACGCCTCCTCCGCGGTGAAGCTCATCACCGGCGCCAGCAGCCGCAGCAAATCCTGGGCGATGGCGTAGAGCACCGTCTGGGCGCTGCGCCGCTCGGGGCCTGCGGCCTTCGCGGTGTAGAGCCGGTCCTTGAGCACGTCGAAGTAGATGGCGGAGAGGTCCACCCCGCAGAACTCCACCACCGCGTGGTAGACGAGGTGGAACTCGTAGCTCTCGTAGGCCTCGCGCACCCGCTTCACCAATTCCGCGGTCCGCGCCTTCGCCCAGGCGTCCAGCGGCAACAGCTCCCCGTCCGGCACCGCGTCCTTCGCGGGGTCGAAGTCGTAGAGGTTGGAGAGCGCGTAGCGCAGCGTGTTGCGGATCTTCCGGTAGCCCTCGGACAGGCCCTTGAGGATCTGGTCAGAGAGCCGGACGTCGTCGCGGTAGTCGCTGGAGGCCACCCCCAGCCGCAGCACCTCCGCGCCGTACTGCTTGATGACCTGCTCGGGCGCCACCGTGTTGCCGAGCGACTTGGACATCTTGCGCCCCTGCCCATCCACCACGAACCCGTGGGTGAGGCAGGCCTTGTACGGCGCGATGTCCCGCGTCCCCACGCCCACCAGCAGGGACGAGTGGAACCACCCGCGGTGCTGGTCGGAGCCTTCGAGGTACAGGTCCACCGGCACCCGCATCCCCGCCCGCTTCTCGGCCACCGCCGCAAACGAGCACGCGGAGTCGAACCAGACGTCGAGGATGTCGGTCTCCTTGCGGAACGCCTGCCCGCCGCACTTCGGGCAGGCGAAGCCCTGAGGAAGGAAGCGCGCCGCCGGCTCGCTGTACCAGACCGCCACGCCCGCCTTCTCCACCTCGTCCGCCACGTTGGCCATGACCTCGTGGGAGACGTGGGCCTCGTCGCAGCCTTCGCAGAAGACGATGGGGATGGGCACGCCCCAGGCGCGCTGCCGGCTGATGGTCCAGTCCGGCCGGTTCTCCAGCATGTTGTAGATGCGGTCCCGGCCCCACTTCGGGATCCACTGCACCTGGTGGTCGATGGCGTGCAGCGCCGCCTGCCGCAAGGTCCGCGCGCTGCCGGCGGGCACCTTGTCCAGGGCGATGAACCACTGCCAGGTGCCCGCGAAGATGATGGGTCTGCGGCACCGCCAGCAATGCGGGTAGCTGTGCTTCACCGACTCGCCCGGCTTGTTGAGCAGGGCGCCGGACGCGTGCAGCTTCTGGACGATGAGCGCGTTGGCGTCCCAGACCTTCTGACCGCGCAGGTCTTCCGGGACCGTGTCGTCGTAGCGCCCGTCGTTCTTCACCGGGTTGTACACGTCGAGCCCGTAGCGCAGGCCGACCTCGTAGTCCTCCTGCCCGTGCCCGGGCGCGGTGTGCACCAGGCCGGTGCCGGCCTCCAGCGTCACGTGCTCGCCGAGGATGACCTGCGACTCCCGGTCGATGAACGGGTGTTGGTAACGCAGCCCTTCGAGCTCACGCCCCTCCGCGTACGCGAGGATGCGCGACGGGTCCGCGAGCACGGTGGCGTCGAACTTCGCCTCGCCCGCCTGCACCGTGGTGTCCTTCAGCTCGTCCGGCGCGATGGCCGCCAACACCGAGGGGAGCAGCTCCTTCGCCACACACAGGACCCGCTCGCCGAGCGCGTAGAAGACGTACTCCAGCTCCGGGTGCACCGCGACCGCGAGGTTCGCCGGCAAGGTCCAGGGGGTGGTGGTCCAGATGACGTACGAAACCTTCTTGCCGCGCACCGCCTCCGGCAGCCTGGTGACGTCGCCTTTGCCGTCCATGGCCACGTAGATGGAGGGGCTCTCGTGGTCGTCGTATTCGACCTCCGCCTCCGCCAGCGCGGTCTGGTCGGTGATGCACCAGTACACGGGCTTCTTGCGCCGGTAGAGGAGCCCCCGCTTCGCGATGGTGCCGAGCTCCCTTATCTGCTGCGCCTCGTAGTCGAAGGAGAGCGTGAGGTAGGGCTCGTCCCAGCGGCCGAAGACGCCCAGGCGCTTGAACTCCTCGCGCTGGATGTCCACGAACTCCAGCGCGTAGGCGCGGCACTGCTCGAGCAGCGCTTCGCGGGAGAGCGTGCGCTTGTCGATCTTCTTCGAGGCGAGCCGCTTCTCCACCGCCTGCTCGATGGGCAGACCGTGGCAGTCCCAGCCGGGGA
>CAZQVZ010000131.1:0-13628 GCA_964596895.1 uncultured Myxococcaceae bacterium
ACGTTGTTCAGGTAGAGGTAGAGGATCTCCTCCTTGGTCAGCGCCGCCTCGAGCCTGCGGGCGAGCAGCGCCTCGCGGATCTTCCGCTCGATGGTCTTCTCGGTGGCCTTGGCGAAGCGCCTCTTCCGCTCCTCGGCGCGCACCTGGAGGAACTCCCTTTGCACCTGCTCCTTGCGCGCGCGGTCCAGCTCCTGCTGCAGCCGGTCCTGCGCTTCGGCCCGGATGACGTCATCCGCGGGCAGCTCCACCGCCTGGCCCTTCTGCGCCACGCCCAGCTCGCGCTTCTCCTTCTTGAGCCGCTTGAACTCGGCCTCCACGGCCTCCGGCGCCGGCGCGGGCGCGGCGGGAACGCGGCGTTCGGCTTCTGCCCACACCTGCTCTGCGTCCAGCCCGCGCATCTCGGTGGTGACGAGGATGGCCTTCGCCGTCTGCTGCGTCAGCGTGGAGCCGCCCTGCACCTGCCCGCCCAGGCCCAGCTTCTTGCGGATGGTCTTGAAGCCCGCGCGCGCGGTGCCGAGCACATCCACCCCGCCGTGGTCGAAGAAGCTCGAGTCCTCGGAGGCGATGAAGGCCTGCACCAGCCGCTTGGGGATGCGGTCATAGGGGATGACCTTGCGGCGCTCGTTGTAGAGCTCTCCGGCCAGCACCTGGTCCGCGGTGATGATTTCGGTGAGCACCGACGGGCGGTACTCCTCGGCGGTGATGATGTCCGGCAGCCCGCCCGAATACTTGAGGTGGACGCCGATGACCGCCAGCACGGCGGCGGTGACCCCGATGAGGGCCAGGTACGCGCCGAGGATGAGCACGCGCGCCCACCACGGGCGCTTCTTCGGCACGCCGTCCAGGACCAGCTTCTTCTCGGGGGTGGGGGATGTGGGCTCGCTCATGGGAGGGGCAAAGCTGCTCTCTTCAAGACGTCCTGCAACTCGGGAGGCACAGGCGATGTGACCAGGGTCTTTCGACCATGTTCAGGATGTGGAAACTCGATGCGCTCCGCGTGCAGGAACAGACGTTTCAGACCCCAGCGCGCCTTCGCCTCACGGTTGAAGCCGAAGTCGCCGTGCTTCCTGTCGCCCGCCACCGGGTGGGCGATGGCCGCCAAGTGTCTCCGAATCTGGTGGGTGCGGCCAGTCTCGATCGTGCAGGAGAGGAGCGCACACTCGGCCGACTGCCGCACGACCTGCCAATGGGTGATGGCCTCTTGCATGTTCACCCCGTGCATGGCCCGCGACCGCGCCGTCTGCTGGTGCTCCTGCAGCGGCAGATCGATGGTCCCCCGCTCGCGCGGCATGCGGCCCTTCACGAGCGCGAGGTAGCGCTTCTTCGCCTTGCCGTGGGTGAAGACGTCCGTGAAGTGGACCATGGCCGGCCGCCGCTTGGCGACGAGCAGCGCCCCCGAGGTCTCCCGGTCCAGCCGGTGCGCCGGGCTGGCGGCGAAGTCATTGCGCACCGCGCGCGGCCCCAGGTACGCGCGCACGTAGTCCACCACCGTGCCGCCGGTGATGCCGCTGCCTGTGTGCACCGCCATCCCGGACGGCTTGTCGATGGCCATCATGAAGTCGTCTTCGAGCAGGACGACGAGCCTCGAAGGGTCCAGCTCCGGAGGCGGCGGCGGCGCGCGCCTCTCCCCCTGCCCCTCCGCCGGCGCGAGCAGCTTCTCCGCGTCCCCGCGGATGTTGACCACGTCCCCCGGCTGCAGGGGCTGCTCCGGCTGTGCGCGCGCGCCGTTCACCCGGATCTTCTTCGTCCGGATCATCTTGAAGAGGTGCGAGACCGGGACGTTGGACAGCTTCTTCTTGAGGAACTTGTCCAGCCGCACCCCGGCCAGATCCTCGTCGACGCGCAGCTCGATCATGGGCCCTGCGCGCGTAACACAGAATCCCGGACGGTGGACGCGCGGGCGCGCGCCGTGCCCCGCGTGCGTGCGCCCCCGTCCACAGGGGGCCGCGCGAAGACCACGCGGTCATCCGGCCACAGCGGCGGGAGCGCCTGCTCGTCGGCAAGCGCTGGCGCGGCCGTTGAGCTGCTGGCGGGCGCAGCGGGCCCCTCCGCAAAGGCGGGGAGCGCTTCGGTCACTGCGGCCAGGAGCACGCGCACACGAGGGCGTGTGCAGCGCCCGTGCCGCCCTTCGGGGGATCTTCAGCGGGGCTGCAGGGCCTGGGTTCCGGGCACCGGCGCCGGACCGGCGCTGAGGGTCTCGTAGAGTCTCGCCTTCGGGGTGCCGGCCTTCAGCGCCGCCTCTGCCCGCGCCAGCTCCTCGTCGATGACCCCCTCGAAGGTGGCCTGCGGCTGGGCCCCCACCACCACCCGGCCATTGATGAAGAACGTCGGGGTGCCGGAGGCGCCGGAGCGTCTGCCCAGCTCCATCTGCGCCTCCAGCTCCGCCTTCCACGCCTCTGACTCCCACGCGGCGCGCAGCTGCTTCACCGGCAGCCGCAGCCGCTGTGCGTAGCCCTCCAGCTCCGCCGGCGTGAGGTTCTTCTGGTTCTCCAGCAGGAGCGCGTGCATCTGCGGACCCTTGCCCTTCCCCGACGCGAACATGGAGGTGATGGCCGCCTCCTTTCCGTGCGCGTGGAACGGCAGGGGCTGGTGCAGCACCACCCGGCGCAGGTTCTTGCCGTACTTCTTCTGGAGCGCCTGCATCGTCGGCTCGGCGCGCGCGCAGAACGGACACGGGTAGCTGATGAACTCCACCACCGTGACGAGCGCGGTGGGGGACCCGAACACCTGCGTGGCCTTCTTCGAGAGGGGCACGTGCCGGTACTTCTGCTCCGAAGGCGCCTCTGTCGGCCGGTACGCCTGGGGCGGCGGCGCCGGCACTTCGCCCAGCCCATCCTCGATGAGCCTTCCGTACAGGTCCTCCGGCTTCACGCCTTGCGCCAACAGCGCGTCCGCGCGCCGGCGCTCCTCCTCCACCACCGCCACGAACCCGTCCAGGGGCCGCGCCCCCACCAGCTTCTGCCCATTGATGAAGAAGGTGGGCGTCCCGCGCGCGCCGTACCGCTGGGCCAGCCGCATGTCCTCCTCCACCTGAAGGACCGTGGCCTCCGACGTCCGGTCCCGCTCGAACCGCTCCACGTCCAGCCCGAGCGCGCGCGCGCGCTCCACCAGCGCCGCGTCTCCGAGGTTGCGGATGTCCTCGAAGAGCAGCGCCTTGTACTCCCAGAACTTCCCCTGCCGCTGCGCCGCCACGGAAGCCTGCGCCGCCGGCTTCGCGTTGGGATGAAACGCGAGGGGCTGGTGCAGGAAGACCAGCCGGAGGTCGTCCCCGTAGCGCTGCTCGAGCGCGGCGAGCGTGGGCTCCACCCGCGCGCAGAACGGGCACTCGAAGTCGCTGAAGATGACCAGCGTCACCTTCGCGTCTGCCCGGCCCTTCACCGGCGCCGTCTTCGGCAACTCCACCTTGATTCGCGGCTCGGGCGCGGGCGGCGGCGACCCCACCGACGGCGGGAAGGCCCTCTCACGTTCACGCGCCTGGGCATCCAGCTTCGCCACGTCCGCGCGCAGCCGGGACAGCCGCTCCCGCGCCACGCCAGCCCGGGCAGCCGTGTCCGGCGCCTGGGCGCAGGCGCCCTGGTACGCATCCACGGTCTCGTAGAGCCCGTCGATGTGGGCGTGCCCCAGGCCCGGCGTGGTGTGGATGAGGCCGACGAGCCCCGCGCCCAGCTTCTCGGTGAGCTGCAGCCGGCAGTCGATGCCCTCTGCCGAATGCCGCAGGGGGTCGAACCGCCACTGCACGGGCTCCGGCGCGGACGGCGGGGCGCCGACCTGCAGGCTGAAGCGGTTGACCGTCTCTTCGCCTTCGGCCCGGAGTGTGAACGCCCCCTTCCGCAGCAGCTCCAGCAGGGGCTGTTGCCCAGGCGAGCGCGCCAGGCCGAGCGCAGCCTCGAGCGCACCGGGGCCCAGCTCCAGGAAGAACCCGGCGGGGATCTCCACCTTCGCCTCCGGGCCGGCCCGCAGCTCGGAGGCGACCGCGAGCGCGCCCACGGTCACCAGCGGGGGCGCTCCCTTCTTCGCCGCCGGGCGGTCCACGCTGACGAAGGACTGCAGCGGGCCCTGGGCCCACTCGCGAATCTTCTCCGCGTTCCGGTCCGCGGAGGCGTCATCCCGGAAGGAGAGGATGGCGGCGGCGCGCGGGATGGCCGGTCCCCCGCTGCCAGCACCAGCACCAGCACCACCACCACCACCACCACCAATCGGCGGGTAGACCCGTAGGTGAAGGCCGGTGAGGCTGCCGGTCGCCGCGAGCCGCTCGTCCTTCTTGATCTCGGAGGCCATCACCGCCATCGGTGAGCGCAGGAAGGTCCAGAACGGGGCGGCGCTCTGGGCCATGGGGTCCTTCAAGGACGCGGCGAACCCGCGCAGCGGGCCTGTGGCGGCGAACGCGGCCTCGGTGTCGAACGCGAAGTCCAGGGCGGCGATGGCGCCCTCGTCACGCAGCGCGGGCAGGCTGCGCGGCGGCGGGCTGAGCTTCGCGAGCCGCCGGCCCTCCTCGGTGTACGTGGACAGCCCCCGCACGGAGAGGCCCTGGCCCGGCGCTGCGTCCACCAGCAGCGCGTAGTCCTCCACCTCCGCCTGCGACGGCTCCAGCATCTGGTACGCCCTCGCGGCCATGCCCGCGGTCCGAAGCCGCGCCTCGAAGGCCTCCTCGGGCCCCCGGGCACCCGCGCGCTGGTCATGGTGGAGCTGCGCCTGGGCCACCGCGAAGGCCCGCGCGTTCTCCAGGGGCAGGTACAGCGCCAGGTCTGCGGGATCTCCGAAGAAGGACGCCAGCGCCGGGGTGAGCCGCAAGGGCGTGGGCGCGGGCCGCTGCAGGAACGCCTCCAGCCCCGCTTCGCCGTCCGCGCCGGGCCACGGCGCGAAGACCACCAGCCGCACCGACGCCTCGTCCGACTCCGACGTCACCTCCACCCGCGCGGACAGCCGCTCCGCCAGCGGCTGCGCGGCCCACCACTGCTCCAGGTGGGCGGCCCACGCCCTGGGGTCCGCTGCGCCGAAGCGCACGGTGGTGGCGATGCCCTTCGGAAGGTCACCGGCCTCCGCCGGCAGGCCCAGGGACGCCGCTTCCATCAGCCGCTGCGCGTCGACAGACCAGAGCGCGAAGACCACCGGCCGCGAAGGATCGAACCCGCTCTTCGCGGAGTCGCCGTCCAGAAGCAGCGCCACCTGCGCGAGCACCCTGGGCCCGGTCAGCTCCCAGAGGTCCGCGTTCTCGCCGGGGCGCTCCTGGGCGTATTCGGTCAGTCCCCGCGCGGAGTCCGCGCCGACCAGCGGTTGGAGAAAGCCCTGAAGCTCGCGCCAGCCGTCTGCGGGCGCGCGCACCCAGAGGGCGGCGTCACCGGGCAAGGCTTCGCGCGCGTCGCGGGCGTCTGGAGGCAGCTTCCCGTCCGACAGCGTGCGGCCGGCGGTGCAGCCGGTGGTGAGGGCGGCAGCGGCGGCGGTGACGATGACCGCGGCGGTCAGGAGGCGGCGCGTGGTGGACATGCGCCGCATAGGAGCATCACTGGAAGGTCTTCAGAAGGCCTTCGACCATCGTCCGGGTGCGCTTCGTCCCTTCGCCCCTCTTCGCGGCGGCTACTGCCTGGGCGGGCACGCCCCCGAACCGTTGCAGAACCGGCACGGGTCTTCGACGGCGGTGAACCCCACGTAGCGGCCCTTCCCCAGACAGCCGGGGCAGGTTGCGTGTTCGGACGTGAGCTGCGGCGCCTCGGACCGCGCCGCGTCCTGCCCGTCTCCGCCCCTCCCCGGCAGGTCCGGGAGGCAGGCGTCGTCTGGAAGCAGGTTGATGCGCGGCATGCGCCGAAGATGCGCCCGCGCGGGCCGGAAAGCCACTGCCCGAAAGGCCGCGCGCGCGCCTGGCTGCCCGTCCGCTCAGGCTGTAGGCGGCACCCGCAAGGCTGACGGGCTGTTCTGTAGTGGAGGAGGCGGCGCGTCTGGCACACTGCCCCGCGTGAGCGAGCCGGTCGAAGAAGTGTCGAGCACCACCGGGGCGGCGGATCCGCTGTACCGGCGGTTGGAGTGGGTCTTCCGGGCAGAGCTCGGGGTGACGGTGGCCCTGGCGGGGACGTTGCTCGCCTTGTGGGCGTTCTACCGGAGCGCCGTGCTGCCGGCCCTGGCGGGCGTCATCGCCGTGAACGTGGTGCTGGTGCTGCTCGCCCGCGCCAGCGCGCGCACCCGCCGCTATGAGGCCGCCTTCCAGCTGGTGGCGGTGGGGATGGCGCTCGTGGGCACGGCGCTCGCCTTCGGGCTCCCCGTCTCCTTGCCCCTGGCGCTGCTGCTCATCCTCTGGCCGGTGGCGGTGGCGCTGCCGTGGCTGTCCGGCAAGCCCCTGAAGCGGCTGATGCTCCTGTGCACCCTGGTGGCGTTCCTGGCCTCCTACGTGGCGCTGTTCATCAACTACACGGGCTTCCAGGAGCAGTGCCCGGCCTTGCTGCTGCGCACGCTGGTGGCGGTGTTCGTCGCCGCGGTGTGCGCCGGGTTCTTCGTCCTCCTCTACAGCTATTCGGACCGGCTCACCCAGGCGCTCACCCAGATGCGCGAAGCCAACGAGGCCCTGCGCGGCTCGGAGCGGACCCTGGAGGCCAAGGTCGAAGAGCGCACCCGGGAGCTGGAGGCGGCGCGGGACCAGGCCCTGGAGTCCACCCGCACCAAGAGCGCCTTCCTGGCCAACATGAGCCACGAGTTGCGCACGCCGCTCAACGCCATCATCGGCTACTCGGAGATGCTGATGGAGGAGGCGGAGGAGGAGAAGCTCACGCAGATGACCTCGGACCTCGCGAAGATCCGCGCGGCCGGCAAGCACCTGCTCTCCCTCATCAATGACGTGCTCGACCTCTCCAAGATCGAAGCCGGCCGGATGCAGTTCTCCGACGAGGTCTTCCCCATCAAGCTGGTGATGGCGGAGGTGGAGACCCTGGGCCGAGCGCTGCTCAAGGACGGCGTGGCCCTGGAGGTGGACTGCCCGGTGACGGTGGGCCAGATGAACCAGGACGCCACCAAGGTCCGGCAGTCGCTGCTGAACCTCGTCTCCAACGCCATCAAGTTCACCGAGAAGGGCAAGGTCAAGGTCACCGTGAAGCGGCAGCTCGCGGGGCCGGGCGAAGACGGGGACACCGTCACCTTCGCGGTCACCGACACCGGCATCGGGATGACGCCCGAGCAGGTGGGCCGGCTCTTCGAGGCCTTCGTGCAGGCGGACGGCTCCACCTCCCGCAAGTTCGGCGGCACGGGCCTGGGGCTCACCATCAGCCAGAAGTTCGCGCAGCTGATGGGCGGGGACATCACCGTCACCTCGGTGATGGGCCAGGGCAGCACCTTCACCCTGACGCTGCCCGCGCGCATCAAGCAGGCCACCGCCACCCTGCTGGAGACCGAGTCCATCCTCTCCACCCAGTCCCGGATGGCGCGGCAGGTGGTGCGCAGGCAGAACGCGCAGACCCAGGTCCTGGTGGTGGATGACGACGCCGCGGCGCGGGACCTGCTCACCCGCTTCTTCACCAGGGAGGCCTTCCAGGTCACCTGCGCCTCCAACGGCGAGGACGGGCTCTACCTGGCGCGGATGCTCAAGCCGGACCTCATCACCCTGGACGTGATGATGCCGGGGATGGACGGCTGGACCGTGCTGGCGTCCTTGAAGGCGGACCCGGAGCTCTCGCAGATCCCCGTCATCATGATGACCATCGTGGACCAGAAGAAGCAGGGGTTCGCGCTCGGCGCGGCGGAGTACTTCACCAAGCCGGTGGACTTCGACAAGCTCGCAGGTTCGCTCGAGCGCTACCGGCAGACCGACAACGCGCACGCGCTCATCGTGGACGACGACGACGAGATGCGGACCCTGCTGCGCCGCATCCTCGAGAAGCAGGGCTGGCGCGTCTCCGAAGGCAAGAACGGGAAGGACGCGCTGGTGGCGCTGGAGGCCCATCCGGATCCGGGCATCATCCTCCTGGACCTGATGATGCCGGTGATGGATGGCTTCGAGTTCATGGGTGAATTGCAGAAGCGCCGCGGCGGGAAGCTCCCGCCGGTGATGGTGGTGACCGCCAAGGACCTCACCGCGGAGGACCGCGCCCGGCTGTCGGGCGGGGTGACCCACATCCTCGAAAAGAGCGCGCTCGACCAGAAGGCGCTGTTGGACGCGGTGAAGAGCCTCGCGTCGCACCTGGTCCCGGACCGGGACGGGCGGCCGGCGCCAGTGGCGAAGGGGGCTTGAGAGATGCCGAAGATTCTCCTGGTGGAAGACAACGAGATGAACCGCGACATGCTGTCGCGCAGGCTCATCCGCCGCGGCTTCGAGGTGGAGATGGCGGTGGACGGCCAGGCCGGCGTGGACATGTCCGCCTCGGTGAAGCCGGACCTCATCCTGCTCGACCTCAGCCTGCCGGTGATTGACGGGTGGGAGGTGGCCCGCCGCATCAAGGCCAACCCCGACACCGCGAAGGTCCCCATCATCGCGCTGACCGCGCACGCCATGACCGAAGACCGCGAGCGGGCCATGGCCGCCGGCTGTGATGACTACGACACCAAGCCGGTGGAGCTGCCGCGGCTGATGGAGAAGATTGACGCGCTGCTCAAGGCCCAGTGAACGGCTAGCCCGGGAGGACGGTGGCCGGGGGGCGGGGGTTCTGGCAGACCGGGGCCCATGCGCACCCCCCTGCTGGCTTCGAGTCTGGTTGTCCTGGCCCTCGCCTCCTTCGCCGCCTGCGGAGGCGGGGACGAGGACGACCCCTGCGCCCCCAACGGCACCGAGAGCGCAGAGAGCTGCATCTGTGACCCGGGCTTCGTCGCGCTGGGCCAGACCTGCGTCCCGGTGCAGGGACAGTCGGACGGCGGCACCGGCACGGACGGCGGCACCGGCACCGACGGGGGCCAGGAGGTCACCTGCCTCGTGGCGGCGGACCTCGGCACCTTCACACCGCGGGACGTATTCCTGGTCGGAGACGAGGACGGCGTCTTCTACTACGCCTACGTCAACGACGAGGACCCGCCGGACGAGCTCTCCATCCAGCTCTATGACGGCTTCGGCCCCTTCGAGTCCGGGCTCACCACCGGCACCTTCGACCTCACCGGCGACGAAGCCCAGTTCGCCACCTGCGCGGTGTGCGTGCTGCTGTTGGGGGACTCGGACCCGGAAGGGGCCGCCGCGCAGACCTACATGGCCAACGGCGGGAGCATCTCCCTCACCTCGGTGGAGGACCGGCTGACGGCGACCCTGTCCAACGTCACCTTCCAGCGGGTGACCATCGACGAGGAGACCTCCCAGTCCACCCCGACGGCGGAGGGCTGCGCGTCCGCTCTCCCGTCCCTCTCCATCGACGACGAGATAGAAATCCAGATGCCGTAGCGGCCAGGGACCTTCGCGGCCTCTACTCGGGGCTCCAGTCCGCGGCGGCGAGCACCTTGAAGCCGGTGTCTTCGTCACCGGCCGTGAAGCGGAGGATCTTCAGGCCCCACACCACCGGCTTCTCGCGCCCGCGCAGGCCCTGCTTGTGCTCCACGCGGAAGCGGTGGACCTCCAGCTCGTAGGGGCCGGCCGCGCCGCTCCTCGAGAGCAACAGCCGCATCGGGTTGCGCGGATGCCAGTAGACCTCCCGGCCCACGCGCAGCGTGTACGAAAGGACCGGGTGCGCCTTGATGAGCCGGTCCGCGTTCTTGCGGGTGGGCTTCATCAGCTGGTCCACCACGTCCTTCGAGATCTCCGCCATCTGCAGGTCGTCTTCGGGAGCGGACGGGGCGGCGCCGAGCTTCGTCATCGCCGCGTCGGCCGCCGCGTCCAGCTCCGCCATCAGCTTCCGGGCCCGGGCGAGGTCCCCCTTCTCCCTGCGGACGGGATCCTTCCCGAGGATCTTCCATTCGCCGATGGAGAGCATGTCCGCCTCCATCACCACCCCGCCCAAGAGCTGCTCCTTGCCGCCGCCGTCTCCCTTGCCGCTGATGGCGTCCAGGTAGGTCTCGGCGACGCGGCGGACCTCGGCGTCATCCGCCACCGCGGGGAGGGCGAAGAGGAGGAGGGTGGCTGTGAGCGCGCGCAGGGGTGTGGGCATGGGGACGTCCTTTCAGGTACCGGTGGGCTTCTTCACTTCCTGCGAGACGGTGCGCACCAGCATCGCCTCGGTGGTCTTGCGCAGGCGGCGGGCGAGGACGCGGATGATCTCCCGGGCAATCTCCGGGCGCCGCTCCATCAAGCCGTCCAGATCCACGCCTTCAATCTCCAGAAGCTCCGTCCGCTCCGCGCACACCGCGTCCGCGCTGCGCGGCTCGTTGTCGAAGAGCGCCAGCTCGCCGAAGAAGTCGTTGGGCCCCGGCGTGGCGATGACCTGTCCGCGGTCGCGGATCTCCACCTTCCCCTTCACCACCACGCACAAGACGTCCCCCACGTCGCCCTTGCGGAAGATGACGTGGCCTGCGTCATGCTCCACCGGTTCGGCGATCTCCGAGAGCTTCATCAGGTCTTCAGGCGACAGGCCCTTGAAGAGGGGCACGCTGCGTAGGAAGCGGATGCGCTCGACCAGGTGCAGCAAGGGGCCCTCCTGGACCAGGACGTCATCGAAGCGGGCGCCGAGCTTGTCGCGGAAGGCGAGCAGCACGCAACGCCGCAGGTGGTCATCCCCCAGCGCCATCAGCGCCGCCAGCGGGTCGCCCCCGGGCTCCCCGGGCGCAGCAGCGGCGGGCTCGGCCCCGGGCGAGGCGCCGCCCCGTCCCGCCATCGTGGCGAGCGGCGCATCCCCGGGGCGGGCCTCGAGAAACGGGACCACCTGCGCCGCCAGCTCCCCGTCCACCGACTGCTCCACCAACTCCAGCACGCGCGCGGTGAGCTGTGGGCTCTCCCCCCTCAGGTGTCCGCCCAGGCGCGCCAGCCGCGGGTCCGACAGGAGCGCGACCAGGGCCAGGAGCCTCCGCTCCGTCTCGGCGATTCGGGACTCCACCTCGCCGGTGACGAACCTGCGTTCGGAGTGGGCCACCTCGGCGTCCTCCAGCGCCCGCACGAGCCCCACCAGCGCCGCGTGGTAGCGCCAGCCCTGCGCCAACTCCGCCGCCACCCGGCGCAAGAGCGCGTCTTTGGACGGGGGCGTCCACCGCTGCGCGCGCCGCCTTATCCCCAGCGCCCGCGAGGCGCCGTAGCGCACCTGGCCGTCCGGATGTTCGAGCAGCCCCTCCAGCAACACCGACGCACGCGGAGCCTCCGCCCGCGCCAGCGCCGCCGCCGTCCGCCCGACGATGGCGAAGGGCGCGGAAGGAATCAGCGCCTCCACCCGCCCCACCGCGTCCTCGTCGAGCCCGCTCAGGGCCTCGAAGGCGGGCGCCGAGAGCCGGGGCTCCTCCAGCGAGAACATCACCGCCCGCACGAGCTGCCCGTCGGAGACGCGCGCCGCCGCCCGAAGCGCCGCCCGCCGCACCTCCAGCGAGGTGTCGTCCAACAGCGGCCCCAGCGCGGACCGGAAGGCGGGGTGTGCAGACGGCACCTCCCCCAGCGCCCACGCCGCCGCTTCACGCTCCTGGGCGCTCGGAGAGGCGAGGAGCGCCAGGAGCCCCGCGACCCAGCCTGCATCTCCCCCCTTCCCCGACGCTGCGGCCGCCCGCGCCCCCGAAGCCCAGGACAAGGCCCGCACGCGCAGGCTCATGTCCTCGCGCAGTCCCAGGAGCAGCTCCCTGGGCGCAGCATCCAGCGTCGCCAGCGCGATGAGACAGGCGCAGCGCGTCTGCTCGTCGTCGGGTCCCGCCCACTCCAGGAGCTTCAGGAGCGCCGGGACGTCCTGCGCATCCCCCAGCCGTCCGAGCGCGCTCGCGGCCGCAGCCCGGACGGCGGAGGGGGGGCTTCGCAGCGCCGCACGCAAGAGGGGCCGCGCCTGGGCGGGCTCGGCCCGCGCGGCGATGGACACCGCGAACTCCCCGCGCGCAGGGTCTCCCGACTCCAGCTCGCGCAAGAGCGTGAGGACGCGCTCGCCGTCCAGTTCGAGCGGGCGCCCGTCCTGTTCGTCGAAGTCCAGCTTCCGCCGGTCCAAAGACCGCTGCAGCGCGCCCACGTAGCCGCGGCGCAGGAAGAGCCCGGAGACCACCACCTGCGCGGCCATCAGGCCCACCACCGCCAGGGACAGCCAGCGCAGCGAGAGCGCTTCGGGGTAGGCGCGCAGGGCCAAAGACGCCCCTGCCGCCGCCGCCGCGCCGAGGATGCCGGAGAGCGCCGCCGCCGCCTGGGCCCTTCGCACCGTGGGCACCACCCCGAGGATCTGCGAGCGCGCCGGCGCGGAGAGCGCCTGCTTGAGCACCCTTTCGCCGCCCGCCAGGAGCACCATGGCCGCCAGCGCCGGGAAGACGAAGAAGAGCACCGAGGCCCCAAGCGCCCAGAGCTGCCCTCCCATCAAGGCCCGGGTGCTGCCGAAGCGCGCGAGCACGCGGCCGGAGAAGACGAAGGGAGCGGCGAGCGTGAGGGCGCCGGTGACGCCGTAGAACACGCCCATGAACGCGGTGACCCCGCCCGCCTCCGCACCGAAGCGCGCCTGCACCGTGGAGAGGAGCTGGAAGTCGATGGCCTTCTCCACCACCACCTCCACCACCGCCACGAAGGCGAGGACCCGCATCAGGGGCTCGGCCGCGATGTAGCGAAGGCCGGCGCCGAAGGCGGACAGTCCCCCCTGCGCCTTCGGGGGCCGCAGGGCCTGCAGGTCCACCCGCGCAAGCCACTGCAACTGGAGCAGCGCCAGCGCCAGCAGCGCCGGGGCGGCGAAGATCAACGTCTCCGGTCCCACGCCCTTCGCCAGGGCGCCCACCGAGAACCCACCGAAGCTCCAGGCCGCGCCCGCCGCCAGCCCCACCACCGGCAACAGCCGCTTGGCGCTGCGGACATCGAGCGCGTCCGAGATGACCGCCCAGCACTGCACGATGAGCAGCGAGCAGACCACCTCCACACCGACGTAGAGGCCCAGGGGCGCGCCCGCCCACCCCCCTCGGACGGCGAAGGCGCCCAGAAGCCAGGTGCCCACCCCCAGGAGCAGAAGCCCCCGCATCAGCCGCAAGAGTCCCAGCCGGCCCGCGGCACCGAAGATGAAGAGCGAAGCCCCCGCCAGCACCAGCGCCGAGAGGAGGAAGGCGTCCGGGATGCGGCTTCGGGGGTAGGCGGCCAGGAACAGCTCGCGCTGCGCGGACTTCGCGAGGACCACCGCCGCGGTGAGCAGAAAGGCGAAGGCCAAAAGCCGGCCCACGCGTCCGCCCTCACCCGGCTTCACCCCCAGCGCTGCCAGCACGTTCACGCAGCAGCGGACGCTAGCAGATGACGCGTTGCATTTTGGGCGTGGACCCGGAGGGGGCCGAGGCTAAAAGGCCCACATGGCCAAGCCTCCCAGCATCGAGCAGCTCCTCGCCAGCGGCTCCTCAGAGTGGAACCGCGCGCGCAAGTCCGGAAAGGTGGGCACCGAGCACACCGGCGCCACCTTCGCGCAGCTCTTCTCTGCCAACGCAGACCTCTCCGAGCTCGCGCTCGTCGGCTCCGAGTGGGAGAAGTGCGACCTCACCAAGGTGAGCTTCCGCGCCACCGACCTCACCAATTCGTACTTCCACGGCGGCCGGTTGCAAGACTGCGACTTCCGCGGCGCCAACCTCGAGGGCGTCACCTTCGAGCGGATGAAGATCCTCCG
>CAZQVZ010000132.1:0-11168 GCA_964596895.1 uncultured Myxococcaceae bacterium
TCCTGCAGGACGTCCTCACCCGCGAGGACAAGCCGGCCGGCGTGGCCATGGACCTCTTCGCGCAGACGCTCTTCTCCGAGCACCCGTACCGGCTGCCGCTTCTGGGCACCGCCCGCAGCGTGGAGGGGCTCGGCCCGGAGGCCTTGCGCGCGTACCACGCCACCCACCTGCACCCCTCGAAGATGGTGCTGGCGGTGGTGGGGGACGTGCGGACGCAGGACGTGGTGGCCCGGGTGGAGGCGGCGCTGGGCTCCCCTTCAGGGACGACAGGCGCGGCGCCGCAGCCAGAGGATGAGCCCCCGCCCTCTGCGCCCCGCGTGGCGCGGCGCACCCTGCAGAAGGCGCAGTCGCACCTGGTGCTGGGCTACCGCGGCGCGCGCGTGAATGATGGGTGGCGCCGCGCGCTGGAGGTCTTGTCCACCGTGCTCTCCGGCCAGGGCGGCCGGCTCTTCGTGGAATTGCGCGACAAGCGGTCCATGGCCTACAGCGTCTCCTCCTTCGCGGTGGAGGGGCTCGAGCCCGGCTGGTTCGCGGTCTACATGGGCACGAGCCCCGAGAAGGTGGACGACGCGCTCTCGGGCATCCGCGCCGAGCTGCGGCGGGTGCGCGACGAGAAGGTGAGCGAGGAGGAGCTCCTGCGGGCGCGGAGGCACCTGGTGGGGACGCACGAGATTGGCCTGCAGCGCAACGGCGCCCGCGCCTCGGTGCTGGCGCTGGAGTACCTCTACGGGCTCGGCACGGACGCGCTGCGCCGCTACGCCGAGGAGATTGACGCCGTCACCGCGGACGACGTGCGCGAGGCGGCGCGGCGGGTCATCGACTTCGACCGGGAGGCGCTCGCCATCGTCGGGCCTTGAGGCCCTGGGCCATGGCGCGACTGGCCGAAAACTGGCGGGCGATCCAAGGGGGATCATCATGACGGCCGATGAACGACACCGCCTCGGTCACGTCGTGTTTCCTCGCCGCGCACTCGCAGAGCACCACCACCGCGCCGGTCCCGCAGGCCCTGCCTGCCATCAGCGCCACCTGCGACGCGCACACCGCCCCGCCCCGCTTCCAGTGGGTGGGCCGGGCCGCCCGGCGGTAGAGTCCCGCTTCGGATGACGGACCCCTCCTCCCTGCACCAGGTCTTCTGGGACGGCGCCTGAGGCCTTTGACGGCGCCTCGCCGCCTGGGTCAGGCGGGTGAACACCGACGGGTCGTTGCACCTGGTCCCCTACCAGGACGCGCCCTCTCCGCCCATGGATGAGGCGCACCGCGCTGCCTCGGCGCGGGCGCTGCACGTGTACACCGCCGACGGGCAGTGGCTCCGGGCCGGGCGCGCCGCGCTGTTCGTGCTCGAGCGCACCACCCCCGGCTGGCGCCTCTTCGCGCGCGTGACCCGCTTTCCCCCGCTCGTGTGGGGCGTGGAGGTGGGGTACCGGCTGGTGGCGAACAACCGCGGATGGTTCGCCCGGCGCCTGCGTTAGGCCTTGCGGCTGCGCCGCAGCACCCCGCCCAGCGCCGCGTCGAGCTGCTCGGGCTCGAGGGGCTTTTGCACCACCCGCGGGCCCATCTTGTCGATGAACGCCTGGGTGTGCGCGTTGAGGGCGCCGCCGCTCATGAAGACCAGCCGCGGCTCCAGGTGCGGCAGGTCCCGGCTGACCTGCTCGTAGAGCTCGGGCCCCCCTTCGTGGGGCATGTGCACATCACAGAGCACCGCGTCCGGCTGCGGCCCCGCGCGGAGGAAGCCGAGCGCCTCCTCCACCGTGGACGCCACCTGCACCTGGTACCTGCGCCCGAGCAGCCGCGCGAGCGCGCGGGCGAGGATGGCTTCGTCCTCCACGACGAGCAGCCTCGGGTGGCCGCCCTCCGGCGTCGTCTCCACACGCGGCTGCGGCGCCACGCCTTCGCGCAGCGCCGGCAGGGTGATCTTGAAGACCGTGCCGTGCCCCACCTCGCTCTCCACGTCGAGGCTCCCGCCCATCGCGGTGACGATGCCGTGGCAGTAGAAGAGCCCCAGCCCGGAGCCGCGGCCCACGTCCTTGGTGGTGAAGAAGGGTTCGAAGATGCGGCGGCGGACCGCGTCGGTCATCCCCACCCCGTCGTCGGCGATGCGGATCTCCACGCGCCCGTCCACCTCTCCGGTGGTGACGTGGATGGTGCCGCGCCCGGCCGCCCTGGCCATCACCGCGTCCGCGGCGTTCATGAGCAGGTTCACGAAGAGCTGCCCCAGCTGGGTGGGGTCTCCCTGCACCTCCGGCACCGGATCCAGCGCCTTCACCACCCGTACGAGGTGCCCCGCCTGCAGGCTCATCATCTTGACCGCGGACTCCAGGGCCGGCAGCACCGGCACCGGGCGGAAGGTGGCGGCCTGCGGCTGCGCCATGTTGCGCACCTGCTGGACGATGTCGCGGACCCGGGTGGCCCCTTCGAGGGACTCCGCCACCAGCTGCGGCAGCTCCCGCGCGTCTTCGGAGGCGCGGCCCTCCGCCAGCGTCAACAGCTCCGGCAGCCGCTCCTGGACCAGCCGGAGGTTGGCGGTGATCCACGCCAGGGGGTTGTTGATTTCGTGCGCCACGCCCGCGGCCAGCCGTCCCAGCCCTGCCAACCGCTCCCGGTGGGCCTCGGCCTCGGCGCGGCGGCGGGTCCGGGACTCGCCCACCACCCGCGAAAGCTCCGAGACCAGAAGCCCCGGCTCCAGCGGCTTGGGAAGGAAGGCCGCGGCGTCCACCGCCTCCGCCTGGGGGCTGGAGTCCCCGGACATGGCGAGCACGGGGATGGAGCAGAGCGCGGGGTCCCGCCGCTGCTCCGCGCGAAACCGCCAGCCGTCCATGCCCGGCATCCGAAGGTCGAGCAGGATGGCCTCCGGCAGCTCGCCGCCGCCCCGGAGCTTCCCGAGCGCGAGCTCGCCGTTGTGGGCCCCGTCCACGTCCCAGTCGTGCCGGCGCAAAAGCTCGAGGATCGACTCGCGGGTGTCTTCGTCGTCCTCCACCACGAGGACGCGCGCATCTCGGATTAAACTGGAGTCCATGTCGGTCGCGTCAGGATGGAAGACTACCGCGAATCCACATTGCGCGCAGCAACGGAGCGTGGATCTCCCCGACCTTTTGCTTCCCAACAACGACCCCCAGAACGTCCAGCGCCGAACCTTCCTCGAAATCCGAGGACCAGGTGGCATCCGGGGGGATGAAGACCCACACCTGCCGTCCGGCGACGTCGACGAGGAGCACGTTCCCGTCCAGCCGCTCGACGAGCGTGCCCTTCAGCAGGGCCACCTTTCCGACGTGGGCGTCCACCTCGTCGAGGCGCGACAGGTCGTCCGAGCCCGGCTCCAGCCGCAGGTTGGGCGGCCAGGCGGCCACCGCCTCCTCGAAGGAGGAGGGCCCCTGGCCTGCAGGCTTCACGCTCGCGCCGCGGCGCCTGTGGATCTCCGCCTCCAGCGCCTTCGCGGGGCCCGCGCCCACCTGGGGGGCCACCTGCGCGCACCTGCGGGCGGCGTTGTACTGGGCCACCAGCTGCGGCTCCGGCAACTCTGAGAGCGCCGGGCCTTCGGCCGCGGCCGCGGTGGGGCTCGAAAGGTCGTTGCACGCGAGGAAGCCTTGCAGCTCGAAGGACTCCTCCTCCGGGAGGATCACCGGCCGTCCGTCGAAGTGCACGCTGGCCAGCCGCAGCTCCCGCAGCCGCTCGGCGGTGAGGGTGACCTTGCCCGCGTCGGTCTTCACCGAGATCTGCTCCGGCCCCGCGGGCGTGGCCCGCTCCAGCATCACCTCGCCGTCCACCGGGCGCAGGTTGCAGGGGACCTCCCTGGAGGAGGCGACCTGCTCCATCCTTCGGCCTTCGGTCTTCTCGCCCGACTGCGTCAGTCCCACGATGCCGGTGACCAGCGCGGGGATCCCGACGGAGAGGAGGATGGCGCCCCAGGTGGTGGCCACCGTGCGTGGGGCCTGTCCGTAGCGGCCGCCGAGATCTATCTCCCGGCGGTTGGGCGCGTCCGAAAAGGCGCCCCGCGCGGCGAGCAGCCCTCCTCCCACCAGCGTCGAGGTGACGCCCATGGCGAAGGCGGGCCCCGCGGAGGGAACGAAGCGCTCGGTCACCCGCTCCTCGATGACCTCCTCCACCCGCTCCTGCCGGCACAGGTCGAAGGCCTCGAAGGAGAGGGTCAGCTCGGGATACTTCACCTCCACGCCCGCGCGGACGCCGCCGTCGCCGTCGCCGTCCGAAGGCACCTCGCGCTCGAAGGACCGGAGGACCGGCCCGCGTTCGGTCCGGGTCTCGTGCATCACGCGCACGCAGCCTGAGCTCCCCAGCAGCGCTGTGCCTACGAAGGCCGCGAGGAGCTTCTGCGACAGGCTTCCGAAGGTCATGGCGCCTCCACGAAGCCGACGAGGTCCGGGCACGCGTCGAAGGTGGCCTGCACGTCCTCGCATTCGGGCGCGGACTCGGCGCCGGTGCCAGAGCTGCGCACGAGGATGCGGCGGCACTCGAGCACCGCGTCCCGCGACGGCTGGGAGAAGCTGAAGGTTTCGTCCCCGCAGCCGGTGCGCGCGCGCAGGGTCTGGGCACAGTCCACACCGGCCGCAAGCCGCTCCTCCAGCCCCTCACAGGTTTGCGCGAGGCAGAGCCTGTGGAGCACGTCCTGACAGACCGCGGCGTCGGGCGCCTCGGGTCCGGCGCAGGCGAAGGTGAGGGTCAGGGCGAGAGCGAGGAGAAGGCGCGGCATTTGCGCCAAACCTTAACGCGCGCCGAGATACAAACGCGCCATGGACGGGACCTGGATGTCGCTGACCGTGGACTTGCAAAAGGCGAAGGCCGATGCCCTCGAGGGCATCTTGTACGCGCAGGGCGCTTCTGGGCTGGAGGTGCGTGACGGCAGCACCCCGCTGATGCCGGGCGTGCGCGCGCCGGCGGTGGGGGAGGTCATCCTCGTGGCGTGGTTCGAAGGGGCCGAAGAGGCGGAGGCCGCGCGCGCAGCGGTGCAGGCGGAGTTCCCCGAGGCCCGCCTTCATATAGAGGAAGCGCCCAACCAGGACTGGTCCGAAAGTTGGAAGCAGCACGTGCGCGCAGTGCAGGTGGGCCGGTTGTGGGTGGGGCCGCCGTGGCTCGTCGCCGAGGCGCCCTCCGACAAGGAGCGGGTCGTCATCGAGCCGAAGATGGCGTTTGGAACCGGGGATCACCCCACCACCTCCTTGTGCCTGGAGGCGGTGGACGACTACCTGGCGGAGCACCCCGGGGCCCATGTCCTCGACGTGGGGACCGGGACCGGCGTCCTCGCCATCGCCGCGCGGAAGCTGGGCGCCTCGCGGGTCATCGGCACCGACAACGACCCGGTGGCGGTGGAGCTGGCGCAGGAGGCTGCGGCGGACAACGGCACGCCAGAGGTCCAGATGTCCGGCGCCGACCTGCAGGACGTGGAGGGCACGTTCGAATTGGTCCTCGCCAACATCCTCGCCAACACGCTGGTGGAGTTGGCGCCGCTCATCAGCGCGAAGGTGGCGGACCGGCTGGTGTTGGCGGGGGTCCTGGTGCCGCAGCATGGGGAGGTGGAGCGCGCGTACGTGGCGCAGGGGCTCGAGCCTTTGGGCACGAAGGTGGTGGGCGAGTGGATCCGCATCGATCTGCAGAGGCCGCGCAAGGGATGATCCGCGTCCTCCTCCCCGTGCCCGAGCCCGCGCCGGACCGGCTGCGCGTGGAGGGCGCGCCGCACCACTACCTGCGCCGGGTGCTGCGCGTGGACGCAGGCGACGAGGTGGAGGTCTTCGACGGGCACGGCCGCGCCTTCACCTCGCGCGTGGAGAAGGTGGAAGAATTGGCGCTGGAGCTCCTGCTCGGCCCGGAGCGCCGGGAGGTCCCTTCGCGGCGGGTGACGGTGGTGCAGGGGCTGCCCAGGGGCGAGAAGCTGGAGTGGGTCATCGAGAAGGCGGTGGAGCTGGGCGCCTGCGCCATCGTGCCCGCGGAGGCGGAGCGGTCGGTGGTGAAGCTGGACGCGGCGCGGGCGGCGCGGCGGCAGGCGCGGTGGCAGAAGATCGCCGACGAAGCGGCGCGGCAGTGCGGCCGCAGCGACGTTCCCCAGGTGTTGCCCCTGATGCCCCTGCCGCGCGTGCGAGAGGCGCTGGAGCCCGGGTGCACGCTGCTGATCCTGGATGAGGAGGAGAAGGGCCGGTCCCTGTCGGACGCGCTGCCGCCTTCGCCCGCGCCCGTGGCGCTGGTGGTGGGTCCCGAAGGGGGCCTCACCCGCGAGGAGGTCGCAGAGCTCGTCTCCGAGGGCGGGGTGCCGGTCTCGCTGGGCGGCCTCATCCTTCGTACCGAGACCGCCGCGCTCGCGGCGTTGGCGGTGGTGAGGCATCGGGACGGGCTGCTCGGATAGCGGCCGGCCGGACGAGCGCCGCGTGCCCTTTCCGCGCCCTCGCCGCAGGTTCCTTCGGAAGGACCGAAAGGAGGGACCGATGAGCATTCTCGTCTTCATCGTAATCGGACTCGTGGCGGGCCTCCTGGCGCGGGCGCTGATGCCCGGGCGCCAGTCCATGAGCCTCGTGGCCACGACCGTGTTGGGCATGGTGGGCGCGCTGGTGGGCGGGTTCATTGGCTCCATCGTGGGCGGACGGGGCATGGACCTGGCGCGGCTGGACGCGCCGGGGCTGGCGCTGGCGGTGCTGGGCGCCATCGTCGTGTTGTTCCTCTTTGGCGTGGCGTCGTCGAAGCGCGGGAACCGCGTGACCATTTAGGTCCTGCCTAGAGCAGGCGCCCGGTCGACCGTTGGAGGGGCGGCGCGTCTTCGGATGCGCCGCCCTTTACTTGTCAGCGGGGGGCGCCTGAGCCTTCATTGAGCGTGAGCGGGCAGAGGTCACCAGGCCCGGGAGGACGCTTTGACGAAGTGCATTCGCTGCGGACGTGACTTGCCCCCTTCGGGTGAGTGTCCCGCGTGTACGGGCGCGGTGGCAGGCAGCAGCGTTCCGCCCATCCCGGCACGTGACCTCTCGCTGGACAGAAGGACGCACCCTGCGCCCTCCGCGGACTTTCTGTCGCCGCCGCGGGCGCCCCCGCCACCTCCGGGAGGACCGCGCGTCTCCAACGTGGCAGTCGCTCTTCCACAGCGGGCGCCGCCGCCGTCGAACGCGCCGTCATTCGCGGAGCCACAGGTTGCCGCTGCCGCAACGAGGGGGACGCTGAGGCCGCTCGCGCCGCCGTTGCCTCCCGCGGCGCCGGGTGCGGCGCCCACGCTGGCGGAGAGTGCGCAGCCCCCTCACGACCGGCGGGGCCCTCTCCCCGGGGGAGAGGGAGGACCGCTGCGAACGGCCCCTCACCCCGGGCCTCTCCCGGGGGCAGAGGGAGGGCAGCCGCGAACGGCCCCTCACCCTGGCCCTCTCCCCGGGGGAGAGGGAGGACCGCTGCGAACGGCCCCTCACGACGGGCGGAGCCCTCTCCCGGGGGGAGAGGGAGGACGGCTGCGAACGGCCCCTCACGACGGGAGGGGCCCTCTACCGGGGGCCGCGCGCTCTGAGGAGATCCACTTCCGCCGCGCGCCGCTGTGGCGAAGGCTCACCGCCAGCGGGGTGGACCTGGCGCTCCTGGGCCTGGTGGGCGCGGGCTACACGGCCCTGACCGCGAAGGTCGCCGGCATCGAGCCGGGGCCCGCGCGAGGGGGTCCTCTGGATGTCGCCGCGCACCTGCTGCACGCGTGGTCCCCGGTCCTGCTCCCGGCCGCCGGCGTGATGGTGGCGGTGGCACTCGTCTACACCGCGCTGTTCGCGATGCTCTGGTCCGGCCGCACCCCGGGCCGCTTCGTGTCCGGCATCCGGCTCGTAGACCGCAGGGGTGCCCCGCCCGGTCCGGTGCGGGCGCTGCTGCGCGCCGTGCTCGCGCAGCTCTCCTGGGCGCTGCTGCTGGGCGGGTTCTGGTGGGGGCTCTTCGACCGGCGCGGACAGACGCTGCACGACAAGCTCACTCGGACCTTCGTCGTTCAACCTTTGCGCTAGTATCCGCCGCCCTCATGCCCGCCCGGCTCGCCCAGCATCTCGTCTCGCGCGGGCTCCTGTCCGCTGCTGCGGTCGAGGAGGCGCAGCGCCACCGCGCCAGCTCCGGCGGAGGCCTGGACACCGCCCTCCTCGAGCAGAAGGCGCTGAGCGAAAGCGCGCTGTTGGGCGCCCTCTCCGAAGTCAGCGGGCTGCGGCCTGTGCACCTGGCGGACTTCGAGCCCAACCAGGAGATGTCTCGCTTCGTCCCCGCCAACGTCGCGGAGCGGCTGGGCGCGGTGCCCCTGTCGGAGGACCGCGGCGCCCTGCACATCGCCTGCGCGTACCCGCCGCCGGTGAAGGACCTCGAGGAGGTCTCGGTGCTGCTCGGCAAGCGCCTGGAGCTGTGGGTGGCGCTCGAGCCGCGGGTGCGAGACTGGATTGCTTCCATCTACCGGACGCCGCTGGCGCCGCGCTTCGCGGCCGTGCTCGCAGGGCTCGACCCCGGCCGGCAGCCCGTCGCGCCCATCCCGCTGCAGAAGGTGAAGCGGCCCGCTCCCCTGAAGACGACCGCGTCGGAGGAGACGTCCCTGGAGGACGCGCTCACCCGGGAGATGGTGGAGCAGATCGCCCGCGCGGTGGCCTCCGAGCCCATCCTCCTCGAGGTCCGCAAGAAGAAGCCGGCGCAAGAGGCCCCGCGCCCGGACCCGGAGCGCACCCAGACCGTCGACGCGGCGGCGCTGCGGCGGAAGCTGGAGGAGGAGGCCTTCGGTCCCGCCTCTGCGCCGCCCCTGCAGGAACAGACGCGCGAGGTGGACCTCACCGCGCTCGCCGAGCGGACCATCCCCACCGAGCCCGAGCGTCCCACCTGGGACCGGCACACCACGGTGCCCATCGACCTCTCTCAGCTCGCGCGCGCCACCGCGGTGCCGGCTGCGCCCGCCCCTGTCCCCGCGGACGCCTGGATGGTCGCGCCCACGTCCCAGGTGCTGCGCCCCGAACCGGCGGCGTCGCCACCGGCAGCGCTCCCCGAGGGTGACGAGACCTCGGACCGCGTCAGCACCCGCCGCGAGTTCCCAGCGGTCGTGGTGTTCCCTTCCGAGAGCGGAGAGGTGCCGGCCTCGGCCGCGCTGCCCGAACCCGCCCCCAGGCCATCTGCGCGGGCGGCGCCCGAATGGACCCTGGACGATGCGCGCGCCGCCTTGCAGCGGGCGTCGCAGGACCGGGATCAGATCATCGACGTGGCCATGCAGTTCGCCCGGCGGACCTTCGAATACGCCGCGGCCTTCGCGGTCGTGCGCGGCGCGGCCAACGGCTGGGTCGCCGAAGGCCCGGAGGCGGTGGTGGAGGCGTTCCGGCGCGCGCCCCCGTCCATCCCGCTCGACGCGCCGTCGTTGTTCCGGACCGTGGCCATCACCCGCGGCAGCTACGTGGGGCCGCCGCCGCAAGATCCGAACACCGGGCGCTACCTCTCCTTGCTGGGCCGCGCGCCGCGCACGGTGTTCCTCTTCCCGGTGGAGGTGAACGACCGGCTCATCTGCCTCATCTACGGTGACTCCGGGACGAAGCCCTTGAGCCAAAGGCGGCTGACGGATCTGGTGTTGCTGTACCAGGACCTCGCCAGCGCCTTCGGCACGCTCATCCTGACGAAGAAGCAGCGCTTCGGCGCGAGCCAGCGCGCGGCGCTCTCCCTCGAAGAGGTGGGTCAGACCACGCCGCCTGAAGACGCGAGCCTGGGCTGGAGCCCGCGGGTGTCGTCGGAGGGGGGGCGCACCGGGCGCACCGCGTCCTTGCAGATGCCGCTGGTGGATGAGTCTTCGCGCCCGCCGTCGGACTTCGGGCCGCTGTTGCGCAAGCTGGTGGGCCCGGACGCGATGCTGCGGGCGAACGCGGTGGCGGAGCTTGCCCGCACGCCGGAGCCTTCGGCGCGGTTTCTCGTCCAGCACTTCCCCGGCCCCACCGCGTGGGCGCGGCTGCCGGTGTCGGAGCTGCCCGAGCCTGAGGAGCTGGGCCCGGTGCCGGCGGCGCTGGCGAAGCTCGGACGCCCGGGCGCGGTGGCGCTCTCGCCCCTGCTCGACGCGGACGACCCGCAGGTCCGCTACTTCGCGCTGCTGACGGCAGGCGCGCTCCCCTTCCCGGAGCTGGTAGGCGGCGTGTTGCGCGGGCTCTTCGACTTCGAGCCGGACATCGCCGCTGCGGCGCGGGCGGCGGCGGGGGCGCTCCGGCGAGTGCCACGCTTCACCACCTCCATGCGGGACCTGCGGCAGGAGCTGATGTCCCAGGACACGCTGCGCAGGTCGCTGGCGGCGCGCGCGCTCGGCGTGCTGCATGACCGGGAGGCGGTGGAGGGGCTCATCAACCTCACCGGCTCGGACGACATGTTGTGCGCGGAGGCCGCCGCCGAAGCGCTGCAGCAGATAACTCGGCAGGGCTTCGGCGCGGAGCAGACGGCGTGGACGCGGTGGTGGGCGGAGAACCGCAACCGCACCCGCGGCGAGTGGCTGGTGCAGGCGCTGCGTCACCCGGAGCTGGACGTGCGGCTTTCGGCCATCGAGGAGCTGTCGCGGCCGCTCAACGACAACCTCGGGTACCTCGCGGACGCGCCGGTGCAGGCCCGCGAGGCGGCGGCGCGCAAGTGGGAGGCGGCGCTGGTGCAGGACCCGAGGCTGCGGCGGCTGGAGTAGCCGCAGCCCCCTTTGGGCGGGGGACTGCCTAGAACGCCGAGCGCGGGGTCCGGCGGTAGTCAGAGCCCGCGTTGTGGCAGCTCGAACAATCCGGAGGGTCGTAGCCGAAGAGGGTCGGGCTGATGTCCTTGTAGAACAGCCACCGCCCGCCCTCCTTCACCAGCACGTTGTAGCCGAGGACCTCCTCGCCATCGAGGACGCGAAGGATGGCCGCGCTCCTGTCCGGATAGGGGGCCGGGCCGTCGAGCCCTTCGTACAGCGTGGGGTTGATGAACACGATTCCGCGGGTGTCGCCGTGGTCCGAGGCGATGGTGCGGGTGCTGGTCTTCCGCCAATGCTCGTAGCGGTTGCTCACGACGAAGCTGCGGATACCCGAGGAGGTCGTGTTGGTGATGAAGTCAACCTGCCCCGGCGTTCCGCCGTCGGGCAGGGTGCCTGGCCCGGTGGGGACTTCAGCGCCGCCGGTCTCCACGACTCCACCCGACCAGGGCAGCCCCGGCGGATAGGTCTCCGGTTCACCCGAGCAGGCGAGGCCGACCAGCGCGGCTCCGAA
>CAZQVZ010000132.1:11268-13594 GCA_964596895.1 uncultured Myxococcaceae bacterium
CCGCCGTCCTGCACGACCGGGCGAGTCACGCCCCCGCCGGTCTGCGGGAACGGAAGTCCGGGGACGAGCTCATCCGATTCGTTTGATGAACAGGCAGCCAACGCTCCGACGATGAGGAGCAGGGGTAGCAGTCGCATGGGTCCCTCGAGGTGTGCGGGCCGGACCATAAATCGGTTTCTCGCTGTACGCTCCTTCTGCGCCCCGACAAGCTTGGGCCCATGATGCTCGCGCTCGTCGCCGCCGCTGCTCTCGCCTCCACGCCACGTGCGCTTCCCAACGCGGACTCCGGCCTCCACATCCCGAAGTTGGACGGGACGAGCGGCCTCGTCGCCTTCATGAACCGCGCCGGCGAGCGCTCGGTGATGGTGCGCCCGTCCACCTGGTTCGGTGATTCGCACCCGGTGTTCCGCGCGGACTTCTCGCAGCCGGACACCCTGGAGGACATCGCCGTGGACGCCGCCGGCTTCGCCACCCTCTCCACGCGCAAGCACGGCCGGATGACCTGTCACGGGGTGACGGATCCGAAGAAGTTCGATGCGCGGGTGGAGGAGCGGCTGGGGGTCGTGGGCGAGGTGTGGAAGGGCAAGGTGGGGGGGCTCGCCGTGGTGGGCGCCACGAGGTTCGGAGAGAAGACGCTGAGCGCGGCGGTGGCGCGGCGGGGGAAAGTGGCGTGCGCGGTGGGTTCGCGCAAGGACGCAAGGGCCTTGCTCGACGAGCTGGTGGCTGCCACCGGCGCGGTGACGCCGAAGGGGCCATGGGCACAGACGAAGGGCCTTCGGGGCGAGGCCTTCCTGGTGATGGGCAACGCGGTGGTGGGCCTCACCGGCAAGGCGGACGCGCTGACGGTGGATGGCCGCGCCTTCGGCCTCTCCGCGCCGAAGCTGCGCACAGGCAGCCAGAGCCCGTTCGCCGCGTTCGCGCCGGAGGGGCTGGCGGTGATGCGGGCCTCGGTGCAGCCCGGCGAAGTGGGCAGGTCGGTGCGGAGCCTCGTGGGGCCGCTGTCGGGGTTGTGCAAGGGCTGCCCGCGGGAAGGGGTGGCGAAGCTGGAGGCGGGCCTCTCCGCGCAGCTCACCGGGCAGCTCGCGCTGCTGGTCCACTCGGCGCAGGTGCGTGGACGCATGAAGACCGACGCAGACCGCTTCTTCGCCGCGCGGCACGTGTGGCTGGCGGAGGTGAAGGACGCGGACGCGGTGCGCAAGGCGCTCGCGCCGGTGGGGCAGTTCGGGGGCGCGCAGCCGTTGGAGGCGGGCGCAGGCTGGGTGATCCCCCTGGAGCCGGGCCGCGAGCTGCGGGTGGTGCAGAGCGGCAAGACGGTGCTGCTCGCGAACGACGAGGCGGCGTTGAAGGCGGCGCTGGCGGGGCTGGGCGGGGGCAGAGGCAAGCACGCGCGTGGGTTGACGGTGCAGGTGGACCCCCAGCGCGCGCACCGCACGCTGTCTGGCATTTCGCTCTTTGACGTGGTGGGCGCGTCCGAGCTGGCGGGGCTCCTGGCGGTGAGCACGGAGCTGGGGCCGGTGCTGGAGATCACCCGCGGCGTCGAAGGCTGGGCGGACTCCGAAGGCGCGCGCACGTACCGCTTCGGCGCGTTGTTGACGCTCGCGCCCCCGACATAGATAACCCGCGCATGTCCGACACCACCGAGAAGGATCCGCTGCGCGCGCGGCTGGAGGCGCTGGAGCGCCAGGCCGAGCTGGGCGGGGGCGAAGAGCGCATTGCCAAGCAGCACGAGGCCGGCAAGCTCACTGCCCGCGAGCGCATCGACCTCCTCCTGGACCCGGGCAGCTTCACCGAGCTGGACAAGTTCGTCACCCACCGCGCCACCGACTTCGGGATGGCGTCCAAGAAGATCCCCGGGGACGGCGTGGTGACCGGCTACGGCACCGTGGACGGCCGCAAGGTCTTCGTCTTCGCGCAGGACTTCACCGTCTTCGGCGGCTCGTTGTCCGGCGCGTACGCGCAGAAGATCTGCAAGATCATGGATCTCGCCACCCGGGTGGGAGCGCCGGTGGTGGGCCTCAACGACTCCGGCGGGGCGCGGATTCAAGAGGGCGTGGAGAGCCTCGCCGGGTACGCGGACATCTTCCTGCGGAACACGCTCGCCTCCGGCGTGGTGCCGCAGATCTCGCTCATCCTCGGGCCCTGCGCCGGCGGCGCGGTGTACTCCCCCGCCCTCACCGACTTCATCGTGATGGCGGACGGCACCTCGCAAATGTTCATCACCGGCCCAGACGTGATCAAGTCTGTCACCGGTGAGAACGTCACGTTCGAGGATCTCGGCGGCGGCCACGCCCACAACGCCAAGTCCGGCGTGGCGCACTATCTCGCC
>CAZQVZ010000133.1:0-3178 GCA_964596895.1 uncultured Myxococcaceae bacterium
CACCACCGTCCCCGCCACTCCGCCACGCCGCCCCGCTACGCCACGCCACGCCACGCCACGCCACGCCACGCCACGCCACGCCACGCCAGGCCACGCCACGCCGCCACGCCAAGCCACTGCGCCACCACACGCCGCACCCGCGGCGTCAACGGTCACGGGCCTGAGAGCCCGTCCCCTACCGTCGTTGCATCTGCCGTGCTGACTACGGCACCACCACGGTGTCGCCCGGCTGCAGCCAGACGCTCACCCGGGCGTCGTCCTTGGTCTCCACCAGTTCGGTGTAGTTGACCGGGACGCCCTTCCCGTCGCGGCGGATGATCATGATCTTCCGCTTGTCGGCGAAGTCGCTGAACCCGCCGGCCAGGGCAATCGCCTGGAGGACCGAGACGTGTCCGCGCATCGGGTACATCCCCGGACGGGAGACCTCACCGGTGACGTACAC
Source organism: uncultured Myxococcaceae bacterium (assembly GCA_964596895.1). Classification (GTDB taxonomy): domain Bacteria; phylum Myxococcota; class Myxococcia; order Myxococcales; family Myxococcaceae; genus JAFAFL01. The sequence continues at coordinate 443 of CAZQVZ010000133.1, forward strand.
CCGGGGGGCGTTGACCTCCCGGACAATCACCGTGACCCGCGGCTCCTGCACGAACGGGGCGAGCGCCTTGCGGATCTCCTCCTCCAGTTGCTTCGGGGTCTTCCCCGCGGCGTGGACCTCACCCGCCATGGGCAGGGAGATGAAGCCGTCCGGCCGCACCGGCACCACCCGCGACAGGTCCGGGTCGCGCCACACCGCCACGTCCACGACGTCCTCCATACCGATCCGGTAGGGCTCGTCCTTCGGCGCCTGCACCCCCTTCGTCTTGTGCGCGCACCCGCTCACCAGGAGCACCGCCACCATCGTCCAGCCCCATGCGCTCGTCTTCCCGCCCATCGCTCCGCTCTCCTTCCGGTTCTCGTGATCCACGCGGCGGTTCGCTAAGCAGCGCATGTGCCATCGCCGCTCGCGCGCGGCCGGCCCGAATCCGGCGGCTTGCACTGCCCTTTGGCCGACGGTGCGGAGCACCAGAGGAAAAAACTTCTCTCCCAAAGGGGGAAGCGGCGGCCACACCCGGAAACTTTTCCCACCTCGCACGACCCAACCCGGGGCCATTGGGTGGGTGAGAAATGTCCACTTGCGCCGGATGGATGACGATGTCGGCCCGGCACGGACGTTGAACGACTCCCCTCACGGAAGCACCGGGGGGAACACATGATCAAGGCGGCTGCGGTGGCGGCATTGGTGTTGGGAGCAGGGGCAGCGGCGATGAGCCTCTTTGGAACGGTCCTGGGCGCAGGCTCGGAGGCCGCGGCGATGGCGCTGGGCGGCGGGGGCCTGTGGGCGGTCAGCTTTGGCCTGGGGGGGCGCGTGGGCAGCCGGGCGAGCCAGGGCGCCCAGGCCGGCGCGCAGCAGTAGGCGCGCCCGGACACCCCAGGGTGGCGCGCGCTCGCCAGGGGATGCGGACCGCCGTATGGTCCGCGCCATGAGCGAGACGCGACCGGAGGTCTGGAGCACCGATGCCGGGCTTCGGGTGGAGGCTTCGGCCCACCGCCTGGCGCTCTTCGGCGTCGCCCGTGGCGAGGACACCTGCGTGGGCCTGCGCCTGGGCGGGCTCTCGGTGGAGCTGGGGCTTCGACCAGGGCTACAGGCGAAGGAGGCCGTGCGGCTGCTCCTGTCGGCGCTGCCGGAGGAGAGCCGCGCCCACGTGGTGCTGGAGGCAGACGCGCAGGCCCCCGCGGCGGTGGCGCTCGCGGCGGAGGCGGAGGGGAAGGTGGAGGTGCCGCTCGCGGTGGCCCCCGCCTCGCGGCACGCCGTCGACGCGCCGGTATGAAGTCGAAGGCAGCGTCGTCGTACTGGCTCATCAAGAGCGAGCCGGACGTCTACCCCTATTCACAGCTCGAGAAGGACGGCCGCACCGCCTGGACCGGCGTGCGCAACTTCGAGGCGCGCAACAACCTGCGGGCGATGAAGCCGGGCGAATGGTGCCTGTACTACCACTCGGTGAACGAGAAGGCGCTGGTGGGGGTGGCCCGGGTCCTCGCCACCGCGACCTCGGATCCCACCGCGCCGGGTGAAGACTGGGCGTCGGTGGAGGTGGGGCCCCACCTGGCGTTGAAGGTGCCGGTGACGCTGGCCCAGGTGAAGGCGGACGCGCAGCTCGAAGACTTCATCCTCATCACCCGCTCGCGGCTGAGCGTGGCGAAGGTGGAGCCCAGACACTTCCGCCGCGTGCTGCAGCTTTCGAAGACGAAGCTCTAGCCTTCTGCGCGGCCCTTCCCCCTACGGGTAGGTGTACCCGCCCTGGATGCCCAGGGGCAGCCCCAGCGCCCAGTACGCGAGCAGGAACACCACCCACGAGGAGATGAACGTGAGGGTGTACGGGAGCATCATCGACACCAGGGTGCCGATGCCGGTGTTCTTGAGGTAGCGCTGGCAATAGACGACCACCAGCGGGAAGTACGGCATCAGCGGGGTGATGATGTTCGTCGTGGAGTCGCCCACCCGGTACGCGGCCTGGGTGAACTCCGGCGAGATGCCGAGCTGCATCAGCATGGGCACGAAGATGGGACCCAGCAGCGCCCACTTCGCGGACGCCGAGCCGATCAGCAGGTTGACCGACGCCACCACCAGGATGATGAGGACGATGGTGACCGCCGGCGGCAGCGCCATGGCCTTGATGGCCGAAGCCCCCTTCAGCGCGAGCAGCGCCCCCATGTTCGACTGCGAGAACGCGTAGGTGAACAGGGCCGCGAAGAAGACCAGCACCAGGTAGTAGCCCATGGTGCTCATCGACTTGCTCATCCCGGCGATGATGTCCCGGTGCCCCTTCACCGTCTTCGCCACGTACCCGTAGACGATGCCGGGCAGGATGAAGAGCAGGAAGATCAGCGGCACAATCGACTTCATCAAGGGCGCATCGAAAGTGGTGAGCGACCGCACCGCGCCCTCCCCCGGCACAAGCTCCCGCGGCGCCCCGCGCAAGGGGGACTCCGGCAGGAGCGACACCCAGGCCAGGAGCGCCAGGCCCACCGCCATCACCAGGAAGCCCCCCCACAGCCCGCGCCGCTCGTGCGGGGAGAGCCGGTCCATGGTGGGCATGTCCTGACCGTCACCATCCAGGGTGGTCCCCTTGAGCCGGGGCTCGACGATCTTGTCGGTGACGAACCAGCCCAACGCGACGATCAGCACCGACGACGCGGCGGTGAACCACCAGTTGGACAGCGGGTTCACCATCCGCGTCGGGTCGATGATCTGCGCCGCGGACTGGGTGAAGCCCTGCAGCAGGGGATCAAT
>CAZQVZ010000133.1:3188-13570 GCA_964596895.1 uncultured Myxococcaceae bacterium
CGCCAAAGCCACCGGAGACGCCAGCGAACGCAGCGGCGATGCCCGCCAGCGGGTTGCGCCCCGCGGCCGCGAAGATGACCCCGCCCAGGGGAATCACCAGCACGTAGCCTGCGTCCGCGGCGGTGTGGCTCATGATGGCCACGAGGATCAGCATCGGCGTCAGAAGCGCCTTCGGCGTCACGCCCAGGAGCGCGCGCAGCCCGGCGTTGATGAAGCCCGTGTGCTCGGCCACGCCCACGCCCAGGAGCGCCACCAGCACCACCCCCAGCGGCGGGAAGTTCGTGAAGGTGGCCACCATCCCGGACAAGAAGGTGGCGAGCGCGGTGCCGGTGAGCTGGTTCTTGATTTCAATGGCCTTGCCGGTCCGCGGATCGACATCCGTGAACTCCACCTGCGCCAACAGCGCCGAGAGCACCCAGACGAGGGCGAGGGCAATCAGGAACAGCACCGCCGGATCCGGCAGCTTGTTGCCCACCCGCTCCACGCCATTGAGGAAGCGGTCGACGAAGCGGGACGAGGGAGCAGGCGCGGCTCCGGCGGGTGCAGGTGCGGGACTGGACATGGGCGCGCACTCTGCCCCACCCCAAAGGCCGGGTTCAATGTTCGATGCCGCAGACCCGGGCTATCCTCCGGCGCCATGAGCGGCATCACCAACGCCTACGAGGGCGTGAATCACGAGACCATCGGCTCCGACATCCTGGCGGTGCTCAAGGCGCTGCACGCGCCGGAGCGGGCGCTGGGGCCGGACTTGCACCAACGGCTCCGCGGCGTGAAGGCCGACGGCTGGTATCCCATCTCCCTCCTGCTCGAAGCGCTGGAGACCCTCGACACGAACCTGGGCACCTTCGCGCTGCGCAACGTGGGTTGGGAGCTCTTCGGGCTCTCCCACGCCGACGCGGTGCGCCAGGTGGCGAAGTCCGCGCACGACATCGTCTACGGCTTCGACGAGATGTACCGCCGGGCCAACCGGGGCTCGGGCATTGGCGGCTGGCGGGTCCTGCGCTTCGAGCCGGGCCTCGCGGAATTGGAGAAGACCACGCCCCACCACTGCGTCATGGAGGAGGGCATCCTCGAAGAGGCGCTGCGCACGGTGGGCGTCCGGGCAGACGTGTCCCAGAAGGCCTGCCGCCGCCAGGGCGCCCCTGCCTGTCACTACGTCATCCGTTCTCCGGTGACGGACGCGCGCTGGTCCAGCTCCCCGTAGGGCGACCCCGGCCCCGCTTGCGGGGGCGTTCCTGACCGGCGCACACTTGCCCGCCGTGACCGCTCCCCGCCCCTCCTCCACGCGCAGGTTCGTCGCCGCCGCAGGGGCGTCGGCGTTGCTGCATGCGGCGCTGGTAGGGCTGTGGGCGCACTTGCCTTCCTCGCCTCCTGAGCGTGCGCCGCGCGTGAAGGCGGAGGAAGCGCGCCCGCCACCCTGGGTGGTGGAGTTCTTTGAACTTCCCGCGCCGTCACCCGAGCCTGCGCCGCCCGCACTTCTGCCTTCCGCTCCCTCCGCCGCCGCGCCGCGGCCAGCCCTTCCCCCACCGGCCGCGCGGGTGCGAAGGCCTCGCGCGCAGACCCCGGCACCGGTTGCAGCACCGACGCCCGAGCGCGAGCCCGAGGCCGTGACCGCAAAGGCGCGTCCGCCCGCACCTCCCACCTCCGACGCCGCGCCTTCGGGCCCGGACCTCCGCCTGAAGACGCTGGTGCCGGGCGGTGACTTCGCCGTTCGCCTGGATCCGGTGCCGGGCGCCGAGGCCATCGCGCAGGGGTCGCGCGGGGTGACCGTCCAGAACGACGGCCCGCCGTCGGAGTCGGAGCTGCGCGCCGGGCGGGAGGCCACCGCGCGGGTGGTGAAGCGCCGAATCGAAGGCTGGGCCGCAGACGACCTCGCCGAGTGGCGGACGCGCAGCGGCGCCGTGGACGACTACTTCCGGGTGCTCGGCAACGCGCTCGAGGCGATCGCGCAGGTGGAGCGCCCCCTGGCGCTGGACGTCACCGCCGGCCTGCAGCGGATGGCGGACGGCTACCTCAAGGATGTCGCCCAGTATGGGGCCACCGGCTCGCCCCACCTTCCCGCCGGAGATCTGCCGCACCACACCTCGGTGCCCGATCCCCAGGGCCTGCACGCCCACGCGGCGGCAGCAGCGGACCAGAACGCCCGGGTTCGGGAGACCCTGGAGCGGATGGGCATGGAGCTGGTGGTGGTGGTGGAGCTGACCCAGGACGCCGCAGGGCGGGTCCGGGACCTGGTGGTGCTGCGGCCCTCCGGAGATCCGCTCTTCGACGCGCACATCCAGCGGGTGGCGAAGAAGCTGGACGGGCTGGAGGGCCTCCCCGATCACGTGGCCGCGCGGAACCCCCACGGCGTGCGCACCACCTGGGAGTTCCGCGGGACCTACGACTTCCGGAAGAAGCTGCGGGACATGGACGTCGAGAACCCGGCGGACGCCGCGTACCTCGCCGCGGTGGGGCTGGGCTCCCTCATCGCCGGCGGCTCCTTCGACGAGGTCACCGGCGACATCTACGTCATCGATGTGCGTGACCCGAAGTTCAAGGTCCGGGCGAAGCTCTTGCGCCTGTACTAACGGCGCTAGAACTCCGCGTTGCTCCGCGGGTCGATGATCCCGCACTCCTTGATCTTGTAGAGCAGCGCCTTGTAGCTGATGCGCAGCTTCCCCGCGGCGCGGCGCTTGTTCCACGCGGTGCGCTGGAGCATCGCCAGAATCGCCTCGCGCTCCGCCAGCATCGCCGCTCTGCGGCCAATGTCCTTCAGGGACATCTCGCTCTCGGGGATGGTGGAGGCAGGCGGCGGGGGCTGCGGCACCGCGAAGGGGTTCACGTAGCGCTGGGCCGAAGGCTCCGGCGCGACCACAGGGGCCGGCGGGGGCACCACCGCCGGACCGAACGGCCCTTCCACCACGGTCCCGGCCTGGGCCCGGAGCACGTTGTGCGAAGGCGGCGGCTGCGCGTACTCCGAGCCTTCGCCGGCGTAGGCGCTGGGGAGGCTGGGCGCGGAGGCCGGGGTCCTGCCGCCTGCCCGAAGCTCGTCGAGCACCAGGCCCGCGTCGCCCAGCACCACCAGCCTGCGGACCATGTTCTCGAGCTCGCGGACGTTGCCCGGCCATTCATAGGTGCCGAACGCGTCCATCACCTCCCGCGGCAGCTCCGCCACCCCGCCGCGGTACTTCCGACCGTACTTGCGCAGGAAGTACTCGACCAGGGGCGGGATGTCCTCCTTGCGCTCACGCAACGGCGCGATGCGGATGGACACCACGTTGAGGCGGTAGAAGAGATCCTCGCGGAAGTTGCCGACTTCGATTTCCCGCTCCAGCTCCCGGTTGGTCGCCACCACCACCCGCGAGTCCACGCGCACGCTCTTCTTGCCACCGACCCGGAAGAACTCCTCGTCCTGCAGCACTTGCAGCAGCTTGGCCTGCAGCCGGATGGCCATCTCGCCGATCTCGTCGAGGAAAATGGTCCCCTGGTGCGCCAGCTCGAACTTGCCGGGCTTTTCGGCGGTGGCGCCGGTGAAGGCGCCGCGCTCGTGCCCGAACAGCTCGCTCTCCAGGAGCTCCGCTGGCAGCGCCGCGCAGTTCACCTTGATGAAGGGCTTTTGCAGCCTGCGGCTGCGCGTGTGGATCTCCCGGGCGATGACCTCCTTGCCCACGCCGGACTCGCCGGTGATCAGCACCGGCACGTCGGTGTCGGCGATCTGATCCACGAGGCTCTTCGCCCGCCGCATCGCCGACGAGAGGTAGATGAGCTGCCGGCCCTCCTGCTCTTCGGGGTCCGCCTCCGGAGGCCGGATGATCACCCCGGACTCGGGTGAAGGCTGCGCCTCTTCGCGAGCCGGCACCGGCAGCCCCAGGGCGCGGGCCAGCGCCGCTTCGATCTCCGCACGCTCGAACGGCTTGGGGATGTAGTCGGTGGCGCCGAGCTTCATGGCCCTCACCGCGTCATCCGCCCCCGCCAGCGCCGAGAGCACCACCACCGGCGCCACGCCGCCGCGCTCCCGGTACCGCCGCAGGACCTCCAGCCCGCTCAGGTCCGGCAGCACCACGTCCAGGAGCACCGCGTCGAAGGCGCCGCCCGAGAGCATCTCCAGCGCCTGCCCACCGCCGCCCGCGGTGCGGACCTGGTAGCCAGCCATCTGCAGGAGCTCCGCGAGGAACCCGCGCAAGGACTCCTCGTCATCCACCACCAACACCACCTTCTGCTCCATCCCCTCGCCCTCCGTCGCCATCCGTCTGCTCTCCTTCAGACCGCAGCGCGCGGGTCCTGGCCGCGCCGGTCGTCACGCGCCCGATCCAGGTCCTGGATCGCCTGCGCAAAGATCTGCTGCGCCGGCCCCGTCACGTCCGGGAACGACGCAGCGCCAAACGTCATCGAGGCCCGTACCGGCCTCCCCTCCAGATCGAACCTCGCGAGCAGCAGCCGCCGCTCGAGCCGAGCCCGCACGGGCCCCAACTGCTCCGGTCCCATCCCGTGCAGCAGCGCCCCGAAGTGGTACTTGCCCACCCGCGCCACCAGATCCGCCTCGCGCAGCCCCTGCCGCAGGTGCGTGGCGCAAAGGACCATCAGCCGGTCGCACACCTCGTCACCGTGGCGCTCGTGCACCTTCGCGAAGTCCTCCAGCTCGCCGATGAGCACGGTGAACGCGCCGCCGTGGCGCTCCACCCGCCGCAGTTCGCAGGTCACCATCTCGAGGAGGAAGCGCCGGTTGTACAGGCCGGTGATCTCGTCGTGCAGGGTGGGGCTGCGCTCCTCCAGCGCGCTCCGCTCCGCGTCCGCCACCGCGAAGCGCAGCGCCAAAATCCGCTCCAGTCGCGCCAGAAGCTCGCCTGGCGGCGCGCGCTCGGGCACCACCTCCAGCCCCAGGCCCCGGGACAAGAGGTGCTCACGCCCGTCCGCATCCGCCACGTCTCCCAGGTAGAGCACCGGCACTGCGCCGCGGAACCGCCGCGACACCCGGCGGCCCACCTTGGCCACCTCCAGAGGCCCCGGGCCCAGGGCCAACAGCGCCAGGTCCGGCTTGAAGACCCGCGTCAACGGCACCACCGCGTCCAGCCGGTTCAGCGCCACCACGCGCATCCCCGCCGCGCGCAGCACGCCCGCCGCCGCGTCCAGCTTCGCGGGGTCCGGGTGCGTCAAGAGCACCTTCGCCCCCTTCAGTGGGTCCGTCTTGCGCCTGCGCCTGCCCGCCGCCCTCATCCCCTCACCCCGGGAAATTTCTTCCCTGCTCACTCGCCTGACAACCCGACCAAATTACAGCGCCCACCCACCCAACCCACCGCGTTACCCACGTTTGGAAAGCGGTTACGCATCCTCGGGCGGGTGCTGAGCAACCGTCATGCCACGTTCGCGCAGCGCTTCGAGCAGGCGAGAGGGCTCCACCCGGTGAACAAAGAGGACCTCGCCGTCCACCGAGACCACCGGCACCTGGTAGCGGAAGCGGGCCCAGAGATCTTCACTGTCCTCGATGTAGCGGAGGCGATATTCCACCGGCAGATCGCCCAGGGCGGTCTCCACCACCTCTCGCGCCTCGTCACAAAGGGGACAACGGCGTTTGGAGTACAGTTCAACCACCATGCGGGGCCTCCACGGTGACTTCGCGACGATGCCGCTCAAGGACATCGTCGCCTACCTCGGCAACAAGCGCGCGAGCGGTGAGTTGGCCCTGCAGAACGGTGCACACCACAAGCAGGTGGTGCTCCACGAAGGCATGGTGGTGAACGCCAGCTCCAACGAGCCGCGGGAGTTTTTGGGCCAGTTCCTCATCAACCTGGGGCACATCACCGAAGACCAGTTCAACAAGGCCTACCAGACCCAGAGGGAGACGAAGGTCTTCATCGGGAAGATCCTGGTGATGATCGGCGCGGTCACCGAAGCCACCATCCAGAACGCCCTCAACCTCAAGGTGCGCGAGACCCTCCTGCACGCCTTCAACTGGATGGAGGGCACCTTCGCCTTCGACCCGGACGCGGACGTGTCCCTGCCCGACGGGCTGGAGGTCCGGGTGGACCTGTTGGACCTCCACCGCGAGGGCGAGTTCCGGGAGACCGCGTGGCAGGCCATCCGCGGCGCCTTCCCTGCCGGCAACGTACGGCTGCGCCTGAACGAATCCCGGCTGCCGGAGCCGCCCCGGCCCGGCTCGCTGGATGAGCGGCTCTTCAAGCTCATCGCGTCGGGCTACACCATCGACGAGATCATCCTCGCCCTGCACGCCACCGACTTCTTTCTCTACCAGCGGCTGTACGCGCTCTACCGGCTGGAGGCGGTGACCGTGGCGTTGCCGTCGGAGGACCTGGAGGTGGAGGTCGCCGAGGAGGAGCTGCAGACGAGCGGGACGGAGGATTCGCAGAGCCTCGCGGAGGTGTTGGCGGCGGCGGAGGTGAAGCTCGCGCAGGGAGACCCTGCCGGCGCAGAGCCCCTCGCCCGGAGGGCCTATGAGCTCGGCCCCAACGCGAACACCCAGGCCCTGCTCAACCGCGCCGAAGCCGGCCTCTCTGAACAGCTCCGCCGTGAGCTCCTCGACGGCAAGCCGGTGGCCCAGCTGCTGGTCTCGCCGGCGCAGCTCAAGGGCATGAACCTCTCTGCACCCGAGCGCTACCTGCTCTCGCGAATCGACGGTGAGCGGGACGTGCCGTCCATCGTCCACGTGTCCCCGCTCCAGGAACTGCAGGCGCTGCGGCTGTTTCAGCGCTTCATCGAGAGCGGGCTGGTCAGGGTCGAGCGTCGCTGACCTTCGCCTCGGTCGAACCCTGCGCCCCATCCGGAAGGGGCTGCACCGCAGACACGGAGGCGGGCTCGGAGGCGGGTCGGGGCAGGGTCACCTCCGCCACCGGCAGCATCTCGAGGGCGGCCTCCTCCGCTTCGGCCCGAAGCTTCAGCGCGTGGCGCAGGGCCTCACGGCCCAGCCAGGTGGCGCGGATCCGCCACAAGGGGTCGTTGACGATCACCGCCGCCACCGCCACCTTCGGCGCGTCCTTCGGCGCGTAGCCCACGAACCAGGAGTAGTCCCGGAACGGCCTCTTGTCCGCCAAAGACCCGGTCTTTCCCACCGCGCCCTTCACCGCGAAGCCCCGCTCCCGGAAGATGCGCCGCGCGGTGCCGTGCGTGACCGTGTCTTCCAGCATGTCCGCGAGCGCCTCTGCGTGTTCGGGCGCCACGGCGCGCGAAGGCTCAGGGGCCTCTTCGTCCTCGAAGAGCAATGGCGCGCGCAACAGCCCGCCTGTGGCCGGCACCGCCGCCAGGAGCGCTGCGTGCAGCGGCGAGAGGAAGACGTCCCCGAAGCCCGCCCCCGCCTGCGCCAGTGACAGCGGCTCTTCGGGGATGGCCGCCAGCGAGGGCTCCACCGGGAGCGGGAAGTCGAAGGTGCGGTTGAACCCGAACCGGCCGGCGACGTCCAAAAGCGCCTTCGCGTCCAGGTGCTTCACCGTGCGCTTGGCGAAGACCCCATTGACCGACAGCCCCATGGCGCGCCCGAGCGTGAAGCACTCCCGGTCCTTCGCCGAATCCGAGAGGTGCGCCGCGGTCACCTTGCGGAAGCCGCCGTGCGAGCAGGTGACGTCCGACGCGGAGAGTCCCTCTTCGAGCAGGGCCGCGCCGGTGACGATCTTGAAGACCGAGGCCGCGGGGAACGCGGCCTTCACCGGCAGCCCGCGCAGCCCGGGGCGCGCCTGGGCGTGTTCGGAGAGCGCGAGCACCCTGCCCGTCTCCACCTCCACCACCGCCACCGCCGCGTACGGCGTCTGGTAGCGCTGCAGCACCCCCGTCAGGGTGTCCTGCAGCCCGGGCATCACCGTCAGCGTGCGCAGGACGCCTTCGTGCAGGGCGACCAGGCGGCCGTCCTCGCCGGGGACCGCGCGGCCGAGGAGGTCCGCTTCGAGGTCCAGGCCCACGACCTTCGGCAGAGGTGGATCGTCGATGCGGCTGGGGACCTCGGGAAGGGCGGGCGCGTCTGGATCTTCCGCTGGCAGCTCCGCGTCCTCGGCCGCCTGCGCGGCGGCATCCTCTCCGTCCGTCTGTGCGTCCGGTGCGGGAACGGCGAAGGCCCCCGGGGCGTGCTCGCGCGGGAGCGAACCCAGAAGGCCTGCGCCGAGCAGGACGAAGACCAGGAGAAAAGTGCGGCGCGCCGGCATGGAGCCGCCGATGCTACCGGCGCCGGCGCGTCGCACCTAGAGTTTGGCGCGTCAGCGCCGAGGCTGGGAGGCGAGCAACGGACCGAGCGGCAGGAGCAGCGTGTCGTCCGGAAGGTCCATGCCGTCCATGCGCGCCTTCACCCCGCCGCCGCCGTCGAGCAGGGTGATCACCGAGCTGTGGTTGATGGTGCCATCCGGCATGAAGCGGTACTTCACGCCGAGGATGGCCGCCAACTCCTGCACCGCGTCCGCGTCGTCCACGCGCAGGAAGTGCCAGCGCTCATCCAGCCCGTAGGCTTCGTGCAGTTTGGAGAGCGCCGCCACGGAGTCCCGCTTCGGGTCGAAGGTGACGAGCACCATCCGCAGCTTCGCCCGGTCCGCTTCGGGGACCTTCGCCTCCAGCCTGCGCATCCGGCTGACCAACATCGGGCACGCGTACGCGCAGTTGCCGTAGAACATGGTGACGAGCACCGGGGTGCCCTCGAACCTCGCGAAGGTGGTCTTCGCGCCGGCCTGGTCGTTGAAGACCACGTCGAAGTCGTGCAGCGACGCCTCGTTGGCCCCCGCCGCGGAGGTGACGAGCAGGGCGCCCAGGAGCGCTGCGTTGAGGCCTTGTCGAATCATCGGGAGGCTCCGTTCTTTGCATCGAGGCTCCGCGCGCAGCGGAAGCCGAGGTTTCGGACCGTGTACGGGCCCTTGAGCGAGCTTCTGAACGCGGTGCGCATGAACGCCGCGTAGTCGTTCTTGTCCCCTGCCCCCACCGCCGCCGCGCCGCAGAACTTCGCCCGGTCCGGGCTGTCGTTCTCCCGCGAGTCGGAGGTGACGAGCGTGTTGCCGAAGTCATCCACCCACTCCCAGACCACCTCGTGCAGGTCCTGGACGCCCCACGCGTTGGGCTCGGAGCCGCCCACGTCCGGCAGCACCTTCGGGGTCGGCCGCGAATACCAGGCGAGGATCCGCGAGACGAACGCGGGGTCCAAGGTGGCGTCCTTCACGGTGGCGCCCGCGGCGGCGGCCACCTCCCACTCCCGTTCGGTGGGGAGCCGCTTGCCCTGGGCCTTGCAGTAGGCGCGCGCCGCGAACCAGCTCACGTGCGTCACCGGGGCCTTCAAAGGGGCCTGCCCGAGCCGAAGCGGCGCCGCCCAGTGCGAGAGGTAGCCTGCGTCCGCGTACAGCGCCTTCACGTGGTCCCGCCGCCACTTCGGCTGTGCCTTCACGAAGGCCAGGAAGTCCGCGTTGGTGACCGGGGTGCGGTCCAGCCAGAAGGCAGGCACCTCCGGCGGCGGCTGCGAGGGGTCCTGCACGTAGGCGGTGCGGACCTCACCAGGCCCCACCTTCGCCATGGCGGCGGCGCGGGGAGAGGCATGCGCGGCGCCTCCTGCCAGCGCCGCCACCAGGACGAAGGGGAGCGTCTTCATGTCAATGCTCGCTGACCTTGCCGCCCACCGGGCCGCCCTTGCGGATGCGGGTCACCTCTTCGGCGTTGGCCGCGTCACCCTTGTTGCCCCAGGTGTTGCGGACGTAGGTGATGACCGCGGCGATGTCCTCGTCCTTGAGGTAGGCCAGAGGCGGCATCTGCGAGTTGTAGTCCTTGCCGTTGACCTTGATGGGGCCGGACAGGCCGTGGACCACCGCGCTGATGGCGCGCGCCTTGTCCTCCATGAGGTAGTCGCTCCTGGCCAGCGGCGGGAAGAGGTTCTGCATCCCGTTGCCGTCCGCCTGGTGGCAGCCCAGGCACGCGGCGCCGTACACCGCCTTGCCCGCGTCCATCTTCTGCTGGAAGGAGCGCACGTCCTTCACCGGCCCGGGCTCGGTGCCCTTCGCTTCGTCGATGCGGGCGGGGGTGGGCGCGTCCGCCTTCGGCGCCTCGGGCAGCGCGGAGAGCTTCTGGCCGGGGACGTAGGGGCCCTCGTACTGCTTGCCGCTGAAGACCTCCCCGTTCTCCTCTCCCTCCACCTTCATCAGGCCGATGGCGCCCTTGTTGAACGCGCGGAAGATGGAGTGGTCCACCATCACCAGGGTGCCCGGGGTCTCCAGCTTGTACTCGACGATGGCCGAACCACCCGCAGGGATGAGCGTGGTCTGCACGTTCTCCTGGAAGCGGGTGCCGCCCTCGTAGTAGACGCGGTCGAAGATCTCGCCGATGACGTGGAAGCTGGAGACCAGGTTCGGGCCGCCGTTGCCCACGAAGAGCCGGACCGACTCGCCCACGTTCGCCTTGAGCGAACCTTCGCCGGTGAGCGCGCCGTCCCGCCC
>CAZQVZ010000134.1:0-13570 GCA_964596895.1 uncultured Myxococcaceae bacterium
CTCGCTGCACTGCCTGGTCCCGGCGGTGGCGGCGCGCGAGGTCCTGCTCGTCCCCGGCGAGGTGACGCGCGCGGTGGATCCGCGCGGCGGCCGGGTGATGGCGGAGGTGCGCACGGGCCCGTCCCTCTGCGCGCTGGCAGCGGACGCGAAGCTCAACCTCTACGCGCTGGACGAAGAGGGCGGGCTGGGCGCGTGGCACCTGCGAGGTGCCCTGGCCGTGGTGTGACGGGGCGCCGCGGAGGCTAGCGGCGGGCAGCCGCCGCCGGGTCGATCTCCTCGATTGGCCGGACGGACTCTTCGGCGCCGGCCCACTCCTGGCCTTCCTTGAGCTTCCAGGCGGCAGGCGCGTCCAGCTTCCAGGTGTAGTTGCCGCGGGCCTCGCCGCCGGTGGGCGAGCGCGAGGTGACGGCGAACTCCATCTCCACTCGCGCGACCTCGTTGGGGAGCAGGTCGAAGTCGTACTGGCCGAGCACCATCTGCGCGGGGAAGTGCGGCACGAAGCGCTCGGGGTGATCCACCTTGTTGGTGGGGTCACCCGAGGCGCTCATCTCCCCCACCAGCTTCCCCTTCGCGTCGAAGAGCCGCCAGTTCACGTTGAAGCTGGCGGAGGTGACCATCTTCTTCATCTTGCGGTCGTCCTCGCGCAGTTCCCGCTGGGCGCCCCACACCACGATGGGCATGTGGATCTTCGGCTGCCCGTCCACCATCTTCACGTCCGCCGAGACCACGTCGAAGCGCAGGCCCGCGTCGGTCGCGGTGTAGATGGGCGAGTAGCTGCCGGTCTTGAACTGGTCGAACGTCTCGCGGACCTGCTCATAGACGCGCTTGCGCAGGGCGAGCTCCGAGTCCGACAGCCGCGCGGACCGGGTGTCGATCTCCTGAAGGTAGTCGTCGAACTCCTTGTTGCCGCCGAAGCGGTTCTGGTGCTCGTTGATCTCCTTGAAGTACCAGCGGAAGAACGTGGTCACCTCGTCGCGGTACGCCTTGTCGTCAGGGTTGGTCCGCAGCCAGCCCACGCGCTCGTAATAGCTGGTCTGGATGCGCGCGAGATCCGACGCCCGGCCCAGCTCCACCGTCTTTTCGTCATACGCGCCATACGCCAGCCAGCCGATGCCGATGGCACCCGCGATCACCACGATCAGCCCGAAGGAACGCTTCATGGGCCGGAGTGATACGACGAATCAGGGGGTGAATCCAGCGGGCCCGATGGCGTGCCCACCGGCCCTGCGGTCGTCACCCTGCCTGCCCTAACCGCGCTGGGTGAGCCGCGAGCGCAGCGCGCCCACCAACATTTCGATGGCGGTGTCGTTGTTGCCGCCATGCGGGACGATGATGTCCGCGTAGCGCTTGGACGGCTCCACGAAGCCCATGTGCATGGGCCGCACGTGCCGGAAGTACTGGTGCACCACGTGGTCGAAGTCCCGGCCGCGCTCCTTGATGTCCCGGGTGAGGCGCCGGATGATCCGCACGTCGTCTTCGGCGTCCACGAAGATGCGCACGTCCAGTTCGTCCCGGACCGGCTCCATGTGCAGCACCAGGATCCCCTCGATGAGGATCAGATCCCCCGGCGCCACCTTCTGCGTGCGCTTCGTCCGCGTGGAGGTCACGAAGTCGTAGACCGGCTTCTCCACCGCGGCGCCCGCCTTCAGCGCTTGCAGGTGCGACACCAGCAGCTCGGTGTCGAAGGCGTCCGGGTGGTCGAAGTTGATCTCCCGCCGCTCCTCCAGGGGCAGGTCGGCGAGATCCTTGTAGTACGAGTCCTGATCGATGAACGCCACGCGGCACCCGCTCAGCGCCTCGTTGAGCTTCCGTGCCACCGTCGTCTTGCCGGAGGCCGTGCCCCCGGCGATGCCCACCACCACCGGCTTTGCCATCTCGCGGGTGCTCCTACCTGCCTGCCCTCGCCTCGCGCAAGCACCTCGGACACTGGGGCCGTGGACACCCGCCCGGGTCAGCGGGGACCTCGAATTTCGCCCGTCCCCCAACGGACCCCCGCGAATTCCTTGAGCGCCCGCGCTGGAGCACGGCTTGCAGACCTCCCCACCGTGGCGATGTCGAGCGGTTCGACAGAGCCCCTCACGGGGGAGCAGCTCCTCTTCATGCTCCAGGGCATGAAGGACGGCGTGTTTGCGCTGGGCGCGGGGGGTGAGCTCAAGCTCTGGAACGCAGCGGCCCAGGGCCTCTTCGGCGTTCCGGCACACGCGGTGACGCCCAGCACCCTCCGGGAGCTGCTCGGCGCGGAGCTCTGCGAGGCGCTCCTTCGGGGTGACGCCATCCCCTCGGAATGTGCGCTGCGGCGCGCAGATGGACACACGTTCCCGGCGCTGCTGGAGGTGACGCCGCTGCGCGACAGCGCCGGGGCCCTGCAGGCGGTGGCGTGTGTGGTGCGGGAGCGCTCGACCGAAAGGCGGCTGCAGGCGCGGGCGCAGAAGCAGCAGGCGCTCGCCGAGCTCGCGCAGGGGCTTCTGGCCGGCGGGCCCCTGGAGTGGATCCTCAACGAGGCCTGCCAGCACCTGCTGGAGGCGGCGGGCGCGGCGCAGGTGGGCGTCTGGCGCGCCCGCGCGGACGGGGCAGCGTTCGAGCTCATCGCCGGCGCAGGTTGGCAGCCGGGCACGGTGGGACAGCTCTTCCCCGCGGCGACGGACGGCGTGCATCTGGCGTGCGCCTTTCGCGAGGGCCGCCCCCAGCGCCTCGAGACGCTGCTCGCCGGTGGGCGGTTGGGGCTGCCCGGGGTGCTCGAAGGCCACCAGGTCCAGGCCGGGGTGGCGGCGCAGCTCTGCATCGCGCGGAAGGGCTGGGGCGTGGTGGCGGTCTATGGCGCCCACCCCTTCGAGGCGGCCGACGTCGAGCTCGTCGAGGCGGCGGCCAACGTGTTGGCCCTGGCGCTCGAGCGCACCTCGGCCGAGGACCGGCTGCGGCAGAACGAAGCGCGCATCCGCGAGTTGATGGAGCAGGTGCCCGACGGGCTCGCGGTCTGGAACGACCAGCGTCAGCTTCTGCTCGCGAACCGCGCGGCGCTCGAGATGTTGGGCGCGAAGGACCTGCTGCAGGTGGAGGGCCGTCCTCTGGAAGAGGTCCTGACGCCGGAGGTGGTGGCGGCTGGCCTCGAGCGCGTGCGCCGGTGCATCGAAGCGCGAGCGCCGCTGCCCCCTCACGACTACCGGCTCGCGGACGGCCGGGTGATCGAGACCGAGTCGGTCCCCTTCGAGTTTGGCGGCGGCTGGGCCGCGCTCACCGTGTCCCGCGACGTGACGGAGCGCCGGCAGCTGGAGGCCCGCGCCATGGTGGCGGACCGGCTGGCGTCGGTGGGGCTGCTCGCGGCCGGCGTGGCGCATGAGCTGAACAACCCTTTGGCGTGGATGCTCTCCAACCTGCGCTACCTCGATGAGGAGCTCTCGGAGGTCCAGGCAGCGCTGAAGCCCGAGCTGAAGGAGGCGCTGGCGGACGCGACGCAGGGCGCCGAGCGGATGGCGGTCATCGTCCGGGATCTGAAGACCTTCTCCCGCGCCGAGGATGAGTCGCAGGCGCCGGTCGCGCTGGAGCGCGTCGTGGACGCGGCCTTGAAGTTGGCGGGCCCCGAGGTGCGCCAGCGGGCAAAGCTGGTGACCCGCCTTGGCACTGCGCCCCAGGTCCTGGGCAGCGACGCGCGGATGGGCCAGGTGGTGGTGAACCTGATCATCAATGCCTCCCAGGCCATCCCGGAGGGCGAAGGCCAGGCGCACGAGGTGTCGGTGGCGCTGGGCACCGGGGCGGACGGCTGGGCGGAGCTCACCGTGCGAGACACCGGCGGCGGCATCGACCCTGCGCATCTGTCGCGGATCTTCGAGCCGTTCTTCACCACCAAGCCCATCGGCGAAGGCACGGGGCTCGGGCTCACGGTGTGCCACGGCGTCGTCACCCGCATGGGCGGGACCATCACCGTGGAGTCTTCGCCCGGGCGCGGGACAGAGGTCCGGTTGCGGTTTCCGCCGGCGCCCAGGGTCGGAGACGAAGCGCAGCCGGAACCGGCGAACGAGCGCTCGCGCCGGGGCCGGGTGCTGGTCGTCGACGACGAGGGGGCCATCTGCACCGCGTTCGTGCGGATCCTGGGGAGCCGGCACGACGTCAGGGTCTGCGAGAGCGCGGAGGCGGCGCTGGCGCTGATCGACGCAGGCGAGGTCTTCGACGTCATCTTCTGTGACGTGATGATGCCGGGGCTGGGCGGGCCGGGGTTCCGGAACGCGATCGAAGGGCGGCACCCGGCGCTGCGGGACCGGGTGATCTACATGACCGGCGGGGCCTACACCTCTTCGGGGCGAGCGCTGCTGGACGAGGCGGGCGACGGGCAGCTGGAGAAGCCGTTCGAGCCCGCGAAGGTGCGCGCCCTGGTCACCGAGCGCCTGCGAGCGGGCCTCACCGCACTGGCGGACGAGAAGGCCACCGCGCGGTAGCCCCCGCTGCTCTTCGCACCGCCTGCCGCACGCCCTCGAGCGCTTCGGGCTGCAGCCTTCCACTCACCCACGCGCGCGCCGAGAGGTGGCGGCGCAGCGCCCGGACCGCGAAGGCCGCCTCCGCGAGCTGGGCATGTTTGCCGGCCGTCTCCAGCGCCAGCGCGGCCCCGGCGGCGTCGTCCGGCACCTGCCGCAGCCGCGTCCGCGCCCACGCGCCGAACGCGCGGGTGACCGTGCGCGCGCCTTCGAAGAAGCAGTCGCAGAAGACATCGGAGCGGGCGAAGTCGAGCAGGTCCTCGCGGGTGGCGGCGAAGAGCAGCCGGCTCACCGGGAAGGGCCGGTCCAGATGCTGCGCCAGCACCGCGAGCCGGAAGTCCAGCTCGGCCCGCGCGCCCACCGGGTCGCCCAGGCACTCGTCGCGGCCATAGGATTCGGCGAACAGGCGCAGGGGGTCTGCGGCCGCGCGGAAGGGCTCGGCGGCGGCGGGCGCGGGCAGGTGAGCCGCGTTGGCGCGCGCGTCTTCCGGCTCGCCCATCGAAGGGGCGGCAGGCGCCGGCTTTGGACGCCGCACCAGCGGGCGCAGCCGCTCCAGCGTTCGCGCGGCCAGGGCTTCCGGGTGACCGTCCCCTTCGAAGGTGAGCGCGCGCAGGTTCGTGCAGCGCGGCAGGAGCTCCGCCAGCAGCTCGAAGAGCTCCTCGCGCACCGGCTGGGTGTGGTCGTCCACGTAGACCTCGCGGTCTCCGTCCGGGCCGTGGCGGGTGACCACGCCCCCGGCGATGTGCAGCTCCACCACCTTGTCGAAAGGGAACCCGTCGAACCCTGCGGTGGGGCGCAGGCCCCGCGCGAGCTGGTGGCTCCACAGGTGCCCCAGATCCAGCAGCAGGGGCGCGGAGGTCTGCGCGTGCAGCTCGGCCATGAAGTCGAGCACGTGCTGGGAGCCGCGCACGGCGATCACCGCCGGGTTCTCCAGGGCCAGCGGGACGGAGAGGTGCGCCTGCACGTGGCGGGCGTGCGCCACCGCGTCGGCGAGCCCGCGCGCGTCCAGGGAGGGCGCCACATAGAGGTAGCCGGGGATGGCCTCGCCGCGCGCGTGCCACCAGCCCACGTCGTTGCCCACCCACGGCGACCCCACCCGCCGCGCCTGCGCGTCGAGCGCCGCCAGGGCCTCGGGCGGCTCGAGCTCCGGGCCCCAGAGGTTCAGGTGCACCGGGTGGAAGAGGACCGGCAGCCCCGCCCTTCCCTCCCACAACGACGGGTCATGGACGAGCGGCGCGCTGTACTCGACGAAGTCGAAGAGCTCGGGCCGAGAGGCATGCAGCGCCCACGGGTCGGGCGGTGCGCGGCCGTCGAGGTTGGCGGTGAGCCCCAGGCCGAAGTACGGGAGCGCGTCCATGCGCGCCCCATACCACGCACCTCCAGAATGGAGGTGACCCCGGCTCAGCGCTCGGCGACGGCCTCCAGCCGCTCGTGCAGCGCCCACAGCACGACGGCCACGGCCGCAAGGACAGGGGCGATGGCCGCGAGCCCCAGGCCGAAGGCCTCCCGGAGCGAAGGCCACGCGACCCCGAGCACTGCGTCCGGCAAGCCGAGGCTGGCGAACCCCAGGTAGGCCAGGACGAGCAGCGCCGGTGCGGTGCGAGACCTCTTGGACGCCAGGGTGCGAAGAGGCTCCTACTCCTTCTGGGTCTGCGCCCCGACGAGGATGCGGTGGGGGCCGTTGGAGCCTGAACGGGCGGTGCCAAAGAGGTCGCCGCTACCTCGCTGTAGCGCGGTGTAGCCGAAACTTTGCGCCAGATCCTCCCTGTGTCATCCTCGGCCGCGGGAGCGGGGAACGAGATGGTCGACAGCACGGATTTTGCTCAGGTTCTCGCCGAGGCCGAGGACATCGCTCAGAGCGTGTCTCAACGGCAGACTTCGGCCCATGTCCTACTGGCCGCCTTCACGGTGGAGAACCGCGCGGCGCTGCTCTTGCGCGAGCGCGGGGTGGACGAAGACCTGCTCTTGCAGGCGATGAACGCGGCGCCGAAGGAGGCGGACGGCCTGCTGCGCGACCTGTGCGCGCGCTCCCGGGAGATCGCCCGCAACTGCGGCTGCGCCGAGGCGGACACGCTGCACTTCCTCATCGCCACCACGCGGGTGCGGTGCGCGGCGCAAGAGCTGCTCCAGAAGGTGGGGCTGGACCTGACCGCCCTGCGCAACACCGCCCTCTCCTACTACTTGAGCGGCCGGATGCCGCGGAAGCTCCAGCTGGGGCGGACGCCGCCCAGACCTTCGGGGAACCTGCCCGCGCCGAAGCCTGCTGCCGCCGCGGTGGCGCTGAGCGTGCCGACGCCCCGGCCCGAAGCGCAGCCCCTGGTGTCACCGCGGGATCTGATTGACCACGAGGAAACCCCCGAGTTCGACACGCGCCCCGCCTCGCCGCCGCCCGCGCGTTCGGACCCGGGCCGCCAGGGGCCCGTCCACGCGCTGGAGCTGGACGCGCGCGACTTCCCGCTGTTGACCTCCCTGGGGCGCAACCTCACGGTGGCCGCCGCGCGGGGCGAGCTGGATCCCGTGATCGGCCGGGCGCACGAGATAGAGGAGGTCATCGACATCCTCGGCAAGCGGCGCACCAACAACCCGTGCCTCGTCGGCGAGCCGGGCGTGGGCAAGACCGCGGTGGTCGAAGGCGTGGCCCAGGCGCTGCACGAAGTCCGCGGCGGCGTGGGCGAACGCGTTCTCATCGAACTGGACATGGCGTCGCTCGTCGCCGGGACGCAGCTTCGCGGCTCCTTCTCCGAGAAGCTCAACGGGCTGAAGGACGAGGTGAAGCGCGCGGACGGCCGGGTGGTCGTCTTCATCGACGAGATCCACACGCTGATCGGCGCCGGGGCCACCGGCGAAGGGCCGCAGGACGCCGCCAACGAGCTCAAGAGCGCCATGAGCCGCGGCGACTTCCCGTGCATCGGCGCGACCACGCACGACGAGTTCCGCAAGTTCATCACCCAGGATCCGGCGCTGGAGCGGCGCTTCACCCCGGTGGTGGTGAAGGAGCCGTCCGTCCCCGAGACGGTGGAGATCCTCAAGGGCGTCATCTCCCGCTACGAGGCCCACCACAAGGTCCGCTTCGAGCCGGATTCCCTGGAGGCCGCGGCGTCGTTGGCCGCCAAATACGTGAGCGACCGGTTCCTGCCGGACAAGGCGATCTCCATCGTGGACCTCACCGGGTCGCGCTGCCGCCGTGAGGGCAAGGAACGCATTGGCAGCGAGGACGTGGCGCGCATCGTGGCGCGGCTCGCGGGCATCCCCGAAGACCGGCTCTTGATGGGTGACACCGCGCGGCTGCTCCGGCTGGAGGAGGACCTGCGGGCGCGGGTCATCGGCCACGAGGAGGCCGTCGGCCGCATCGCCAGGGTCGTTCGCCGCAACTACGCCGGCTTCGCGTCGCGCAGGCCCATGGGGTCCTTCTTGTTCCTCGGGCCCACCGGCGTGGGCAAGACCGAGCTGGCGCGCGCCCTGGCGGACGTGCTCTTCGGCAGCCGGGACGCCATGGTCCGGGTGGACATGAGCGAATTGTCCGAGGCGCACGGCGTCTCGCGGCTGGTGGGCGCGCCGCCGGGCTACGTGGGCTTCGGCGAAGGCGGCCAGCTCACCGAGCCCGTGCGCAGGAGGCCTTCGTCGGTGGTGGTGCTCGACGAGATCGACAAGGCGCACCGCGAGGTGCTGATGCTGCTGCTCCAGGTACTCGAGGAGGGGCGGCTCACCGACGGCAAGGGCCGGCACATCGACTTCTCGAACACGGTGGTGATCCTCACCTCCAACCTCGGCGCCGAGATGTTCGACCGCAAGGCGAAGCCCATGGGCTTCGGCAACGCGGAGGCGGAGGCCGCGCACGACGCGCGCGCAGGGGACGCCGCCAGCGATGCGGCCCGGCGCTCCTTGCCGCCGGAGTTGTGGAACCGCATCGACGAGCGGCTGGTGTTCCGGCCGCTGCAGCAGGGCGAGGTGGCGCGGATCGCGTCGCTGCTGCTCGCCGAGTCCAGCCAGCGGCTGCAGACGGAGAAGGGCATCGCCTACCGCGCCGGGGAGGACGTCATTGGCCACCTGATGGACGCCGGCGGGTTCGACCCGCTGCTGGGCGCCCGCCCCATGCGGCAGACGGTGCAGCGGCTGGTGGAGGCGCCCCTGGCGGAGCGGATCCTCGCGGGGGACTTCGCCGCCGGGGACGTGGTGCGAGCCACCTTCCACGCCGGAGAGATCGCCTTCCGCCGCGAGGCGCGGGCCGGGGCGGCCTGAGCGTGCCCACCCGCCGCGCCGCCCGCCCCCGCCGCGTCGCGCCCAGGCCCCAGCGGCGCACCCGCTCGAAGTCGAAGCCGGGCGCGGAGAAGCCGAGCGTGGTGGTGGTCGGGTTCGGGCGGATGGGCGGGGCATTGGCGTTGGGGCTTCGGCGCGCAGGCTGGCCGGTGAGCGTGTTCCCCCGCTCCGGAGAATCCCTGCGCCGCGCGGCCTCCCTGGGCCTGGTCATCGCGGACCATGACGCCTTGCAGGACGCGAACATCGCACTGCTCGCGGTGCCGGACTCCGCGGTGGAGAGCGTGACGCAGTCTCTGCTCCTGGACTTCGGGCTCTCCACCGCGCTGGTCCACTGCGCCGGCGCGCTGGACCTGGGCGCGTTCGGAGAGTCGCCCATGCTGGCGCGAAGGATGCGTGGGTCCTTCCATCCTCTGGCGGCGGTCTCCGACGCGGAGGACCCGCTGGCCGGCCACGCGGTGGCGCTGAGCGCGACGGGGCGGCCCCTGATGACGGTGCTGCGGCAGATGGCGGAGGAGCTGGAGCTCTTCGCCATCGAGGTCCCTGAAGCGCGGCGGGCGGCGTACCATGCGGGCGCGGTGCTGGCGGCCGGCGGCGTGGTCTCGGCCTTGAGCGCGGCGGTGGCCGCCTTCGCCGAGGCAGGCATCGGCCCGGACGCGGCGCTCTCCGCGCTGTTGCCCCTGTCCGAGTCCGCCCTGCGCGGCGCGAGGCAGCGGGGGCTCTCGGCGGGGCTCACCGGCCCGGTGAAGCGCGGAGATCTGGCGGTGGTGCAGGCGCACCTGAACGCGCTGCCCGCAGACTTGTCGATGCTCTACCGGCTGCTCTCGCAGCGCGCCCTGCTCCTCGCCGGCGCGCAGTTGCCGGTGGAGACGCGCAACGCGCTCGACCGGCTCCTGAGATAGCCCGCCCTCCCCCAGGGAGAGGGCCCGCCTGTCGTGAGGGGGCGCCTGGCCTACTCCGTCGCCGGCGCCGTGTGCTCGGTGTACCCCGCGGGAGCTTCGAACAACGACGCCTCCACCGGCTCCACCCGCAGCTTGCGCAGCTCCAGCACCGCGCCCGCTTCGGTCTCCATCCGCAGCGCGTAGGCCAGCGCCTCGTCCACCCAGATCTGCCGGCTGCCGCGGCCGTTGATGACCTCGCGCCAGACGGTGACCTTGCGGCCTTCGTGAGTGGCCTCCTCCAGCCGCTCACACGTCGCCTCCTCCACGCCCTGGCAGGGGTCCTCCGGATTCGCCACGTCGAGGATCCGCGCCGCGCCCTCGAAGAGCGGATTCGGCGCCATGCGGGCGAAGACCCTCTCCTGGGGGTTGAGGAAGAGGATGCCGGCGCCTGGCCCGAGGAAGATCTGCACGCCCTCACGCGCGCCGGACTTCATCTCCACGCGCACGCGCTCGCCGGAGACGTAGACAACCTGGCTCTCGAGCGCGTCGCCGCCCATGTTCTCCCGGTGCACCTCCGCGCGGAACTGCCGCTGCGCGCGCCGCTCCTCCAGGGACGCCGCGGGTGGCTCGGGGGTGTGCTGCGGGGCCTGGGAGGCGGAGGACCGGGTGGCACAACCGGTCAGCAGCGCCAGGGCGATCAGGGATCCGAAGACGAGCGGCTGGTTCATGGGGGGATGATGCCAGCGCACGGCAGGGCGGCCAGCTTCACCGCCGCCCACCGCGCGTCGCTGCGCCCACCCGAGCTGCCCCGTTTTCCCGGACAGGCTACGCTGGCGGTCATGCTCGCCCTGCTCGTCGCGCTCGCCCTGACCGCCTCTCCGGATGCCGCGCTGGCAGAGGCGAAGACGCACCTCGCACGAGGGAAGCTCGACGACGTCCTCTTCGCCCTGCAGGGCGTCAAGCTCGAGGGCGCGCAGCAGCAGGTGGGCGCGGACCTGCTCGCCGCCGCAGGGCAGAAGGCGTGGGCCGCGAAGGACGACTTCCTCGCGCTGCAGTTCGCGCAGATGGCGCTGGGGCACGCGCCGGCCCAGGCGGTTGCGCTGGAGGTCGCGGCGCGGGTGAGCCTGAAGCAGGAGCAGTTCGAAGCCGCCGAGGACTACGCAGACCGCTGGGTGCGCGCGGCCCCGAAGGAGGTCTCCGCGCGCGCGTTCCGGGCGGAGTTGGCGCTCAACGGTGGCGACGCGCAGGGCGCGCTGGACGTGTTGCGCGAGCTCCCTGATGGCGCATCCCCGAAAGTGAAGGCGCTTCGCGCCCAGGCGCAGACCGCGGTGGCAGAGCGGCAGGCGGCCCTGGCGCAGCTCGCGCAGATGGAGGCGGACCTCGAGCGCGCCGCAGAGGCCGCGAAGAAGTCGGACTTGCAGCCTGCGAATGGGAAGCGGCGGGAGGTCATCCTCTACAGCACCTCGTGGTGCGGCTACTGCACCCGCGCGCGCCGGTACCTGAAGGGGAAGGGCGTGGACTTCGTGGAGAAGGACATCGAGAAGGACCGCGCCGCGGCGGTGGAGCTCCAGCAGAAGCGCGCGGCGGCGGGGATTCGGAGCGGGGGCGTTCCCGTCATCGACGTCCGGGGCACGCTGGTGCTCGGCTTCGACCAGCCGAAGCTGGAGCAGGCGCTGTCCCGTACGAAGTAGGCGGCGCGCGGGTCTCCTCTCGCCGCGGAATGCTCGCAGCGCCGGGAGATCGCCGCGGCGGGCGCCGGCGGCAACCTTCGTCGCCGCGGTGACAGGTTGCTCGGACTGCAGGCGGGTCGCCCCGGGCCTGGAGACTGAAGACGACAGTGCGCGCGTCGCCCCTCGGACAAGGAACCCTGGAACCGTGGCACCCGCCAGGGGCGGCCTTTAGGGTCCCGGTCCTTTCCTCGGAGCCCCCATGCCTCGTCTCGTCCTGGATCTCATCGGCACCGTGTTCGGGTTCGACCCGCTGCGCCAAAGACTGGCGGCGGTTGGAGCTCCGGAGCACGCGCTGGAGCTGTGGCTGGCCGAATCCGAGCGGGATCAGCTCGCGCTGGCGCTCGCGGGGACGTGGGTCCCGCTGGAGGAGGTCCTCGAGGCCTCTCTGGCGCGGGTGCTCGCTGCCTTCCCCAGGGCCAGCAGGGACCCGTCGCGCCACGCGCTGGTGCTGAAGGGGCTGACGGTCCTGAACCCGCTGGACGGCGTTCAGGAGGCGTTGGAGCAGTTGTCGTCCGCGGGCTTCCGGCTGGAGGGGCTCTCCCTGTCGAGCAGGGAGCTGGCCGGCGGTCTTCTGGAGCGGGCCGGCCTTCGGCGGCTCTTCGAGGCAGTCCATCCGGGTCCCGCGCCGCAGGTGCTGCGCACGCTCGGCGCGGAAGGCGGGGGCTGGTTGGGGACGGCGCGCGGGTCCTTGCTCGCCATCGCCCGGGCCAACGGCCTGCAGACCGTCTGGGTCTCCCGGCGGGAGCGGGCCTTGTCAGCGGCCCTGCCGGCCCCGGACCTCGTCGCCCAGGACCTGCCGGCGCTCGCCGCCCGGCTGGTCCGCCCGGCCGCGAGCGTCGCCGCCGACGCGGATTCGGCCTCGGTGGCGTGATTTCAGGCGCTTAAGAGCCGCTGAGCTGCCCCGCCCCCCGCAGGGGTCCCGCCACGGAGCCTGATGATCGGGCGTCTGATGATCGATTGCGGGAGTCTGATCATCAGGCGTCCGATCATCAGACGCCCTGCAGAATTCCAGCCGGGCTGAGTCCGATGATCGCCTGCGGGAGCCTGATGATCAGGCGTCCGATGATCGCCTGCGGGAGTCTGATCATCAGGCGTCCGATGATCGCCTGCGGGAGGCTGATCATCAGGCGTCCGATGATCGCCTGCGGGAGCCCCATCATCGGGGCCCCGATCATCAGGCTGGGTCGCCGGGGGTCGGCAGGTAGAGGCCCTGGTCCCGGGCGTATTGCAGCACCCTCCGGGGGACCAGGTCGTCCGGAGCCTCGCCGCGCGCGAGCCGCTCGCGAATCTCGGTAGAGCTGACCTCCGCCAACGGCGGACCCACCGCCCGCGCCGCGGGGTGCCCGGCCCGGTAGAGCACCAGCACCCGCGCCAACTGCTCGATGCGGCCGAAGTCCTTCCACTTGGGCAGGTCCGCGAGGATGTCCGAGCCCAACACCAGGGTGAACGCCACCTCTGGGAGCCGCGCGCGCAGGAACTCCAACGTGTTCACGGTCCGCCCCTCCCCGCCCACCTCGCGCTCCACCTCGCTCACCGAAAGCCAGCCGGAGGTCTCCGCGCAGAGCGCCTGGCACATGGCCACCCGGTGCTCGAAGGGCGTCAGCGCCTTTCCGAAGGGGTGGCGGAAGGTGGGCATCAGCCAGACCTCGTCCACCGGCTGGGTGGCGTGGACGTAGTGCGCCGCCAGAAGGTGCCCGACGTGCGGCGGATTGAAGGAGCCCCCGAGCAGGGCGACGCGCGTGCCGCTCACGTCACTTCACCGACAGCCGCGTCTTGCGCTCCACCGCCAGCGGCTGCCGCTCGAGGAGCACCTTCCCATCGAGCCGGAACGCCGAGTAGCGCAGGCTCCGCTCCACCACCTCGAACAACCCGCAGGTCTGCTCTGCCGCGCCCGCCAGCCTTCCTGGCGTCACGAAGAAGCGGGGCCCAATCTGCACCACCTTCGGCTCTGCGTCCTTGCCGTGGAGGAAGACGGTGGCGTTGAGCAGGTCCTCGCGGTTGAGGTCGTTCTTGTCGTGGACCACGCAGCACAGCTGGTCCCCCAACATGTCCACCGCCTTGTTGGGCACGCCCTCCTCCAGGTACTGCAGGCTCTCCTTGTCGGGCACGCGCAGGAAGCGGGACATCACCTTGTCCAGATCCTCCTCTGGCGTCGCCAGCGCTCGGCCGGGGTCGGTGTTCTCCTCGCCGAAGAACGCGGGCGGCCGGTCCACCTGATCCTTGTGCGCGAGGAAGTTGG
>CAZQVZ010000135.1:0-13494 GCA_964596895.1 uncultured Myxococcaceae bacterium
CCTCGGTGGCGATGCCCACGCCGCCCGCCCCCGCCAGCGCCTGCGCGATGTCCGCGGCGCCGGTCCCCTGCCCGAGCACGTCCGCGAACGCGCCTTCTCCCATGCCGGCAGAGCCGAGCACCTTGAGCAGGCCCTTGCTCTGGACGTTCTGCACCATCTCCTCGCGCGTCTTCGGCGCGGTCTGGGCGGGCTTCTTCGCCACCTCCTTCGGGGCCTCCTTCGTCTCGGGCCCCTCTTCGGTGACCTCCACCGGCTCCGGCGGCTGGACCTTCTCCGGCGCCATCACCCGCGCGAACCGGTCCGGCAGCTCCTCCAGCGACAGCTCCGGCTCCACCGGGGTGGGGCTGAGGATGATGCAGGTGGCGCCGAAGGTGTGCAGCAGCAGCGAGGTCGCGAGCACCGCGAGGAACAGCCGGTCCACGCCCACCAGCAGGGTCCCGCGCAGCTCGGGCGGAAGCCGCGGCTTGGGGCCCTTGCGCGGCGTGGGCGGCGCTGGCGGTGTCGCGCTCGCCGCGGGCTGGGAGGGCTTTGGGCCCGGCTCGGTCGCGCGCTTCGGCGTGGGCGCCGGCTCGACGGCACGGGCGGTCACGGCCGCGGGCGCAGGCGTCTTTGCAGCCGCGGCCGGCGCGGCGACGGGCGGCGGCTGCAGGCGCGCCTCGGCTGCCGGCGCGGCCACGAACTGGAAGAGCACCGTGACGTCGCCCACGGTGACCTTCCCGCGCGCGTGCTCAGGCAGGGTGAGGATGCGCTCCGGCCCGCGGGCCCAGAGCAGGCGCTGCGCTTCGAGCCCGGCGCGGTCGAGGTCCTGCTGCCCGAGCCACACCCGCGCGTCCATGCCGTCCTGGAAGACGAGCTGGTGCTGCAGGCCCCCCTGCTCGAAGAGGGGGACCTTCGCTGCGCCTCCCGGGAGCGCGCGCGCCCCGGGGACCACCAGCGTGGCGGAGGGGTCCGTGCCCAGGCTGACGTCGCCGGGCGGGAGCACCCGCTCCTCGACGATCTTCCCGGCGTGGGTGACGCGCACGCGCAGGCGCTTGTGTGCAGAGGCCAATGCCATGTTCCCTTGGACACCCGTCTAGAACGGGGCGTTCTCCACGCTCTTCTCCACGCGGGGAATGAAGCTCTCCGACCGGTTGAGCTCCTCGAAGTTCAACTGCGAGCGCTGCAGGATGTAGAAGGCCTGCGGCTTCTGGATTCGCCCCTCGATGGTCAGCTCCTCGATGCGGATGACCTTCCGGCCCTTCTCGTCCTTCGTCTCGGTGCCGCCCGGCGCGCTTGCCTGCGCCGTGGACGCATCCCCACCTTCCGTCTGGGCCTGGCCCCGGGCGGACGGACGCTCCTTCGGCTGCGCGCTCCCGGTCTTCCGTGCAGCCTCCTGCGACACCGCCCGGTGCGCCGGGGTTCCGGAGGGCCCCTGCCCGCGCAGGTCCGCTGAGGCGGCCAGACCTGCGAGCGAGACGTGGGCGGCGAGCGCGAGGGTGAGGATCATGGTGGGCTACTTCTCGTCGCCGCCGAGCTTACCCGAAGCGGGCGCGGCCGGCCGTACGGGTGTGGGGGCCGGCGGCTCTTCGTCCTCGCCGAGCTTGCTGGCAGGCACCACCGTCCCCCGCCCCTTGCGCGCCTCTTCGGCCTTCCGCTTCTCCGCGAGCTTCTGCGCCTCGTCGTCCCAGGGCTCCTCTTCGCCGAGCTTCGCGCCCTGGCCGGACGGGGCGCGGCGCTGCTGCTCCGCCCACCGCGCCTCCTCTTCGGCCCGCATCTTCGCGGCCGCGGCCTCCTGCGCGCGCTCTTGCTCCGCGAGCTTCGACGCCTCTTCGGCCCGCAGCGTCGAAGCCTCGGCCTCCTGGCGCTGCTCGTCCGCCAGCCGCGCCTCCTCTTCGGCGCGCAGCTTCGTCTCCTCGGCGATCCGCGCCTGGGCCTCCTCCGCCTCCCGCTTCCTGCGGGCGTCCTCCTCTTCGGCGCGCTTGAGCTGGTCTCGCTGCGCCCGCTCGAGCCGGCGCTGCTCCCTGTCGATGAGCTTCTGCGCGTCCTTCACGTACTGCTCCACCCGCTCGTCCTTGCCCCCTTTGGACTCGTACTGCGCGAAGTAGGTGAGGGACTTCTGCAGCCTGGGCACGGTGTCCGTCCCCGGCAGCTCCGAGTCGAGGTGGAGGATGGCGAGGTTGTAGAAGGTGTCCGCCCAGTCCGGCCGCAGCTTCGCCACCCGCTCGTACTGCTCCACCGCCTTCGAAAGGTCACCCTTGCCGCGGTAGGCGTTGCCGAGGTTCAGCCGCGCCGAGGCCATGTCCGGCGCGGCGGCCACCGCGGCCTCCAGCACCCGCACCGCGGTGTCGTAGTCGAGCGCGTCGTTGAGCAGGGCGCCGAAGTTGCTGTTGGCCTCGGCGAAGTCCGGCTGCAGCGCCACCGCCTGCCGGAAGGCCTCGCGCGCCTGCAGCTTCTGCTTCAAGGAGAGCTGCACCAGCCCGAGCGCGTTCCAGACCTGGGCGTCGTTCGGGTTGATGGCCCGCGCGTTGTCGAGCACCATCTTCGACAGCTCGAACTTGCCCTCGCGGAAGTACACCTGCGCGAGCCACTGCATGGCGCGCACGTTCCGCTCGTCCTCCTCGAGCGCCCGCTTCGCCTCGGCCGCCGCGGCGTCGTACTTGCGCCCGAAGAGCAGCGTGTAGGCCAGCGCGGTGCGCGCGCCCACGTGCGACTCGTTGGCGCCCAGGTGCCGGCGCAGCTTCGACTCCGCTTCGGCCGCCCGCCCGGTCCGGCAGCGCAGGCGGGTGAGGTAGTCCCAGGCCAGCTCCTGATCGGGGGCGTGCTTCAGCGCCTGCTCGTAGGCGTCTTCGGCCGCCTTCACGTCGCCGCGCCGCTCGTGCACCACGCCGAGGTTCGTCCATGCGTAGGAGAGCGTGGGCTCGCGGGACAGCGCCGCGCGCAGCTCCCGTTCGGCGGTCTCCAGCTCCCCCGCGCGGGTGGCGAGGACCCCGCGGTCGAAAGCGGCGCGCACCTCCGGCGCCACCCTGGGACCCGTGTCTGCCTGTGCCCCGTCCGCTCCGCCTTCGGCCTGGGGGAGGGGGAGCGGCGGCTCGAAGTCCTCGTCCAGCCGCGCGGCGCTGCGGGCGGGCGGCGCAGACCCTGCGGCCGGTGGGGGCGCTTCGAGCCTCTGCCCGGAGAGGGGCCTCCCCTCACCCGGGGCCTCTCCCGGTGCGCGCGCGGGGGGCTCAGGCGTGGTGGCGCAGCCCGTCCAGGTGAGAAGGGCGAGCACGGCTGAGACGAAGGGCGCGCGCATCACTTCTCGTCCCCTCCGAGCCTCTGCGCCGGCGGGGCCTCGAGCGCGCGGCCGAACACGTCCGCCACCACGCCCTCCGGGTACACCCACTCGTTGGCGAAGGCGGGCTTGGGCTCCTTGAGCACCGGGTATTCGCGCGGGCGGAAGCGGTTGAGGGACTCCAGCGTCCTTCGGGTCCACTCGTTGGCGATGCGGTTCTTGCGCGCCTCCGCCAGGGTGGCCTCGTAGCTCTGCACCGCGGCCTCTTCGAGCGCCACCGTCTGCTGCGCCAGCATGTCCTGGTAGACGACGACCGCCTCCTCACCGGCGCGCTTCACCTCCGGCGGCACCGGCGTCTCGAGGATGGTCTGCGCGAACCGCTCCAGCGCGAAGCCGCGGCGGAAGAGCGCCGCCAGGGTCCATTCGAGCTGCTTGTAGGAGAAGACCGTGGCGTAGGCGTCGTTCACCTTCACCACCGCCGCCTTCTTGTCCACGAAGCTGCGCTCCAGCGCCTTGCCCCGCCCGCCAATCTTCAGCTTCTCGAAGTCCCGGAAGACGTATTCGGCCAACTGGAACCGCGCGTAGGCCGCCGCGTTGGCGGCCAGGGCGTGCGTCTCGGGCGACAGGCCCCGCCGGTCGAACTCGTCCGCGGCCGCCTGCCACGCGCGCCTCGCCTCTGCGTGCTGCCCCAGCTTCTGGTGCGCTTCGCCCATGCGCCGCCGCGCGTCCACCACCAGGTCCGCCTGGGCTTCGTCCTTCGAAAACTTCCGCGTGAACGCCTCCAGCGCGCCGATGTACCGGCGCCAGTCCCCCTGCTTCTCGTAGATGAGCGCGGCGCGGAACTGGTTCTTCGGCGCGTCCTTTGCGTTGGGGAACAGCTCCACGTAGCGGATGAAGGCGCGGGCGGCCTCGTCGTACTGCTGCTGGCCTTCGAGCAGCCGGGCGGTGTTGAAGAGCGCGGCCTCGCGGTTCTTCGACGCCGGGTAGTCGCGCACCAATTGCTGGTAGCGCCCCACCGCCTTGTCGAAGTCGTAGGAGTTCTCCGCGTTCACCGCCACCCGGAACAGCGCCGAGTCCGCCAGCGCGCTCTTCGGGTACTCGTTGAAGATCCGCTCGTAGAGCCTCAGCGCCGAGTCGAACCTGCGCGAGCTCTCGTAGGCGACCGCGGCGTTGTTGAGCGCCTTGTCCGCGAACTCGTGGCGCGGCTCCTCGTCCACCAGCTCGATGTACTTCTTCGCCGCGCCCTCGAAGTCGCCCTTGCCCATCAGCTCGTCCGCGAGCTTGAACCGGCCGGCGAGCTTGAACTTCACGAGGTCCTTGTAGAGGTCGCTGTTCGGGTCGATGACGGCCTTGTTCTCCGCGAGCCGCGCCGCCACCTGCTCCACGCTCGCCCAGTCCTTCGTCACCAGGAACGACTCGACGATGAGGTTGGTGGAGAACTGCGCCACCTCGTGGGACGGCCACGTCTGGACGATGAGCTCGAACCGCCGCCGCGCCTCCTCGAAGTCGTCGTGGGCGTAGAAGAGCTCCGCCGCCTTGTAGGCGATGCCGGGCGAGCGCTCGTGGTCGGGGTAGCGCTTGAGCCACGCGTCACTGGTGGCCACCAGCGCCGCCTCCGAGTCGTGCAGCGGCGACGGGGTCACCGCCTGGCCCTCAGGGCGGTCTGCGGAGCGGAGCACCAACGCCTGGGCGGCGGCGCCGGAGGCCACGTCCAGCTCCAGCTGGTGCTGGCGGGAGAGCACCGCCGCGAAGGCCGCGTCTTCGAGGTAGCGGTCATCCGCGGTGGAGTCACGCACCGCCTCGTAGTGGCCCGCCGCCTCACCGAACTGCTTCGAGTTGTAGAGCGACTCCGCCAGGTAGAACTGGATCTCGTAGGCGTTCTTGCTCCGCGGGAAGCGCGCCACGTACGCGCGGTAGGAAGACGCCGCCAATTCGAAGGCCTCTTCGGCCTCCTTCGGGTTGCCCTCGTCGCGCAGCCGCACCGCCTGCTGGTGGTGGAAGATGGCGCTCCGGTAGAGGTTGGTCTCCGCCAGCTCTTCGGCCATGGCCATGGCCTCCGGGTCCCGCTTGTGCCGCTCGTACCAGGGCGTGCCCGGCGCGAACATCTTCCCCAGCCGGTCCGCTTCGCGGAAGGACTCCGCCAGCTTCCGGTCCCGCTCATACGCCTGGACGATCTTCTGCTGGACCTGGGGCGCGTCCTTCGCCACCGGGTTCTTCTCCAGCACCAGCCGGTACGCGGAGATCGCCTCGTCATGCCGCGTCTGGTCGAAGTAGACGTCACCGATGCGCCGGTAGACCTCGTGCTCGTAGGGCCGGCCGCCCTTCGCCGCGAAGTACGCCTGGGCCCTGGCCATGGACCCCCACCTGTCGTCGGCGAAGCTGATGGCGGTGTACTGCAGCGCTTCGTTCCGCAAATCCCCGCCCACCTCGTCCTCACCGGCGGCGTCCGCCTTCTGCTGGTAGTGGTCCGCGAGCAGCACGAACCGGTCCACCGCGTCGTCGAAGCGGTCCATCCGGTAGTAGGTCCAGCCGAGCTTGTAGAGCGCCTTGTCGTAGAGCGTGTGCTTGCGGTCCAGCACCGCCTGCTCGTACGCGGCGACGGCCCGCTCGAGCGCGTCCGGCACGTCGAACGCGTCGAAGTAGTGCTCGCCGATGCGGACCCACGCCTCGGTGACGAACTTCGAGCGCGGGTAGCGGGCGATGAGCTCCTGGTAGGCCACGAGCCCCTGGTCGAAGTCGTTCTGCTTCTCGAGGCAGTAGCCGAGCAGGTACCAGGACGCGTCGTTGAGCGCGTACCCGGGGAACCCGTCCAGGAGCTTCCGGTACAGCGCGATGGAGGGGTTGAAGTCCGGCGCAGGCTCGGGCGGCGGCATCGCCTCGGGGTCGTTCTCGATGGCCCGCAGCGCTTCGGCGAAGTCGCGCATGGCCAGCATGTGCTCGTCGCTGGTGCGCTCGTAGTAGAGCTCCGCCAGCCGGAACATCACCTCTGGCGTGTACCGCTCGTCGTTCGGGTAGCGGCGCAAGAACGCCTCGAACTGGGCGATGGCGTCCAGCCGCTCCTTGCGCTCCTGCACCTCGAGGTCGCGGATGGCCTGGTCGTAGCTGCGCCGCAGCTCGCTCTTGCGCGCCTCGTACTTCTTTTCGATGAGCAGCTGCACCTCGCGGCGGAAGTCCTTCGACTCGGCCTCGTAGGTCGCCAGCGCGGAGGACACCTCGTCGTAGAGCGCCTGCTCTTCGGGCGTCTGGCCCATCCCTTCGAAGTAGCGCGGCGCGGGCACGGCTTCGCCTTCACCGGCTGCCCGGGCGGGCGCAGCGGTGACCAGGACGGTGGTGAGGACGGTCGCGAAGGCGAGTGCGAAGAGGCCGGGGCGCGTCATGGGTCCACGTCCGTGAGGACCTCCTTGAACTCCCGCTCCAGGGTGCGCAGCTCCCGCTCCCGCTGCTGCGAGAGCCGCTGGATTTCGTCCGTCTGGTCCTGCTTCCTCGTGAAGGCCACGTCCACGATGCCCACGTCCGCCTTCAGCACCAGGTCGTAGAACTGCTTCTGCACCCGGCGGAAGCTGGCGAAGGCGATGTTGCCCACCAACTGCCGGGTGTCCCCGGAGACCTGCGCCACCTCCCCGGCGTACTCCTGCAACAGCCGCTGCTCGGCGAGCACCTTGGCGCGGATGGCGGCGCCGCGGTCCCGGACCATGGCCTCGATGCGCGCGCGGGCCTGCGCCACCCGGGGCCGCAGCGGCGCAAGCTTCTGCCGCATGACCTGCGCGCGGTCGAGCAGCTCCCGCGCAGCGCCGGAGACCTTCGGCAAGGCGCGGGAGAGCAGGGCCCGCTCCTGGTCCAGCAGCGCCGCGTATTGGGCGCGGATCTGCGCCTCGCCGCCCACCTGGGCGTTCACCCGCTCCCGCTCCACCTGCAGGGATCTGCGCACCCGGTCCAGCGCAGCCTGCAGCTGCGCGAGGTGCCGCGCCTCGGCCTGCACGGTGGCGAGGAACGCCGCGTCCGTCTCGGAGGTGGTGCTGCGCTCTGGCCGGGTGGACGCCACCAGGTGCTCGAGCGCGGTGGTCTGCGCGACGAGGCTCTGCACGTTGTACCCGGCGCGGAAGGCCGTGGCGTCCACCCCATCCACCTGCTGCTGGAGCCTGCGGCGGCGGAGCTCGACCTCGCCCGGCGAGGCGGGCAGGGCGCCGAAGCGGGTCTTCACCTTCGCCTTCTCCGAGAGCAGCGCGTTGAGGGCCCGGCGGTCATCCGGCACGAGCAGGTCCCGGAGCAGCCAGCTCTCCACCTCCACCAGGACCTCTTCGGCGCGCATCAGGGCCTGGTCCACCGCGTCCGCGCGGGTGTAGCCCTCCTGCAGCTCCGGGAAGGTCTCGAGGCCCCGCTCGTCGAGCGCCGCGAGGATCCGGTGGGCGATCTCCTGGCCCTCCAGCACGCTGCGCCGGCCGGTCTCGAGGTCATCCACGATGTTCACCGCGTCTGCGACCTCGCGGTGCGCAGCGGCCCACTTCAGCGCCACCTGCGGCAGCAGCTGGGCCACGTCGAGGTTCCCGTCGTTCTGGGCGAGCAGCTTGTCGAAGTAGGCCACCGGGTCGGGGTGCTGGCGGAGCAGGGTCTCCACCTCGTCCCGCACCGGGCCGTAGTAGTCGATGACGTCCGCGTACGCGGCCGACGCCTGCTGGTAGCGCTTGAGCTTGAGCAGCAGGTGGCCCTGGAGGATGCGCGCGTCCGGCGCCACCGTGGAGTCCGGCGCCACCATCAGGAGGATGTCGGTGGCGTTCTTCGCCTCCTCGAACTTCTCGCGGCGCACGTGCGTCCACGCCATCTCGTAGAGCGCGTCCACATAGGCGGCGCTGTCCTCGGGGATCTCCTGGTACCGGTCGATGGCCTCGTCGTACCGGCCGAGCTCGTAGAGCACCCGGCCCAACGACAGGTTGGCCATCTGCTGCACCTGTACGTCCCGCGCGCCCTCCGCCGGCGCGCTCACCACCCGCCCGAACTGCTGCACCGCCTCTTCGTAGCGCCGCTCCATCACCAGGCCCACGCCGAGGAAGTAGCCGCTCTGCAGGCGGAAGGGACCGGGCCGCGACCACAAGGAGAGGAAGACCGGCCGGGATTCGGTGATGCGCTCGTGGGGCCCCTTGTCCCCGCGCTTGAAGAGCCACTTGCCGTAGACGTAGGTGAGGTCATCCGAGAGCGCGCCGCCCCCGAGCCTGCGCGCATCTTCGATGTAGCCCTCGATGCCCGAGAACTCTCCTGCGCGCGAAGCGAGCTCCAGGTAGCGCGAGAGCGCGTCCGGGTAATGGCTGCTCCGAAGGGACAGCAACTGGCGGAGGTAGAGCCTCGCGCCAATGAAGTTCTGCTGCTGGTAGAGCGCGTCGGACAGAAAGAAGAGCGCGTCCGCGTAGTGTTCGGTCCGCGCGAACCGGGGGTCCGACACCAGGTCGTAGAAGAGGATGGAGGCCGCCCGCCAGTCTCCCAGCAGGTAGTGGATCTCCCCGTCCGAGTACCGCTCTGCGAGCGCCTGCCCTTCGCTCTGCTCGGTCCTCTGGACGTACTGCGTCTCCACCACGCCCAGGGCCTGCTCCGCTTCGGCCAGCTGTGCGGCCACGCCCTCCACCTGCGCGCGGAGCGCCCTCTCCGAAGGGCGGTCTCCCTGAGCGTGGGCAGCGGTGCACAGGGTGGAGAGCGCCCACGCGCAGAGGACGGCGAAGGCGCGGCCGCGGTGCGTGGGCCTGGTCGTGGGCGCTGCTCCCACCATGGCTACGGCGTGCCCGTCTGCGCCTGCGCCGGCCCCTTCTCAGACGCGTCCTTCGTGACCTCGATGTCGTAGCGCACCGCCGGCCGGTCCTTCAGGTCCGCGGTGAACCCGCCCTTTTCGTGCCCCACCACCTTCACCGTGGTGGTCTTCCCGGGCTCGGCGGTGAAGGTGTGGCTGGACTCGACGTTGAACTTGTACCCCTCGAGGTAGCTGAACACGCCATAGCCGTGGCCCCGGTACTGGAGCTTCACCGAGATCTGATGGGGGCCGGGGACGATGCGGCCATTGAAGAGCTCCAGCTCATCGCGTTGGGCGAGGTCTCCGTCCACGTCCACCCTGGTGAAGATGGGCGCGCCGTCCAGCGCGTACGCCACCGACTCGAGGACGAAGGACGGGCCCATGTCGTTCTTGTGGAAGAGGACCGCGCGCGCGCCCTGCGAGAGGTCTCCGCCGAGCACCGTCTCCTGCAGCATCAGGAGCCGCGCCTTGGAGCGGACCACCTTCTCCTTGAGGTCCGAGACCTGCTCCTCCAGCGTCTTCACCCGGGTGATGAAGGCCTCGTCCGCGGTCTTCGGGTCGATCTGCGCTGGTGAAGCAGCGGGCGCGGGGGCGGGCGCGCTGGGGGCGGGTGGCTCCGACGGCACCTGCGGCGCTCGAGCCTGGGCGGCAGCGCTCGACAGCAGGACGCAGGATGCGAGGAGGACGAGCGAGCGGGTGCGCACGAGCGCAGTCATAGCAAAGGCACCGAACACCGGTCGCGCTCCCCTGGTCGCCTGCTGACGGACCGCCCGGCCGACGGGCCCGCGTGAAACGTGGGGCGGCCTAGCCGCCCTTCTTGAGCTCGGTGAGCACCAGCTTGGCCACCGACTTCAGCGTGTCGAAGACCCCCACGCCCGTGGGCGCCACCGCCTGGAACTCGGGCACGTTGCGGTAGTTGAGCGCCCGGGACAGTTCGTCCATGGCCACCGCGTTGGGCAGGTCCCGCTTGTTGTACTGGATGACGAAGGGGATCTTGTCCAGGTTGTAGCCCTGCTCCGCGAGGTTGGTGCGCAGGTTGTCCATGGACTCGATGTTGGCCTCCATGCGCTCCATCTGGGAGTCCGCCACGAAGACCACCCCGTCCACGCCCTTCAAGATCAGCTTCCGGGACGCGTCGTAGAAGACCTGGCCGGGCACCGTGTACAGGTGGAAGCGGGTCTTGAAGCCCCGGATCTCCCCGAGCGACAGCGGGAGGAAGTCGAAGAAGAGCGTCCGGTCCGTCTCGGTGGACAGGGAGATCAGCTTGCCCTTCGTCTCCGGGTTGGTCTTGTTGTAGATGTATTGAAGGTTCGTCGTCTTTCCGCACAGACCGGGGCCGTAGTAGACGATCTTGCAGTTGATCTCGCGGCTCGAATAATTGATGAAAGACATGGCTTCCCGGTCACTCGCTGAAAAGGTTGTCGATGTCGTCGTCCGAGATCTCGGCGAACGGTGACCCCATCCCCGGCGCCTCGGTCTTCTTCATCAGCGCTTCGAAGATTCGCGTCAGCTCGTCGGAGGCCTTCTTGATGCGCAAGCGCACCAGTCCGAGGCTGGTGCGGTTGTCGAAGATCACCACCAGGACCACGCGGCTGCCCACGATGGTCATGTAGAGCGAGTCCTTCGCTCCCTCGTGGAACTGGTTGGGGAACTCGTTCTCGCCGATCAGCTTGGCGAGCCCGCCCATGGCCGCCACGTTGCCGGCGGTCAGCGAAGCCAGCGACGTGGTGTCGATGTGCTGCGTCTGACCCGCCGCCGAGATGAGCTGCCCGTTCTTGTCGACGAGGAACACGACCTTCGCGTTTGCGTCCTTGGTCAGCCGGTCGCAGACCGCGTTGATCTTGTTGAACTCCTCTTCATACATCACCAGTTGCGTGCCCATCGGCGTGCTGCTCCCCCAAACGGTGGACGGGCTGCCCGAGCCCCGCAGGCGTTTCCGAAGTGAAATCGGTGGGTTAGGTATTCGTGAAAGCGATGGATCCTTAGCAGACGACCTGACCAGCGGCAAGATAGTCGCCCGTTACAGGTCTCTTCGTGCGGAGAGGGCGCGCGCCAGCGTCGCCTGGTCCGCGAACTCGAGGTCTCCGCCCATGGGAACGCCCTGCGCGATGCGGGAGACGCGAAGGCCCATCGGCTTGAGCAGGCGGGTGAGGTAGAGCGCGGTGGCTTCACCCTCCACGTCGGGGTTGGTGGCGACGATGACCTCCTCGACTGCGCCGGACTCGAGCCGCACCAGGAGCTCCTTGATGCGCAATTGCTCGGGGCCGATGCCCTCCAGGGGCGAGAGCACGCCGTGCAGCACGTGGTAGCGGCCCTTGAACTCCCGCGTCCGCTCGATGGCGAGCAGGTCCGCCAGCCCCTCCACCACGCAGAGCACCCGTTCGTCGCGGCGGGGGTCGCGGCACAGCCCGCACACCGCCTCGTCGGTGAGGGAGAAGCACCGCTCGCACAGGCGCACCTTCTCCACCACCTCGTCGATGGCGCGGGAGAGATCCTTCGCGTAGTCCGCGGGCGCGCGGAGGATGTGGAAGGCCAGCCGCTGCGCCGTCTTCTCTCCGATGCCGGGGAGCCGGGCGAGCTGCGCGACGAGGCGGTTGAGCGGATCGGGCGTCAAGATCAGGTGATGCCGGGAATCTTGATGCCGCCGGAGATCTTCCCGAGCTCCGCCTGCATGTGCTCCTTGCTCTGCGTCAGCGCCGCGTTGACGGCCGCGGTGACGAGGTCTTCGAGCATGGACGCATCTGCGGGGTCGATGGCCTTCGGGTCAATCTTGATGGTCTTCAGCTCCTGGACGCCGTTGGCCACCGCGACCACCAGCCCGTCGCCGGCGCGGCCCTCCACCGTCTCTTCGGCGAGCTGCTTCTTCCGCTCTTCGATCTTCTCCGTCAGCTTGTTGGCCTGACGGATGAAGTAGTTCAGGTCGACACCGGGCATCAGCGAATCCTCTTGGGTGGCTTGGTCGAAAGCGCGCGGACGCTAGCCTTCGGAGGGCGGGTTGTCAGGGGCTGTCTTCGGCCGGCTCGGCTTCCGGCGACTCGAGTGTGGGGTGCTCCCCAGCGAGGGCGGAGGGGCGTTCGCGCTCGAGCATCTGGATGTGCTCAATCTCCCCGCCGAGCATGCGCAAGGCCGCCTGCAGGGCAGGGTGGCGCCGAACGCGTGCGTCCACCGACTTTTCGTGCGCCTCCTTCTCCTTCGCCTCCTCCTCCGCGAGGCTGGGCGGCGCGGTGGCCGCGCCATGCTGATCGATGACGAGCCGCGTGGGCGCGCCGAAGACCCTCGCGAAGGTCTCTTCGATGAGCGCGCGGCCCGAGCCGCTCACGGTGGCGCGGTGGAAGTCCGCCTCCGGCAAAAAGCCGATGACGACCTCGCCCGCCGCCGCGCGCAGAAGCCGCCCGAACGCCAGCGACTTGCCATGCCGCGGCGATTCGGCGCGCACCGCGGCCACCGCGGCCTTCCAAAGCTCACTCCCTCTCCCCATGGGAGAGGGTTGGGGTGAGGGCGCCGCAGCCACCGCAGCCGAACGCATCACCTCCACCTTCGTCCACTGCGCCGATCCCTCACTCCCTCTCGCCACCGGAGAGGGCGGAGGCGGGGTCGGCGAAGGCGGGACGGGCGGCTCCGGCAGGCACTCCCCTGTCGCGCAGCCTCCCGGGGAGCTATCGACCTCGAAGGTCCTCGCCGCGAAAGGGAGCGGGAGCGGGGCGACCTCCGGACGCCCCAGCACGTGCACCTTCGGCGCTGCCCATGCCCTGGGCGAGCTTCTCTACGCGGGCGAGCAGGTCCGGCACCGACGCGGACGGCGCGAGCTGCACCGCCTTGAGCAGCGCCATCTCCAGCGCGAGCCGCGGCTGCTGGGCCTTGCCCACCTCCCAGATGGCGTGGTGGACCACGTCGAAGAGGCGGGTGAGCTGGGCTGCGTCCGCCTCCTTAGCGAGCGCGAGCACCGCCTTCTGCTCGGACTCCGCCAGCTCCGCAGGGGCCTCGTTCAGCGTGCGCGCCACCAGGACGTGACGAAGCTGCAGCGCCAGCTCCTCGGTGAGCCGCTTCAGCTCCACGCCGCGGTTGAACGCCTCCTCCGTGCGCTCCAGCAGCACCCGCGCGTCGCGCCGCACCAGGGCTTCACAGAAGGTCTGCACCAGCGTCCTGTCCACCGCGCCCAGCGCCTCGGCGACCTCTTCATCAGACGGCGAGTTGCCGCAGGCGCTCAGGACCTGGTCGAGCAGGGAGAGCGCGTCCCGCATGCCGCCGTCCGACTGGCGGACCAGCAGGGACAGCGCGCGGTCGGAGAGCTTGGCGCCCTCGGCGTCGCAGATCTCCTGGAGCCGCGCGGTCATGTCCTTCGTGGTGACGCGGCGGAAGTTGTGGCGCTGGCAGCGCGAGAGGATGGTGTCCGGGAGCCTGTGCGGCTCGGTGGTGGCGAAGATGAACTTCACGTGCCCGGGCGGCTCCTCCAGCGTCTTGAGCAGCGCGT
>CAZQVZ010000136.1:0-13481 GCA_964596895.1 uncultured Myxococcaceae bacterium
CTGACTGCAGGAAGGTGCCGACGAAGCGTTCCGCCCAGGGGCTCCACGCGACCGCGCTGTTCGAGTGCACCACCACCAGCTCACCGGTGTCCGGGTCGACCACCAGCCCGGAGAGCAGCTCTCGCGGTGTCACCCGGCCAGCGCTGACGTCCTGGGGGAGGACTTGCCGTCCCCGCTTCCTCCACGCATAGACGATGCGCCCGTCCTCGCTGCGGACGACCTCGCCTTTGGCGTCGAAGGCGGTGAAGCGCTCGTAGGTGCTGGGGTCCTCCAGGGCCTCTGCGGTCGCGGGGATCCGGACGGAGTCGTAGAAGTAGACGTGGTCGCCGAAGCGGAAGGGGTGGTTCTCGGGGCGGACCTCCTCCAAGCTCCCGTCGAAGGAGAGGACGTGGGTGAAGACCTCCGCCTCCGGATCGAACCGGGAGAGGCCCTGGGCGACCCGGGTGAGCCCCTCGAACTTCCCGTAGCCCGCGTAGAGCGCCTCGCCGCCGCCCGCGCGGGGAACGCTGATGAGGCCATTCATCCACGTCACCCCCGGGCCCGGCACCGTCGCGTTCGGCGCCATCTCCTTCGAGAACCCGTCCGCGGCGACGAAATACTCGAACTCCACGCCCACCGAAGCAGGAAGCCCGCCAGCCCCCGGCAGCTTCGAGCGGGCGCCGGACGCCCTGAAGTTGCCGAGCGGATACGAGGGACGGTTGGTGTCACCCCAGATCCAGAAGACCTCGCCTTCGTGGAGTGTGGACTGGACCGAGTCCTGGCCCGTCACCTTCCCGTTCAGCACCGGCGCCGCGATGGGAGCCTGCTCTCCGAGCAGCACGGTGTCCGCGTAGATGCCCTGCCCGGTGACCCGGTACAGGCGCTCGGCGATGTTGACCCGGTCCAGTTCGATGACGGCCGCGCCGCCCGGGGTCGGGGTCAGCTCGGCGGTGGTGGACGCGTAGCCGTGGCTTCGCACCGAGAACGACACCGGAGCGCCCATCTGCCGCACTGAATGGAAGGCGACCAGACCGTTGCTGTCGGTGACCCAGTGGCCCGCCCCGGTCTCCAACTCCACCAGAGGCACCCCCCGCCCGGTGGCACGGTCGACGACCGCGATGCGAAAGCGCTCTGCGGCGGTGGGCACCGGCGAAGCGGCGAGCGTCGTCTCGTCGGTGTGGGTGACGTCGGGCCCTGGCGCATCTTCAGTGCGGTCCACGAGCAGCGTGGCGCTGCCGCCCTCCACCACGTCGAGCCCGACGCCGCGGAACCCGAAGCCGTCTGCCGGGTACGTGTAGCCCGGCTTCTCCACGTAGAACCACACCCGCTCGCCCATCAACCCGGGCTCGTAGAAGGCGGCCCTCCCGTTGGCATCGGTCACGCGGACCACCGCGCTGGTGGTGCGCAGGTGCACGCCAGAGACCGGCTCGTTCGACGCGCGGTCACGCACGTCGATGACGAAGTGCTCGCGCGGCTGCGCCTGCGCCTGCGCAGGGACCAGCGAGACCAGCAGCAGCGGGACCAACAGGAAGCTCGGAGCGGCGGACATGGCGGCCTTGCGTGGGCGGTGGGAGGGCGATCTCAACACAGCGGACAGGGCGCCTGCACCGAAGGCGCCCCGCCGCCCCCCAGCGGCGGGACTTTCAGCACGCCCCTCCGCCGGCGCGCCCGAGCCTCCGGCTACCCGGGCGGGCAGAAGCCGCCGGCGCACTTCCCGTTCGAGCAGCCGCACCCATAGGCCGCGCAGTTGTTCGTCTGCTTCGCGGTGCACCCCGAGCCCGGGCAGAAGCCCCCCGAGCACTTCCCGTCCGCGCAGCCACAGCCGAAGCCCCCGCAGTCTTTGGTCTGCTTCGCGGTGCAGCCACTTCCGTCGCAGAAGCCGCCTGCGCACTTGCCGTCCACGCAGCCGCAGCCAAAGCCGCCGCAGTCGTTGATCTGCTTCGCGGTGCAGCCGCTCCCCTCGCAGAACCCGCCGGCGCACTTCCCGTCCACGCAGCCGCAACCGAACGCGGCGCAGTTGTTGGTCTGCTTCGCGGTGCAGCCGCTGCCCGCGCAGAAGCCACCCGCGCACTTCCCGTCCGCGCACCCGCAGCCGAACGCAGCGCAGTTCTGCGTGTCCTTCACCGAGCAGCCGGTCCCATCACAGAACCCGCCCGAGCACTTGCCGTCCACGCAGCCGCACCCGTAGTTGCCGCAGGCCTGCTTCTGCGCCGCGCTGCACCCGCTGCCCGCGCACGCGAACCCGCCCGAGCAGGCGCCGTCCGCGCAGCCGCAGCCATAGTTGCCGCACGCGCTGCGCTGGGAGCTGGTGCACCCGTCCGCGCCCTTCGCGCCACCACACGGTCCGCCGCCGGGGCCACCGCCGAAGTACTCCCAGTGCCAGGGCTCGCTGGGGACGGTCCGCTTGAAGCCGTACTTGTGCGCGTGCGCGTTCAGCCACGCGAGCACGCCGGCCTCGCTGGTGTTCAGGTCCAGCGCCTTGCCGCTCTGGTGGTTGCTGTACCCGGGCACCGCCGCGAGGTTGCAGTTGTTGCAGGAGCACTGCGTGTAGCAGGTGTAGAAGTACTGCTGCTGCGACATGGTCCGAAAGCCGCTGATGACGCGCAGCTTCACCCCGCTCTGCGCCGCCGCCCCCTGCATCGCCGCGTAGGCGTTGGCCGTGGAGAGCTCCGCCGGCCGCGCGTCCGCGTCCACCAGGGTGATGGTCTTCGGCGTGCCGCTGACGTAGCCGGTGGCGCTGCGCTCGTTGCAGGTCACCAGCCCCTGCGACATCACGTTGGA
This sequence comes from uncultured Myxococcaceae bacterium, assembly GCA_964596895.1. Classification (GTDB taxonomy): domain Bacteria; phylum Myxococcota; class Myxococcia; order Myxococcales; family Myxococcaceae; genus JAFAFL01. The sequence continues at coordinate 2,761 of CAZQVZ010000136.1, forward strand.
CCGGTCGTCGAACGGCTCGTCTTCGGTCCGCTCTCCCAGCTCCAGCTCGTTCGGGCCGCACGAGAGCGCCAGCGCCGCCAGCACGGAGGCCGCGGCGAGAAAACCTGACTGCAAGGTCGCGTTACCAAAAGTGCTCATGGAGAGGGGACATGTGCGGCTTGTGTGCCAGCTCGGTGGGTGAGTGCGCAGCCTCTGCGCCGCACCCATGACGCCGCGCGTGATGTCCGCGGTCCGGTGACCTGAGGGAGCGGAACTGCTCCAGTGTCACCGCCGGGTTTCGCGTTCGGTGCGGCGCGGAGAGGCGCCCGGCGTAGGGCTTGCGGCCCGCAACGCACGAGGGCGACCGACCCGCGTGGATCGACCGCCCTTTCGCTCCGTCGCAATGAACCGTAGGCGAACCGCTACGCCTGCGCCATCACCGGCGCCTCGGTGCCACCCAGCTGCCGCAGCCCGGCCCGGTCCAGGACCTCCAGCGCCGCGGTGTGACGAATCAGGCCCTGCTCGTCCAACCGGTGCAGGCAGCGGGAGAGAGTCTCCGGCCGCATGGACAGAGCGCGGGCCATCACCTGGCGGGGCAGCGCCGGCCGGGGCTCGAGCAGCGACCAGTGGAAGAGGAAGCGGGCCACGCGGGACACCGCCTCGCCGCGGCGGAGCGCGTCGTCGTCCTCGCGGGCGTTCAAGCCGTCCATGGCCAACTCGAAGAGGACCCGCGATGGCGCGTCCTGCGGCCCGAGCCAGCGGGAGATCTCATCCGCCGTCGCGCTGCAGGTGCGGACCGGCGTGAGCGCGCGGACCTCGGCGCGGGCGGGGTGCATGGCCAACCCCTCCATGCCCACCAGCGCGCGGGGACCGCGGAGCGCGAAGCTGGCCTCGGCGCCGTCGGACTCGACGGAGGAGACCGCCACGGTGCCGCTGCGGATGAGGTGCAGGCGGTGCGGCACCTGTCCCTGCGTGACCAACACCGCGCCACGCGGGCTGTACATGGGGCGCAACGGACAGCCCTGCGCGCGGCCGAGCGGGCAACTGGAACAGGAGGCAACCTGGGAGGCGAACATGGCGAGATGGGAATGCACTCGCCGTGCCCACCTCCTCTAGAGGGAGGCGCGGTGCCCGCTCCGCACGACTTGCGCGTTCATGACCTGATCTGGCGCAAGCACAGCGCGGAAATGCCGCAGCACCGCCGGCGCCTGCACGATCTTCATGCCGCACAGGTCCTTCCCCTTCGACGCGATGCGTCCCAAAGACTCCGCCACGTACTGCATGTGCGACTGGGTGTACGTCCGCCACGGGATGGCGAGCCGCACCAGCTCCGGCGCGCCCGCCGGGCGGCCCGGGAACATCAAGGTTCCAATCTCGCAGCTGCGCACCGCGGCCTCGAGGTACAGCGCGCACGCCACCGCCTGCCCGGGGAGCTGCTCGGCCCGGAGGTGGGGGAGCATGGCCGCTGCGTCCACGTAGACCGCGTGGCCTCCGGCAGGGCGGGCCACCGGGACGCCCTGCGCCGTCAACGCCCGGTGCAGCTCCTCCACCTGGTCCAGCCGCCAGGCGAGCAGCTCTTCGTCCAGGGCCTCCTCGAGCCCGAGGGCGATGGCGTCCAGGTCCCTTCCGGCGAGCCCGCCGTAGGTCTCGAAGCCCTCGGTGACGATGAGGTTCTGCCGCAGCCGCTCCGCCAGCGCGCCGTCGCGCAGGGCGATGAACCCGCCGATGTGCGCGAGCCCGTTCTTCTTGGCGCTCATCAGGCAGCCGTCCGCGAGCGCGAACAGCTCCTTCGAAAGGTCCCTCGCGCTGCGGCCCATGCAGGCGGGGTCCCGCCGCGCGAGCAGAGCGGCGTTCTCTGCGAACCTCGCCGCGTCGATGAACAGGGGCACCCCGCGCGCGCGGCACAGCTCAGACGCGGCGCGGACGTTCGCCAGGGGGATGGGGTGGCCGCCGGTGCTGTTGGAGGTGGCGGTGAGGATGACCAGCTTCACCCTCTCCCCCTCCCGCTCGAGCGCCGACGCCATCTTCGGCAGGTCGATGTGTCCCTTCATCAGGGCAGGGTTGGCGGGGTCCATGGCCTCCACCGACGGCAGGTCCAGGCCGATGGCGCCCCTCCGCTCCACGTTGGCGCGGGTGGTGTCGAAGAGCGCATTGGAGAGGACCACGTCGCCTTCACCGAGGAGCGTCTCGAGCAGGATGCGCTCGGCGGCGCGGCCCTGGTGCGCGGGGATGACCTCCGGGTAGCCGGTGACGCCCACCACCGCGTCGCGGAAGCGCAGCCAGCTCTGGCTGCCGGCGTAGCTCTCGTCCGCGCAGTGCAGGGAGGCCCACTGCCGGTCGCTCATGGCGCCGGTGCCGGAGTCGGTGAGCAGGTCGATGAAGACCTCCCGCGCGTCGAGCCGGAAGAGGTTGTAGCCGGCGCGGTGCAGCGCGCTCTTCCGCTCCTCTTTGGAGGGGATGCGGACGCGCTCCACGCTCCGGATGCGGAACGGTTCAGGCAGGTTCACTTGGGGACTCCGTCTCAGGTGATGGGGGTGAAGCGGGCCTGGAAGAAGCGGAGGAAGCGCGGCTCGTAGACCATCTTCAGGCCCTTCGCCTCGCGGCGCAGATCCCACGCCGCCTTCACCGCCTCCGCGGTCACGTCCATGTGCGCCTGGGTGTAGACGCGCCGGGGGATGGTCAGCCGCACCAACTCCAGCTTCGGCAGCCGGTCCTTGCCGGTAAGGGGATCCCGCCCCGCGCTCACCGCGCCGCGCTCCATGCCGCGAATGCCCGAGTCCAGGTAGAGCTGCCCGGCCAAAGCCTGCGCCGGGTAGTCGGTCTGCGGGAGGTGGTCGTAGAACTTCTTCGCGTCGAGGAACACCGCGTGGCCGCCCACCGGCTTCACGATGGGGATGCCCCACTCCTCCAGCATGTCGCCGAGGTAGCGCACCTGGCCGATGCGGGCGCGGATGTAGTCATCCTGTACCGCCTCCTCGATGCCGATGGCCATGGCCTCCATGTCCCGGCCGGCCAGCCCGCCGTAGGTGTGCAGCCCTTCGAAGAGGACCACCAGGTTGCGGAGCTCCTCGAACAGGGGGAAGTCGTTCACCGCGAGCCAGCCGCCGATGTTCACGAGCCCGTCCTTCTTGGCGCTCATCCACGCGCCGTCGAAGTGGCCGCAGAACTCCCGGACGATGGTCTCGATGTTCTTCTCGGCGTAGCCCGCTTCGCGCTCCTGGATGAAGAAGGCGTTCTCCACCACGCGGGTGGCGTCGAGGTACACCTTCAAGCCCTTGCCTTCGCACAGGGCCTTCACCTCGCGGGCGTTCTGCATGCTGACCGGCTGGCCACCGGCCATGTTCACGGTGGCGGCCACGCTCACGTAGGCCACCTGGTCCGGCCCCTCCCGCTCGATGAGCCGCGCGAGCTTGTCCAGGTCCACGTTGCCCTTGAAGAGGCCGGGGTGCGCAGGGTCATGCGCCTCGTCGACGATGATGTCCTCGAAGCGGCCCCCGGCGAGCTCCTGGTGCGCGCGCGTGGTGGTGAAGTACATGTTCCCCGGCACCACCTGCCCCGGCTTGATGGCCGCGCGGGAGAGCAGGTGTTCGGCGCCGCGGCCCTGGTGGGTGGGGACCAGGTACGGGTAGCCGAAGTACCGGGCGATGGCCGCCTCCAGCCGGTAGTAGTTGCGGCTGCCGGCGTAGGCCTCGTCGCCCACCATCAGGCCCGCCCACTGACGGTCGCTCATCGCCGAGGTGCCGGAGTCGGTGAGCAGGTCGATGTAGACGTCGTCGCTCTTGAGCAGGAAGGTGTTCCAGCCCGCTTCGTCCAGGGCGCGGGCCCGCTGCTCGCGTGAAGACTGCCGGATGGGCTCCACCATCTTGATTTTCCACGGCTCGGCCCACGACCTGCGGCCGTGCTGCTGTCCCATCGTGCTTCTCGTCATTGCGCTCGCGCCTCCGGCAACCTGGAGCGGCGGAGGGTCGTCCACCGCGGCCTGGGCGTATTTGATCTCGCGCAAAGGGTGCGCCGAACGTCCCCGGGCCTGGCCGCGTGACCTGCAGGCGGCGGGCCGGGAGCCCTGCGCTTGATGTGGGTTCGAAGGCCCGTGCAACTTCTGCGCGCCCCTGGGGCGGCGGCCGCGTGAGCGGCGCCCGGATGCGCAATTCGTGCGCGAAGGAATGCACCCAGAGTCCCTGGCCGTGAGGCGCCTGCAGCTTCAGCGCGACGTTGCGCCGCCTGGCGCATCTGCGGCCCGGGACGACCCGGGGACGATCACGGAACCACCACCACCTTCCCGCGCGCGTGCCCCGCTTCGGGGACCGGGTGATGGCCGAGTTGGGGGTCCCCCAGAACGCGCCAGACTGGCAGGCCGCCCTGCGCCGTGCTCGACAGCTACATCTACGGGTTCGTGCTTCAGGAGGTGCGGCTCCCCTTCGACAGCGCCACCGCGGCCGGGATGGCGGAGGAGATCCTGAGCCACCTTTCGGAGGCCGAGTACCCGCACTTCGTCGAGTTCGCCCGCGAGCACGTCCTTCAACCCGGGTACGACTTCGGGGCCGAGTTCGACTTCGGGCTGGATCTCGTGCTCGAAGGGCTGGAGCGGCTGCGGGCCGCCCCCCCGTCACCCCAACGCCGCCCCACCCGCTCGCGCCGGCGCTGAAGGGCGAAGGCGCTCCCGGTCGCTGCGCGAAGGCACCGCGCGCACCGCGCTCAGCGCAGCTCCGACGCCCAGAAGGTCGCATCCTTCGGCGGCGGGTTGGGCGCCACCCGGTCGATGAGCAAGGTCCGCGGACCGCCTGTGCCTGGCCCCTGCCAGCGGCCCTCCAGCCAGAGCACGCAGGTTCGCGCGTCGTCCCCGCACCGCTCGCGGAGTCGGTCCGCGAGGCCTATCCCAAGGCGCGAATCGTCGAGCGCGAGCGCCACCGGGTTCGTCTCGTCCATCAAAGGTCCGAGCCACGCATGCGGCGCTACCAGGTTTGCCGGCCCCTCCAGCGCCAGGAACACCGGGACGCGCACCCCACGGGCGCTCTGCGTCCTGGTGTCCAGCCACGCGGCCAATTCCGTGGCGGTGGAGAACTTCGGGCTGTGCACCGCTTCCGGCTGGGTGCCCCTGTCCATGACGGGCTCCTTCGGTCCGGGACCGGGGGTGGGGGTGGGGCAACCGCAGAGGAGCGCCGCGGACATCAGCACGACGGCCAGCCAGAGGGGACGCATGGCGGCGAATCATAACAAGCCGGCCGTGGCAGGCGGCGCTGCACCGGGCGTTGAGGAGGATGCGCGGTGACCGGCATTCCTTTGACACCGCACCTGATGCATCCAGCATCCCCCGTTCATCCCGATGCGGTGTCTGAAGGAGCGCTGAATGGCTTTCCTCGCTGTGCTGCGCGGTCTGCTCGTCCTTGGCCTGGTCGCTGCGGTGGGCTGCGGCCCGACGAATGATCCCGACCCCGACCCCGATCCCATCCAACAGCCCGACCCGGAGCCCGACCCGGATCCTGATCCCGACCCGGTCACCGGCTTCTGCGCGGACAAGCAGCTGCACGCGCTCACCTTCGCACCCGGTGAGGAGAGCGAGCTCCAGGACGCGGTGAACAGCCTCGAGCCGTGCACCACGATCCTCCTGGAAGGCGGCACCTTCACCTTCGACAACGCGATCACCCTCCGCCAGCAGGGCATCACGCTCGCGGGCGCGGGCAAGGGACAGATGGGAGAGAGATCGGGCAGCGCGACCTCCACCGTGCTCGTCTTCACCGACGCGGCGCCGAACACCAACGGCATAGACGTGGTCGGCGACCACTTCACCCTCCGCGACCTGGCCATCTGGAACGCGAAGAAGGACGGCCTGCGGATCGAGTCCTCACAGAACGTCCGCATCCAGCGGGTCCGCACCGACTGGGAGAACGAGGACGATCCCACCAACGGCAAGTACGGCATCTACCCGGTCAAGAGCTCCGACGTGCTGGTGGAGGACTGCGAGGCCTACAACACGTCCGACGCCGGCATCTACGTGGGTCAGACCGTCCGCGCCGTGGTCCGCCGGAACATCGCCCGGAAGAATGTGGCGGGCATCGAGATCGAGAACACCCAGCATGCGGACGTGTACGAGAACGTGGCCGAGGACAACACCGCGGGGCTGGTGGTGTTCGACCTCCCTGGCAACCCCCTCGCGGGGACGGACGTGAAGGTGTTCGACAACACCATCCGCAACAACAACCGGAGCAACTTCGGAAGCACGGGCACCACCGTGGCGCAGATCCCCGCCGGCACCGGCACCTTCGTGATGGCGTCTCGTCGGGTGGAGATCACCGGCAACACCTACGAGAACAACAACACCGTGGACATCGCCATCCTCAGCGGGCTCGTCGTCGAGCCGCAGCCGGAGCGGTGGATGAACGGCGGATTGAACTTCGCCACCGCCGACGTCTGGATTCACGGGAACACCTTCGTCGGCGGCAGCGGCGACGCGGTGGACAACGACATGCCCAACCCCCAGTTCCGTCCCCTCGGCGCGGCGATCAGCGCGGTCTACCAGTACGGCGCCGCGGCGCAGGGTGTGGCCGGGGTCGAGCACGTGCTGTGGGACGGCATCGACGGGGATCGAGACGAGAACGGAGCGCCGCTCGGCATCAACCTCTGCTTTGGGGGGAACACCCTCCCCTCCGAGATGAGCGGGAAGGCGATCGTCGACATGAACCTGCTCGCGGTGATGCCCCTGCTGATGTCGCGGACGCCGGACGTTCCGGCGGCCTGGGACGCAACCACCCGGTTCGACCCGGGTGAAGCGCCGTTCGACTGTGACGGCTTCACGCCTGCGCTCTCGCCGGTCGAGCTGCCTTAGGGGCGCGCAGGACCGGATGCGCCGCTTCGTCGTCATCCCGGTGCTGCTGCTGGGACTCCCCTGGGGAGCCGGCTGTGGTCAGCCTTCCCCGGAGGCGTTGCCCGACGCAGGTCATCCGGATTCAGGGACCCTGGATCCGGACCCGCAACCGGACGCAGGGATAGACCCCGAACCGCAGCCGCATCCCATCCCCAAGACGCTGTCCGGTTGGGGCCTGTTCGAGCCGGAGCGCGACTCCGGGGGGCGGCTGGTCCCGGTCCAGGGAAACCATCCCTACAGCCTCTCCACGGAGCTCTTCTCCGACCACGCCCTCAAGTTCCGCACCCTCCGGCTGCCTCCGGGCAAGGTGGCGGCGTACCGCGATCCCGAGGTGCTCGACTTCCCGGTGGGCACGGTGCTGAGCAAGACCTTCGCCTTCGTCCCCGACCTCCGCCAGCCAGAGGAGGGGCTGCGGCTGTATGAGACGCGCATCCTCGTGCGCCAGCCAGCTGGCTGGGAGGCCCACCCCTACGTGTGGAACGAGGCGGGTGACGAAGCCCTGCTCTCGCCCGGCGGCCGGCTGTTCCACCTGTCCTTCCTCGACGCCGAGGGAGCGCAGCGGGACGTCTCGCACCTCGTGCCGAGCCGTAACCAGTGCCTCACCTGTCACCACCGCGTGGCGCCTCCACGCACGCAGGTGATGCTTCCGATTGGTCCGAAGGCGCGCTACCTCAACTTCGAGACGACGGTGGCGAACGTCCGGCAAGACCAACTGCAGCGGTTCGTGGAGCTCGGGTTGCTCGACGAGGTTCCCGAGGACGCGCCCCCAGCGGTGGCGGCGCTGGAGCCGGGCTCGGCGGATCTGGAGGCGAGGGCGCGCACGTACCTCGACATCAACTGCGCCCACTGCCACAACCCTGCGGGGACAGCGGGCGTCACCAGCCAGCTCTTCCTCGAGCACACCCAGAGCGATCCGTTCCACCTCGGGGTGTGCAAGCGGCCAGGGTCGACGGGGAGTGACGTGGGGGGGAACTTCGGGATTGTCCCCGGAGATCACACCCAGTCGATCCTCTGGTACCGCACCCAGACGACCGAGTCGGGAAAGATGATGCCGCAGTTGGGCCGGAGCCTGTCCCACGCGGCGGGCGCCCAGCTCATCGCGGATTGGATCGATGCGATGGAGCCCCACAGCTGCGACTGATGGCTCTGCGCGAGCGGGCTTGTGATGCGGCGCGTCCCAGCGGCCCCTGACTCCGAGCGCGGCCACGCCCAGGACAGACAGCCGCGATGTTGCGCCCGTCGGGGTCGCTACCGCTGCCCCGTGCGCAGCCGCTCGTCGACGACGCGCTCTTCACACCCGAGCGCGAGCGCTGCTTCGGCCACCCGTCTGGCCCGCGCCTCTCGGAGCGCCACCTTCTCGTCGGTGAACAGCGACCTGCCCTGATCGAGCATCCCGCCGTAGCGGTGAACCATTTTGACGCTGCGTTCTCATGAGGAATAGAAGGGCGTCGAACGGGGGAGCGAACATGGCAGAGCAGGACGACATCTTCGAGACGCTCGATGCTGTGGAATGGCCCGCTGTGACGGGAGGATTTCCGATCCCGGAGCTCCTACGCGGCCTCGCGGACGACGCCCGACTGGATGAGGCCCTGCCGGAGCTCTTGCACCGCCTCACCCCTCACGGTGAGCTCGAGCCGGTCAGCGAGCTGGCGCTGCCGTTCCTCTTGCGGCTGGCGTGCGTCAGCCACCCTGGCCGCGAGTACGTCCTGCGCCTCGTCGCGGATCTTGCATCGGGCGGCAACCACGGCCGGCACCTCACGGCTGGGCTGCGGCCCTCCGCCAGCACACAGCCGCTGGCGGCACGGCTCCATGACGCGGTGCTCGCCGCATACGACGCGCTGGCGCTCGGGCTCGACGCGGCAGATGGCGGGACGCGCGCCGCTTCGGCGGTGGTGCTGGCCATGCTGCCCGAACACGCGCAGCAGACGACGGTGCTCTTGAAGAGGCGGGCGCAGGACGAATCCGAAGAGATGGTTCGCTGCGCGCAGTTGATTGGGCTCGGGGTGAGCGCGCGGGCTTCGAAGGATGCGTCCGTCTCTGAGTTCCTCGCGTCCCTGGAGTCTCAGCCGGACGCGCAGATCTTCGCGCGTCTCGGCGCGGCGATGGCGCGCGCGCTGCTCGCCCAGGACAGCTTGCCCCAGAAGGTCCGCGACGAGCTGGGCAGTGCCTTCCAGGGCATCAACCAGCCCGTGTACTCGTTTCCGTGGGACGCGGGCCACTTCCGGCACCACATCGCGGTCCTCCTGTTCGATACCGCCGTGCGCCTGCGGGATGCGGACCTCGCCGCCTACGTCGTTCGGCTCGGCGCGAGCGTCCGCGCTGAGCGGTTGGTGGTGGAGGCCGCGTTCGCCGTCTCCATGCTGGGCGACCTCGTGGACCATGGCCGTCGCGTCGACACGCCCGCCGACCTGTCGGAGTCGGAGCGTTGGCTGCTGGATCGCCTGGTCCAGTCCGGCGCCCTCCAGGGGCGCGGCGCGGTGGGCCTGGACGTGCTCCCCCCTGGCTGCGTAGCGGGGATTGATGCGGTGTGCGCGCCACCGCGCCAGGCCACGCCGTAGTCGCCATGACCTGAGCGCGCCGGCGGGCTCCTGCGCCTGCAAGGGCTACGGCCCCGACGGCTCGCACGTCAAACCGGGCAGCCGCGCGCAGCGAATGGTTGGGCCGCGGTCTACGTCCGATCGCCGTGTTGTCGGACGCGTCGCCGGGTCCCAGAACCCATGCAGCGCCGGAGCACCGCCCGTGCTCGAGGGCAGCGGCCAGTCGATGCACGCCTTCATGTTGGAGGCGCTCGAGTGCCGGAGCAGGTGGAGAACCCACCGGACCTCAGGCGGGAGCGTTGGCGTCCCGGGAACGGTGACGCCCAGCCAGAGAGCGATGGCTCGCATTGGCGAACCGGCGTAGCGCTTCGGCCGGGCGGCGCGCGGCTACTTGTTCACGATTCGTTGAACTTCGACTCACCCGGGCATCGTGATGCCCCGCGCCTTGCGCACCTCTTCGTTTCGCGCCGCGGCGCGCTGAAAGGCAGGCCGCGCCGTGATCCGCTCGAGGTAGGCGCTGAAGGCTGGCCGCGCCTCGAGGAGCCCGAAGGTGGTGAGGTACCGCACCGTGCCGCCGAAGATCACGTCGGCCATGGAGAACTGGTCGCCGAGGAGGAACGGTCCGCGGGCGACCGCGGCCTCCATCGCCTGGATCATCGCCTCGTAGCTGCCCCAGCCCGCGGATCCTTCGGGGAACGTCCAGCGCTCCTTCCTGGCCATGACGCCGGGCTCGATGACCGACGGGGAGAAGCACGCCCAGCGAAGGTACGAGCCGCGCGCCGGATGGTCGAGCCGGGGGCTCAGGCGCCCCAGCGCGTAGCGGTCAGCGAGGTAGAGGCCGACGGCGCAGGACTCCGTGATGACGGCGTCACCATCGACGAGAATCGGCAGCTTCCCCATCGGGTTGAGCGCGAGGAGCTCGGGCGCCTTCTGCTCGCCCGCGAGGATGTCGACGAACCGCAGCTCGTAGTCGACGCCGACCTCCTCGAGCATCCAGAGGGTGCCCGCGGCGCGAGAGAAGGGGTGGTGATACAGGACGACGGACATGCGATGGCTCCTTGTCTTTCCGGGTGAAGTCACGCCGGAGTCGTAGGCCCCATCGCGGACAGCTTCGGTCCTCGACGACTGCGCTACGGCTCGTCGCGCCGCTGGGCGTCCACTTCGGCCTGCAGCTCGGCCAGCTTCTCCTGCGGCGCGCGCTCACCCTCACCCTGGGCGGCATCCTCCGCGCGGCCCGTCAGGTACGCCTCACCCGGCTGCCAGCCCGGCGCCACCGCCGTCGCCGTCCCGCCCACCAGCTTCGACACCGCCTTGATGGCGCCGCGCGCCACCGCCCAGGCGAC
>CAZQVZ010000137.1:0-13455 GCA_964596895.1 uncultured Myxococcaceae bacterium
GAAGCCTCCCCGCGGTCGGTCGACTGGCCGTCAGGGAAGCAGGCCGAGCAGCGCGCGCAGCGCGTCCACCCGCGCGTCCCCGTCCAGCCCGTAGCCGACGAAGTGGACGCCTGCGGCCTTCGCGGCCTCGCGGTCGTAGCGGGAGTCCCCCACCAGCCACGCCTCCCTGGCGGTCCGGCCCAATTGCGTCAGGCCATGCACCACCAGGTCCGGCGCCGGCTTGGCGCGCGCCACCATGTCCGCGCAGCTCACCGAGTCCAGAAGGCCCTCCAGGCCTGCCGCCCGAAGGATGTAGTCCGCCAGCTTGCGCACCGTGTTGGTGACCAGTCCCGTCTGCAGGCCGCGGGCGCGGAGGTCTCGCAGGACGTGGGCTGCATCCGGGTCCACCCAGATCTCCTCCGCGTGCGCGGGGAAGCGCTCCAGATAGAACGCGTCCAACTCCGCCGCCGTGCACCCGAGCCGGAACACCGTGACGTCCGCGGCGGTGCCCTGGCCGAAGGTAGGGAGGAACTCCTCGCGGGTGACGGGGCTGCCGCGGAAGTGTCTCCCCGCCTCTTCCACCACGCGGAACCAGACCTCCTCGGAGCGGACGAGGACGCCATCCATGTCGAAGAGCACCGCGCGAGGACCGGAGGACATGCCCGGAACCCTACGGCGCGAGCCGGGGCGCGTACACCCGCTTCAAGCGCACGGAGGCAGCGACTTCAGGTCGTCCGCGAAGCCCCCCACCGGCCTTCTTCCGCGACACCCGCCGGCGCATCACGCGCCTGTAGTACCCTCCGCGGTCCTCGCGGGCCGGGCGAGTGGGAGGGGCACCATCCGCATGAAACGCAAGCCTGGCGGCGGGCGTCCACCCCGGCGCTTCGAAGGCGCAGGCTGGGCCCTCTTTTGTGGGCTGGTGCTCTTCGCGCTCCTGCGCGCCGCGCTCGTCGCCGGCCCGCCGGCGCCGCGCCGCCTGACGGCGCAGGAGCTGCGAGACGTGGGGCGGGCCGCTGCGCGCGCCGAGCCTGGGTGGCGAAAGAAGTCCCAGCAGAGCTTCCCGTTCGACCGCTGGTCGCAGGACGACGACACCGCCAACGCCGAGCGCAGCTGGGTGCGGGACGAAGCCAACCGGCGCGGCGCCCATGAGACGGACATCTGGCGCGCCATCGACGAGGACCTCCGCCGCCACACGGTCACGCCGCCCCGAAGCGCGGCCTCCGCGCCGGCCAAGCCGCGTCCGTTCTACGACTGAAGCCCCCCGCGCGACCGATGACGACCTTCCCCGCCCGGCTCCTCGCGCCCCTCCGCCGCATCGCCCGCGCGAGCGGGCCCCGCCTGGCCCTGTTCGCGGCGCTGGCCCTCATCGCCTCCTGGCAGCCCTTGTCGAAGGCCGGCGCGCTCAACGACTTCCGCGACGCCCACCTGCTGCAGAACTACGAGGACGTCGCCGTCCGCACCCTGCGGGCGCACGGGCAGTTGCCGCTGTGGAACCCCTGGGCCTGCGGCGGCATGTACGCGCTGGGCAACCCGCAGACGCGGGTGGGCGCGCCCACGGTGCTGCTCTCCACGCTCCTGGGCGCGCGCCGCGCCGAGCCGTTCCTGCTCTTCGCGTTCCTCGTGTTGGGGATGGAGGGCGCCTTCCGCTACGCGCGGCTCCGGCATCGGGGACTCTGGGGGCCGCTGCTGGCCGCGCCGCTGTTCGCGCTCAGCGGCTACATCGCCATCTCGTGGACGCTCGGGTGGATCAACTTCTTCGGCTTCCTGCTGATGCCCTGGCTGCTGTACGGCACCGCCCGCGCGGCACAGGGCAGGCTGTCCGGCGTGGCGCTCGTGGCGAGCGGCTTCGCCTTCATGATCGGCTTCGGTGGGACCTACCCGGTGCCCTTGTGCGCGCTCTTCGTCGCGCTCGAAGGGGTGCGCTGCCTCCTCCAACCGCCCCGGGCGCCACAGGCCCCACCGGAGGCCTGGCGCCTGCGCGCGGTGACCTTCCTCGGCGCGGCGGCGCTCTTCGCGGTGGCGGCGAGCGCGTACCGGCTCTGGCCCATCCTCGACGTGCTGGAGAGCGCGCCGCGGGTGATGGCCGGCCGGCCGTCCAACCACATCCTCGACGTCATCCGGATGACGCTCGCGCCCGCGCCCCTGCCCGGCGCGAACCAGGGACGCACCGGCATCTTCTTCGTCGGTCCGGCCGCGCTGCTCTTGTGCGGGGGCGCGGTCTTCTCCCGCCGCGCCATCGCACCGGCGGTGCTGACCGGGCTCGCGGTGTGGCTGGCCACCGGCTACGCCGCCACGCCCTCGGTCTTCGCGGCGCTGCGTGAGCTGCCGGTGTTCTCCACGCTGCGCTACCCGGAGCGCTTCCTGCTCCCCGGCGCGGTCTACCTGGTGGAGCTGGCGGCGGTGAGCTTCGTCGCCGCGCGGGCGCTGCGCGGACGCGGTCCCCTTTGGCGGTGGGCCGTGCCCGCGCTGGTCGTCGTGGGCCTTGTGGGCGTGGGGATGTCGCTGTGGAACTTCGAGCGCATCTCCCGCCGCGCCCAGCTGCGGGAGATGCCTGCGAAGGTGGACCAGCCCTTCGCGCAGGCGCGGGGCAACCGGTGGGTGCAGAGCCACTTCGTGGCGATGAACCGCGGCTCCATCAACTGCGGCGAGGCCTACCCGGTGCCGATGAGCCCCGCGCTCCGGGGCGACCTGGCGGCCGAGGAGTACCTGTCCGACCCATCCGCGGGCACCGCAGAGCGCCTGCACTGGTCGCCCAACCGGCTGGTGGTCGAGGTGAAGGCGCGCTCGCCGGTGGACCTGGTGCTGAACGGGAACTGGCACCCGGGTTGGCGGACCAACGTGGGCGAGGTGAAGCGCCGCGACGGCCTTCTGGCGGTGGCGCTCCCGGAGGGCACCCACCGCGTGGTCCTCTCCTTCTGGCCGCGCTCTGCGGTGGGCGGCGCGCTGGTGACCGTGCTCGCCTTCGGGGCGCTGGCCGTGCTCGCAGGGGCGCGAAGGCGCGGCCGCCTGACGCACCCCGCGTGGCCGCTCGCCGGAGCGCTCCTGCCGCTGTTGGCCTGGGCCGTGGTGGCGCTGGCGTGGAGGGAGCCCCGGTTGCCGCCGGACTTGCGCAACCCCGACGGCTCGGCCATCGAAGTGCCCGCGCTGCCTGACGGGGCCACCTCCGGGCGGGCCTCGTTCCCCGCGGTCAACACGCAGCTCGAAGGCGCATGGGTCCCAGCGCAACCGGATGAAGAGGGGCGGCTGCGCCTCGCCCTGTACTGGCGGGTGACCGGCCGGGCGCCGCACTCGGTGAGCGTGTTCGTCCACCTCAAGGGGCCGGATGACACCACCAGGGTCGCGGACCACGACGTCATCGCCGGGACGTGGTTCTTCAAGAACGCGCCGCGGGACGTCCTGCTCCAGGACGTGTTCGGCGTGAACGCTCTGGACTACCCGCCCGGGGAGTGGCGGGTGCTCGTCGGGCTGTGGCACGCGCGCGGAGACCGCAGCCGGGTGAGGGCCCTGGATGCCGCGGGCCAGTCCGTCCCGAACCACAGCGTGGAGGTGGGCCGCTTCACCGTCCCCGAACGCGCCGAAAAAGAGGAGTGAGGACGGGCCTTTGGCCGCTTTGAATATTCAGCGGGCGGCTTCGTCTGGGGCGCCCATGCGCGCGCTCCCGCTCCTCCTGCTCTCGCTGCTCCTGCTCGTCCCGCTCAGCGCCGAAGCGTCCTCCTTGCGCTGCGGCTCGAAGCTCGTGAGCGAAGGCAGCTCCAGGGCGGAGACCCTCCTCAAGTGCGGGGAGCCGCTCTCCAGGGACGTCCGCACGGTGATTGAGCGCACGAAGGTGAAGAGCGGGGGCGCTGCCTACGAGGTGAGCCAGGAGACCGCGGTGGTCCGCACCATCGAAGAGTGGGTCTTCAACTTCGGCCGGAGCAACTTCATGCAGAAGGTCACCTTCGTGGACGGCAAGCTCCGCAAGGTGGAGAGCGGCGACTACGGGTTCTGACCCGCTCAGCGTTGAAAGGCGGTCCCTGCGCTGCCGGGGTTCGCGGCCTCCCTCACCAGCGCGTCCTCCGGGTCCAGCCCCACGATGTGGATGGCGTCGATGCCCGCCTCCAGCATCTCCAGGCTCTCCTCCACCTTGGGGATCATCCCCCCCACGATGACGCCGGACTCAATCTGCGCGCGCGCCTCGGAAGGGGTGAGCGTGGGGATGCGCGTGGTGCGGTCCTCCTTGTCCCGCAGGACGCCGGGCACATTCGAGACGAGGAACAGCCGCGCCGCCCGAAGCTGCGCGGCGAGGCGGGTGGCCACGGTGTCCGCGTTGATGTTGAAGACCCTCCCCGCGGCGTCACCCGCCAGAGAGCTCAACACCGGCACGAAGCCCGCCTGCGCGAGCCGCTCCAGCGCTTCGGTGTCCACGCTGGCCACGTCTCCCACCAGCCCGAAGTCCACGGGGTCCGGACCTCCACCAGCGACGACCCGGGGCGGCCGCTTCGTCGCCTCCACCAGCCCCGCGGACACCCCGGACGTGCACAGGGCCGGCACGCCCGCCATCCGCATCGCAGAGGCCACGTCCACCGCCACCTGCCCCGCGAGCGTCATCTTCACCACCTCGAGAGTGGCCTCGTCGGTGACGCGCCGGCCGCCCACCATCTTCGGCTGAAGGCCGAGCCGCTTCGTCAGCTCCGTCGCCTGCGGCCCCCCGCCGTGCACCACGCAAACCTTCACGCCTGCGTCCAGGAAGCTGCGGACCGCCCGGCCCATGACGCGCGCCAACTTCGGCCGGTCCTGCGCCAGCTCCCCGCCAATCTTCACCACGAACCAGCGCCCCTTCGCCGCGTCGAGCGCGCTCACGGACGCCTCACGGCCACAGGCCCGGCTCGGCGAGCGTGGTGCGCTCGTCGAAGCCCATCCTCACGTGGAAGCTCTGGATGGCCTGCCCGGCGCCGCCCTTCACCAGGTTGTCCGCGGCGGAGAAGCAGACCACCCGGCGGGTGTCGCCCGTCACCGGGCCCAGCGCGAACCCGGTCTCCACGTAGTTGGAGTGCGCCACGCCCACCACCTCCGGCTGGCGCCCCTGGACGTAGCGGACGAAGGGCTCGTCCTTCCAGCACTGCTTCCAGAGCGCGTCCAATTCCTCCTTCGTCGTCGAAGCCGGGACGTGCACGAAGGACGTGGCGAAGATGCCGCGCGGCAAGGGCGCGGACACCGGCACGAACTCGAGGTCGATGTCGCCTGCGCCCGCGGCCTTCAGCGTCTGCACGATCTCCGGGACGTGCTGGTGCTCGAGCGGCTTGTAGGTGCGCAGGTTCACGGCGCGCAGCGGGTGGTGGGTGGTGAGCTGGGGGTTGGCGCCGCTCCCGGACGAGCCCGTCGCCGCCACCGTGTGCACGGGCCCCTCGAGCTTGCCGCCCCGCGCCAGCGGGAACAGCCCGAGCGCGATGGTGGTCGCGAAGCAGCCGGGGCTGGCCACGTACTTCGCCTTGCGGATGGCGTCCCGCTGCAGCTCCGGCATGCCGTACACGAAGTCGCCCTGGGTGAGCATGTCCGGCTTCGGGTGCTCGACGCCGTAGAACGTCGCGTACTGCTGGGGGTCACGCAGGCGGAAGTCTCCGGACAGGTCCACGATGCGTACGCCGGAGGAGAGGATCTCCAGCACCACCTTGGCGGTGGTCTTGTGGGGCATGGCGAGGAACGCCACGTCCATGCCCGCCACGGCCTCGGCCGGCGAGAGCTGCTGGAAGGTCAACTCCCCCGCCAGCCCGGCGAGGTTGAAGTGCACCTCCCCCACCTTCTTGCCGATGTTGTCGACCGCGGTGACGCGCGCCACCTCCACGCCGGGATGGAAGAGGAGCCGCCGCAGGATCTCCGCGCCGCCGTAGCCCGTACCGCCAATCAGGACCGCCTTGAGCTTCGCCATGGCCGGGCAAGATGCCCGAAATAGACGCCTCCGCAAGGCCAGGCCCGCCCTCTCGGCTCGCCAACGTCGCCCCTGGACGGGGGCGGCGGGTTCGCCTTCCCGGGCAGGTGGGGTGGTGTATGGTGCCCGGCCCCACGGCGCTCCCCATGCTCCTTCTGCGCGACGTCACCAAGAGCGACCTGCCCGGCCTGAAGAGGCTGGCCGCGGTCCTCAACACCATGAACCTGCCGAACGACGAGTCGGCGCTGACGGCGTTGATAGACAAGTCGGTGCGCAGCTTCGCCGGGCGGGTGAAGAACCCGTTCGAGCGCGAGTACCTCTTCGTGCTCGAGGACGTTCGCAACGACCTCATCATCGGCACCAGCATGATCATCGCGCAGCACGGCACGCGCGAGGCCCCGCACATCTTCTTCGACGTCTCCGAGCGCGAGCACTATTCGGCGTCCCTGGACGTGCACCAGAAGCACCCGGTGCTCTCCATTGGCTACAACTACGAAGGCCCCACCGAGATTGGCGGCCTGGTGGTGGACCCGCCCTACCGGAGCGGTCCGGAGAAGCCGGGCAAGCAGCTCTCCTACGTGCGGTTCCTCTTCATCGGCGCGCACCGCAAGCTCTTCCGGCAGAAGATCCTCGCGGAGCTCCTGCCGCCGCTGATGCCGGATGGCCGCTCGCACCTGTGGGAGGCCATTGGCGCGAAGTTCACGGGGCTCACCTACCAGCAGGCGGATCTCCTCTCCCGGAAGAACAAGGAGTTCATCAAGGAGCTGTTCCCGCCCGTGGACCTCTACGCCACCCTGCTGCCGAAGAAGGCGCAGGAGGTCCTGGGCGAAGTGGGCCAGGAGACCAGCGGCGTGCGCCGGATGCTGGAGCGCATCGGGTTCCGGTACGTGGAGCGCATCGACCCGTTCGACGGCGGCCCCCACTTCGAGGCCCGCGCGGATGACATCACCCTGATGCGCCGCTTCCGCACCGCGAAGGTCCACCCCGAGGACCTCGAGCTGCAGGCGGACGAGATGCTGGTCTCGGTGGAGCGGCCGTCCGGCAAGAACCGCTTCCGCGCCGTGCGCTGCCAGGTCCGGCTCGATGACCGCACCGCCATGCTGCCCGCGAAGGCGAAGGAGCTGCTCCAGATTGAACCGGGAATGAAGGTGTCCTGCATCCCGTTCGAGTGACCGCCCATGCTCAAGCCCGGTGACCTCGCGCCAGACTTCAGTGCCGTGGACTGCGAGGGGAACACCTTCCGGCTGTCGGCGCTCCGGGGCAGGCGGGTGGTGCTCTTCTTCTTCCCGAAGGCCTTCACGCTCGGCTGCACCATCGAGAACCGGGCGTTCCGGGACAACCACGAGGTCATCCGGGAGCTCGGCGCGGAGCTGGTGGGCATCTCGGTGGACACCGTCCAGCGCCAGTGCGAGTTCGCGGAGCGGGAGAACATCCGCTTCACGCTGCTCGGTGACGAGCGCAAGGCGATTGGACGGCAGTACGGCGTCCTCTGGCCGGTGCTGGAGATTGACCGGCGGGTGACCTTCATCCTCTCTGCGGAAGGGGTGGTGGAGGAGGTCATCCACCACGAGGTCCGCGTGTGGCGTCACCTCGACGACGTGCTGGACCACCTGCGCCGGCACCCGCCAGTGGAAGCGGGCGCCGCGTCCTAGAGTCGTCCACATGGACGAAGACCTGGACGCGCTCTCGCGCGAAGCGCTCATCACCGAAGTGAAGCGCCTGCGCGAAGGAATCCGCGCGCACCGAGACACCTCGATGCACGCGCTGTGCTGGCATCACCCCGCCCTGTGGGGCCTTCTGCCGGAGAAGACGGACCCGCAGCCCGAGGTCCCGGACTGGCCCCAGTTCATCCGCGGCTGCACCCGCTACCGCCAGTCGCTCGACGAGCAGCTCCCCCACGCGCCGCGGAGGCGCGAGGAGTTCGACCCCCAGGCGCCCTGAGCTGAGGCCCGTGACGGGGGCCTGGCGTGACGCGGATCAACGCCGCCGGTGCCCGTCCGCGCTCTCATCCGCCCCGTGGACGTGAAGAAGCTCCGCGAGCGCCTACAGACGCTGCCTGACGCGAACCTCGAGCACATGATCTCCGCCGGTGACTTCGCCGACGAGGCGCGCGCGCTCGCCGGGGAGGTCCTGCGCGCCCGGCGCGAGCCCACCACCGCAGCGCCTGCCCGTCCTTCACGCAGGCGCCCTGCGCGCCCCCCCGCCGTCCCCTTCCGCCGGTCGGCGTTGGCCGGGGCGGCGACCTTCGCCTGCGGGACCCTGGCGGTGCTCTGGCTCGTCGCCGCGTATCGGGTCCCGCGCGCCTTCGGGGGCGCGGAGCACCTGTGTGTGCTCGCCGTCGCCGCCGGGCTGGGGGTGCTGGCGGCGTGGTGCTGGACCCACGTCGCGGTCTGGAAGCACGCGACCACCGGGACCTTCGCGCTCGCCGCGGTGGGGCTGGCGGTGCACCTGCGCGACACAGGCCGCCTCCTGGAGGGCTTCGCCGCCGTCGGGGTCTTCACGCTGGCCCTGTGGGCCTGGTACGCGCTGGACCGGGACCGCGCCGCCTACGACAGGCAGCGCTGAACCGCGCCCTGCAGCTGCTCGGTGGTGAAGGGCGGCCGCAGGTAGACCCGCGCGCCGAGCGCCTTCGCCCCGGGCACGTCCACGTCATCCCGCACGCCGCAGATGATGAGCCGCGCGCGCACCCGGTGGTTGGAGGGCAGCGCGGTCTGCAGCGCCAGGGTGGTGGTGATGAGGATGTCCTCGGGCGTCACCGCGTCCAAAGACTCCTCGCCCAGGGCCTCCGCGGGGAGGTTCGCCCGCTCCAGCAAGAGCTTGAGCGCCTTCACCGAGGCCTCGTGCCAGCCGTAGAGGAGCACCGGCCGGGGAGGCCTGGGCGGCGCCTTCGGCTCTTCGGCGGCCTCGAGCTCGAACTCGGTCTCGTCCACCACCGCCGCCTTCACCAGCGGCTCCACCGCGGGCCGCGGCTGCTTCTCGGGGAGCTTGCCGTAGTACATCCGGCCGATGGCGCGCTCTATCTCCTCGTCGTGCGCGACGTGGGCGACGATGCGCTGCTTCCCGCTCACCGACTGCACCGCGTCCAGGGTGGCGAGGTCCGCCGGCGCGCCAATGGCGATGACCAGCACCTCCTTGCGCTTGCCCTCCAGCCTCAGCGGCACCACCCGCATCCGCTCTGCGGTGCGCAGGGGGACCACGCTCGCCAGCCGCGAGTCCAGCGTCTCTCCGTCCAGCCGCGCCACCGGCAGCCCCGTCTGCAGGGAGAGCGCGCGGAGCACGTCGTCGGAAGAGCAGAAGTGCTTGTCCACCACGGCCTTGCCGAGCGGCACGCCCCACTGCTGCTGGTAGCCGAGCGCAGACTGCAGTTGGAGCGGGTCGATGGCCCCCATCTCCAAAAGGATTTCGCCCAGCTTCTTTCGCGCAGCCACGTCGCACCCTGACGACTGCGCAGGAGCTTCCGGCAAGCCGCTGCGCGTCGCTTCGCCCCGAGTGTGCCCCTTGCGACCGGAGCCCGCCAGAAGTACCCGTCAGGGCCGAAGCGGGCACAGGATGTCGATGGCGTTCTTCCGCGCCACGTACAGCCGGCCGGACGAGGGCTCCACCGCCAGCGCGCCGATGTTCTGGGGACCCCCGAACTCGAACTGGGCGCGGAAGAGCCCGTCCGACGAGAACTTCTGCACGCGCGAAGACCAGGGGTCGTTGGCGTAGAGGTTCCCGTCTGCATCCCGCGCGAGCCGGGATGGGCCCCACTTCACCCCCTGCTCGGCGCCGTCGTCGAAGAAGCCGTCCCCCGGCCCCTTTCCGCCGAACTCGGTGATCTGCTGGCCGGTGGTGGTGTCGTAGTGCTGCACGTTGTTCCGCGCGAGGTCCGCCACCCAGAGGCTCCCGTCGGGCGCGCTCACCAGGTCATGCGGCCAGCCCAGTTGACCGGTCCCAGAGCCGTGCGACCCGAAGGCGGCCTCGAAGTCGCCGTCCGCGGTGTAGCGGATGAGCTGCGCGTCCGCGGAGTAGAGCTTTCCCTGCGCGTCCGCCGTGATGGCCCACGCGGCCGACTGCAGGTCCAGGGTGAGCTGTGCCTGGAAGACGCCGTCTCGCCCGTAGCGCCGGACCCACGGGTCTTCGAACGCGTCCGGGTGGAAGGACAACACGAACAGCGGCCCGCCCCCGGGCGTGAGCGCGAAGTCCTGCACCCTCCCCAGTTCTCCCCGGCCGAAGCTGCGCAACAGCGCGTGCTCCGGCGCCGGAGAGAGCACCACCACCGAACCGGTCCACGCGGCCCCGGTCCACTCGCGGTCGAGCACCCACAGGTTGCCGTGCTCGTCGAACGCCAGCTCCCGGATGTCGATGAAGCCGTCGAGCCCCGCCGGAGAGGGCACCCGCACCGGGTGGAGCGGGTCCATGGTGCAGCCCCCGCCGGTATGCACCGAGCCGTCGCTTGCGCCTCCGTCACCCCCGGACCCGGGGTCCTCCAGGATGGGCTGCGGGCAGCCTCCGAGCAGCCAGAGCGCCATGATCGCGCTGAAGGGAGCAGCGAGGGGTCGCATGGCGCCCTCTTAGCATCACCGCTCGTGGCCGCGCGTCACCCCCCGCTCCTCCGAGAGCAGGTCCGGCCACACGGAGGGCGGCAACGCCAGGTGCGTGGTCTGGGTCACCGGCACCTGCAGGGTGGGGTCGAGCTCCAGGAGCCTGCGGTCCGGCAGCCGGACGCGCACCCACGCGTGCGGAAAGGCGCGGGCTTCTCCGGGCTGCGCGTGCAGCCCCTGCACCAGCGCTGCGTCCAGGCCCTGCGCCTTCGCCCGGGCGATGAACCGGCGCGCATGGCCAAGACAGCTCGCGCTCTGAGCGGCTTCATCCGGTTCGAAGTCCGCGGGGGAGGGCTCCTTCTGCGGGAACGAGGCGTGGACCTCCCGGGCCAGCGCCCGCGCCGCCGCCTCCGAGGTCCACGGACGAAGCCTGCGCGTCACCGGCGCCGCAGCGGGCGGTTGCAGGGTCAGCGCGCCTTCGCCACCTCCCGAGATGGCAAAGCCCTCCGCGAAGAGGTCTGGCGGCGGCCGCACGGAGACCCGCCCGTCCACGCGGGACAGCTTCATCCGCCCGAGCCGGAAGGAGAAGAGCGCGCCGTCCGCGCCGAGCAGCGCATCGAACCGCTTGCCGTGGAGCGTCCCCGCGAAGGCGTTCCCACGGCGCGCCTCCACGCACAACGCGCCCTCCCTCTTCTCCAACTCGGAGCGCACCCGCACGCAGCCTGGGTCATGCGGCCCGCGCCATAAAACCCACGACTCCGGCAAGCCCCCCTCTCCCCCGGGGTGAGGGCGGGAGTGAGGGCCGGGGTGAGGCGCGGGGTCAGGGGACGGAGCGGGCAGCGCCACGGTCCGGACCCGCCGGTGCTTCGCGCTCTCGCGGGTGAACAGGTGCGTGGACGTGTAGCGGTACTTCGTCCCCGCGTCTTCGAGCCGCAGCTCCACCGTGCCCACCGGCGTGTCCCCAAGCTCCATCAGGAACAGGGCGCGCGCGTCCTCTGCGAGGACCGGCAGCGCCCCCAGCGTCGCTCCCAGCGCCATCAGCCACGACCCGTGCCTCATGCACCACCGTTCCGGAACGAAGACGCCCGCCCAGTGGGACCCCGGGACCAGCAGGGACCTCCTGCCGGAAAGGGCCTTCACGGAGCGGGCGGGGCGGGTCCACGGGGTGGACTCCGCTGGGTCCTCGGTAGGACCGGGATTGCCTCAGTCCACCTGGGGGATCTTCTGCCCGGCCAGAACGGCGTCCACCATGCCCCAGAACGCAGCCTGCGGAACGCCCGCCTCCTGGTGGATGATCTTCATGTCCTTGGTGCGGACCAGCACGTTGCCCGGGTACGCGTCCACCCCGACGATGGCGGAGAGCGTCGAGGTGGGATCCATCACCGCCGGGTAGTTGATGTTGTACGTATTCACCCAGTAGTCGAGGTCACCTTGGACGGCGCGCTTGCCACGGGTGGGGCCGTCATCCAGGGTGACCAGGAACTCCACCTCGGCGCCATACTGGGTGCGCACCTGAGGGATGACCTCGCTCGCTTCGTACTGGCACGGCGGGCACCACACCGCCGAACGGTCGAGGATGAGGGCCTTGGGCTTCGGAAGGCCCTCGCCGTAGGGCGATCCTGCGGGCCACGTCTCGTCCCCAGTCGGGTTGTGGAAGTCCGCGAGGACGATCTCGCGGATGGTGCTCTTGTCGTCCCCGGCCCGCGGGTAGCCGAAGAACTTGTAGTTGTGGATGACCGAGCCCACTCCCACGCCGTACGGGCCGGGATAGGCAGTGATGTCACCCACCGGCATGCCGCCGCCTTCGAACTCCGGCGCCAGCTCGTCCGGCGGCGCCGTGGGCGGGTCCTTCACTTCCGTGCCACACGCAAGGAGCGCAACGGCGGCGCCCATCAGCATCATGCGAATCGGGGTCATGGCTTCTCTCCTTGCTGCGGCGTCAGTAACAGCTCTGGTACTGGAAATCGTTTCCGAACTCGTCGGTGCCTTCGACAATGGACGCCGAGCAGTAGCCGGACGGTGCCTGGCTGTACGGGCCCAGGCACGCGCCAGGCTGCCCGTTGGCCTTCGCCGGGCACGGGCCAAGAGCGCCACCGCAGTGGCCAATGGAGGGCGGATGTGCACACGCCCGCTCCCCGCCGTGGAAGGTGTCGCAGATCATGTCCGCAGGGCAGTCCACGTCGCTCCGGCAGGGTCCGCAATAGCCACCGTGCGTGCAGGTGTCCGCGTACGGCACGCAGTAGCCGGCGGAGCAGGTCTTGTCCTGCAGGCAGTCGCTGTTCTTCGAGCACTCCGCGAGGCACCGCTTGCCATCCAGAATCTGCGCGCACTTGAGGTTCGGCGCCCAGGAGCAGTCCACGTCGGTTTCGCAGGCGGCGCAGGCATCCTTCTTCACACACACCTGCTTCTGCAGGCAGAGCGCGCCCATCTTCAGGCCATTGGCCAGGGTGACCTGCTCTTCGGGTACGCAGGGGGCAATGCCCGGGCCGCACTCCGGGCTGGTGCCAATCTGGGTGCCGCATACCTCGCGAGGGTCCCGCGCCCAGCCGCACTCGTAGCCAGCAGGGCAGTCCGTGTCGCCACTGCAGGCGACGGTGCAGTAGGCGTTCGGGTCACCCTGGCCCTTGTTGCCGAGGCAGAAATCCGCACACTCGTTGCCGAACGGGCAGGGATCCCCAACCTCCATGAACGGGACCTCCTGACACAGATTCACCTGTTCACCGGAGTCATCCTCTACCGGGAGACAGGACTCGACGTACTTCGCGCACTGCAAGTGCGAGGTGCAGGTGGGCGTACATGCGTTTTCGAAGCAGACGTTTCCGGGGAGGCACCTGGAGGCGTCACACTTCGCGACGCAGGTGCCGTCCTCCAGGATGATGCCGCCCACGCACTTGCGCGGCTCCGGCACCGGCTGCGGTTCTTCGTTCTCGAACAGCCCGCAGCCCACGCCGAGCGCGGCGAGCAGAATCACTGAGATGTAGTGGGGTCGCACGAGTTTCCTTCTTCGGCCGGGGCGAACCCAAGCACATTGGAGTGTCCAGATCCAGC
>CAZQVZ010000138.1:0-4011 GCA_964596895.1 uncultured Myxococcaceae bacterium
CCGCATGTCGCGGCCGAAGATGTACTCCATGGCGATGAAGTAGCTCTCGCCGATCTTCCCCAGGTCGTAGATCTGCACGATGTTGGGGTGGTTCAGCTGCGCGGCGAGCTTGGCTTCGTTGAGGAACATCTTCACGAAGTTCGCCTGCTTCGACAGATGCGGGCGGATGCGCTTGATGACGATGGTCTTCTCGAAGCCCTCCAGACCCGCCTGCCGCGCGAGGAAGATCTCCGCCATCCCGCCCACCGCGATGCGGTCGATGAGCGTGTACTTGCCGAAGCGCCCGGAGCCCCGCCGGGCCGCTGCCTGTTCCGCCATGATGGTTCCGGACAATAGCCTGCAGTTTGCGGTTGGGTAACAGACCGGCCGCCTGCCTCGTCGCTTGCTCCGGGCGGCGAGAGGGCGCATCTGCCGAAGCGTGTTCGTCTTCTTCTCCAACAAGCTCGGCTGCGCGGGGAGCCTGGCGGTCAGCGCCGTGTTGTCCCTGGTCCTCATCTTCGCCCTGCGCGCCTGCTATTCGGGCGGCGGCGTCGCGCCCTGACGCGCCGCTTCGAAGCTCTGCGCGAAGAAGTCCCGCATCATGTCGTATGCGCGCCGCGCCACCTTCGCGTCGTACATGTTGCGGCCGGGCACGTTGGCCTTCTTGTCGGTGAAGCTGTGCACCGCGCCGCCGAAGGAAACCAGCGTCCAGTCCGCCTTCTTCTCGCGCAGGTCCGCGACCCAGGCGTCCAGGTCCGCCTCGCTCACCGCCGGGTCCTCCGCGCCGTGAAGCCCGAGGATGGGCGTGGCCGGCGCGCCGTCCCACGGCGCCTTCGCGTCCAGGCCACCGTGGAAGGAGACGACGCCGCCCAGCTTCTCCCCGGTCTTCGCCAGTTCGATCACCGCCGTCCCGCCGAAGCAGAAGCCGATGGCGCCCACCCGCTTCGGGTCCACCCGCGCCGCCTTGAACTGGCCCCGGAACGCCTCCAGCGACGCCTTCATCCGCGCCCGCATCAGCTTGCGGTCGCCCTTCACCGCGCCGGACGTCTTCGCGGACTCGGTCCGGTCCTTCGGGCGCACGCCCTTGCCGTAGAGGTCGGCGACGAAGAGGACGAAGTCCCTCCCCGCCACCTCCTGCGCCTGGGCCAGGTTCTCCTCGTTGATGCCCATCCAGTTGGGCACCATGAGGAGCCCCGGCCGCGAACCCTTCACCGCGTCGTCATAGACGAGCACCCCTTCGAAGGTGGTGCCGTCCGCCTCATAGGTCACGGGCTTCTTCACCGGCTTCGCCATCACCGCAGTCGAAGCCAGCAGCATCATCATCGCAAGCGTGCGCATCCGCGCATGCTGCCACCATCAGACCGCGCCGTGGCGTGCGCAGTTGGCGCGAATCGCATCCCGCCAGAAGACCGCCAGCCCGGGCCGGGCCTTGTCGATGTTCTGCGTGAACCGCTCGTCGTCCACGTACAGCTCACCGAGGTTGCGGTGCATGGCGTAGGAGCACGGGTAGAACCACCGGCCAATGTGCAGCCTTGCGCGCTCCGCTGCGTCCATGGCCTCCACCGAGTCCGCCGGCTTGCCAGCGTCCATCAGCGCCACCAGGTCCGCGCCCACCTGCTCCGCCTCCGCCTTGATGGCCGCCCAGTCCTTCGGGCCGTAGCGCGCGGTCCGCTTCGCCGACTCGCGGTACGCGTCGGTGTTTCCCCAGCGCTCCTTGACCTCCTCCTCGTACTGCGAGGGGTCGAAGTCCCCGAACATCTTCTCGTGGTCCATGGTCATTGCTCCCTGGAGGTTCTCCAGCATTCGGTCGATCAGACCGACGAGCCTTCGGGCGCGGTCGGCCTGGGAGGCGAGGAGGCGGCGCTGCTCGGCCAGCGCGCGCTCCAGGTCGAAGCCGTCCGCCGTCAGGATCCGCTTCACCTCCTCCAGCGGAAACCCCAGCTCCCTGAAGAACAGGATGAGCTGCAGCCGCTGGAGGTCCGCGTCCTCGTACAGACGGTATCCGGCCTCCGAGCGCCCGGACGGCGTGAGCAGACCCATCTCGTCGTAGTGGTGCAACGTTCGCACGCTCACCTTCGCCAACTTCGATACCCGGCTCACCGTCAGGGACATCTCGTCTCGACCTCCGCGCCTATCGATAGGGCCTCACGCAGCGGGAGGGTCAAGGGGCCCAACCAATAGGCTCGAAGCCCCGAGCTTCAACGCTCGCGCGAGGACACCCTCCCTTCTGGGATAGGGTGCGCAATCGCCAGGCCGGCTGCTCGTAGGGGGCGCACCATGACTCTTACCCGCTTCGCAGGGCCGCTGCTCTCCCTCCTCCTCCTCTCTGGCCTCACCGCCTGCGGCCCTGCCGAAGGGGAGCCGCCCCTCCCAGCGCCGGACGCGGGCGTGGTCACCCCAGAGCCAGACGCCGGCTACGTCATCCCCCCCGACGAGCAGGCGCGGTTGGACACCGTGAAGGCCTGGGCAGACCTCCTCGTCTCCGAGGAGTGGACGCCCGGAATCGCCGTCGCCATCGTCCGGCCCCACGCGGATCACTTCGTCATCAGAGGTACGCTGACGGAGGCCGGAGACACGCAGCAAGTGGACGCGCAGACCCTCTTCGAAGTGGGCTCGGTTTCCAAGACCTTCACCAGCACCCTGCTCGCCCAACTGGTGGTGGAGGGCGCGGTGACCCTGCAGAGCCCCGCCGAAGCGCTCCTGCCCGACGGCTACAGCTTCCCCAAAGGCGCTGGGGGCGAGGAGGTCACGCTGGAGCACCTCGCCACGCACCGCAGCGGTCTGCCCCGCGAGCCCGAGGCGCTGCGCACGGCGGATCCGGGCCAGCCCTATGGCAACGCCACCGAGGATGAACTCTTCGCGCACCTCGGAACTACCGCCCTCGCTTCGCAGCCGGGCACGCAGTGGGCGTACAGCAACCTCGGGGCGGGAGTGCTCGGGCACCTGGTTACGCGCGCCGCGAGCCGCTCCTCCTATGAGCTGCTACTCACCGAGCGGGTGCTGCTGCCTTTGGGGATGACGCGCACCTACGTATCTCCGGCGCCCACCGCCAACGTCGCCACCGGCTACTCGGAGAGCGGTGAGGTCCCTCCCATCAACTTCTCCATCCTCCACGGCGCAGGCGCCATCACCTCCTCCGCGAGCGATCTGGCGAAGTACGTGCGCGCGCAGTGGGACGCCATGGAAGGACGGGACGACGCGCTCCCCGCCGGCTTCGGAGACCCGCTTCGCCTGTCGCACCTGCGCCACGCGGCGACGCCCGTGGCCGGATACGACATGGGCCTTGGCTGGTTCCGCGGCTGGACCAACAGCGCCCAGCTGCCCTCTGCCACGAACGTCGTCAGCCACGGTGGCGTCACGCACGGCTTCCGGGCGATGGCGCTCATCTCCCCGGACGACGACCTTGGGCTGGTCATCCTCACCAACTCCACCACCGTCCCCGACGAGGCGCTGGCCTCCAGCGTTGTCCGCCTCTGGCGCGGCGAGAACCCGACCTTCACCCTGCGGCCCACCCTCTCCGTCCCCGAAGACACGCTCGAGCGCTACGTGGGGCGGTACCGGATGAGCAACGGGTTCGGGTTGGACGTCACCCGCGAGGCCGCGCGGCTGTACGTGCGCGGGACGGGACAGCCGCGCCTTCGCGTCTACGCGCATGAGCTCAACGCCTTCCACTCCCGGGTGGTGGACGCGAGCTTCGTATTCAACGAGGACGCTGGCGGTGAGATCACCAGCCTGACGCTGCACCAGAACGGCGGCGTGCACCAGGCACAGCGCGTCCCCTAGCTCACGGCGCCGGGCGAAGCCCTCGCGCCCCTTAGGGGCTGCTTCGCCACGCGCGGCACCCCGGCCAGCAGCGCCACCCACAGCACCAGGACGACCCCTGCGGACAGCACCCGGGGCAGGCCGGGCCGCGCCAGGGCGAGGTCATAGGCGCCGTGCGCAACGATGGAGGCGATGGCCCCCAAAGGGAGCCACGTCCACCGCCGGCCGCACGCGATGCTCGAGTACGGCCGCAGCGCTGCCGAGCGCGGA
>CAZQVZ010000138.1:4021-8854 GCA_964596895.1 uncultured Myxococcaceae bacterium
TGCCCAGCCCCAGCGGTGAGGCGAAGAGCCCATGGGTCAACGGCGCGGCGATGATCCGCGCCCAGAGGTCCAGGGCACCAAACCCACCCCACCCGTACAAAGACGTCTCGGCAACGGCGAAGCCAATGCCCGAGCAGCCCGCGTACACCATCCCGTCCAGCCACTCGTCGAAGTGGCGCGCGCAGAAGACGGCGAGCAGCACCACCGGCACCGCCTTCGCCGCCTCCTCCACCAGGCCAATGAGCGCGGCGACCGCCAGCGCCTCTCCCCAGCCCTCCGCCATCGACTCCCAGAGGACCTCGAGCCCCAGCCGCTCCAGCTCCTCGTAGCCCACCGCCGCGAGCAGCACCGCCGCCGCCCCACCTCCGACGGTGGCCGCCAGAAGCCACAGAGGCTCGGGCCGGGCCCGGTCCTTCCAGCGAAAGTAGGCCACCCACGCCGCGCCGAAGCCTGCGGCGGCGAGCACGACCAGCGCGAAGGATGTGGACAACACGCGAGGAGTCTACGCCCGCGCTCCCTGCTCAGAGCCAGAGCGCGCGCACCTTGAGCTGCGGCACTGCGCCTTCGGGCGTGGGGAAATCCACCGGCGAGGCGCCCAGGGCCAGAGCACGGCGTGCCTGCCGCCCTGCCCGGCCCAGCCCCTCCTCGCACATGCGCGCGAAGCGGTCCGGCCGCAGATCCTCGAGGTTGCACGCGGCGAGCAGGAGCCCGCCATCCGCCACCACGCGCGCGGCGGACTCCACGAGCCTGGGGTAGTCCTTCGCCGCGGAGAAGCGTCCGGTCCGGCTGGTGGAGAAGGACGGCGGGTCGAGGATCACCACGTCGAAGCGCTCGCCCTTCTTCGCCAGTCGCGAGAGCCAGTCGAAGCAGTCGCCAGAGAGGTGGTCCCGAAGATCGGCCTCGAAGCCGTTGAGCCGTAGATTCTCACAGCCCCAGTCGAGCACCCGCCGTGACAGGTCCAGGTTCACCACCCGCGAGGCGCCGCCGGCGTGCGCGTAGACCCCGAACGCGCAGGTGAACGCGAAGGTGTTGAGCACGGTCTTGCCGCGTACATGCCCTTCGTCCCCAAGCCAGGCTCGCGCCTGCCGCATGTCCAGGTAGAGCCCCACCGGCAGCCCCTGGCCCGGGCGGATGAGGAAGGACAGCCCGTGCTCCTTCGCGACCAGGGACTCCACCTCCGGTCCGACGAGCGGCAAGGGCGGCGCCACCTCCCCCCTGGCGACGTTGGCGACCACCCGCGCCTCCTTCGGGCGCCGCTTGAGATAGACGCTGCGCGCGCCCATCACCTCCGCCACCGCGTCCGCGCAGCGCCGCTCCTCGGCCTCGTCGAAGGCGCGGTACAGGCTCAGCACCGCCACGCCGTCGAACCAGTCCACGGTGACGTCGGAGACACCGTCCGCCTCCGCATTGCAGGCGCGGAAGGCGGTGGTGCCCGCCGGTCCGGCACGAAGGTCAGCGCGCCGGTCCCACGCTTCGCGCAGGCGCCGCGAGAGGTCCGGGGTCACGGGCCGGCTTCGTGCGGGGCCACGCGGCTCCACACCGACTCCACCGCGCGGGCCGCGTCACGCGCCAGGGCCAGGTGATCTGCGCCCACCAGCTGGCCTTCACGCACCGCCACCCGCCCGCCGGTGATGGTCCACGCGGACGGGACCTCCATGAGCTGCATCAACAGATGCCCGGCCGCGCCGCCCGGGCACTCCTCGGGCGGGACGAGGTCGTAGACCACCAGGTCCGCCAGGGCGCCCTCCTCCACCGTGCCGCTGGGCGCGCCGAAGATCATCGAGCACAGCTCCGCCGGCCCGGAGATGAGCAGCTGCGCCATCAGCCCGTCGGGATCCAGCAGCCTGCCCACCCGGGCTATCTGCAGCGCGTTGGCGAACGCGGCGGACAACTCCTGCCACAGGGTGCCGCGCCCGGCGGTCCCCAGGCCCAGCATCGGCTGCTGGGTGAGCACGCACTCGAGCCCGCCGCCTGGCTCGCCCTCCAGCGCTCCGCGCGGATGCAACGCCAGGAGCGTGCGGGACTTCGCCAGCCGGTCCGCCTCGGCGCGGTCCACCGCGCGCGCGTAGGAGCCCACGAGCCCAGGCCCCACCAGCCCGAAGCCCTCCAGCCGCGCCACCACCCGCCGGCCGTGCTGCGCGAACGTCGCGGTGAGGTCGTCTTCGTTTTCGGCGAGGTGGAAGTGCGCGCCCACGCCCAGCTCCTCCCGCAGACGGCCGACGCGCCGGAGCAGGTCGTCATCACAGGTGGAGGAAGAGTGGAAGCCCAGCGCGCCGCGCACCAGCGGATGGGTGCGCCGGCCCTGCGCGAACGCCGCGTTGGCCTCGAGCCCGGCGCTCGCCGCCTCCCGGCCGCCCACTGAATGGGTGGCGTGGGAGAGCACCGCCCGGAGCCCGAGCCGCTCCGCCGCTCTCGCCTGGACCTCCAGCCCTTCGGCCACGAGCCCCGGTGCCTGGAGGTGTTCGGCCACCATGGTGACGCCGCCGCGCAGGGCCCGCGCCATGCCCCAGGCCGTGAGCGCCTCCAACTCCGGCGCGGTCAACGCCTGCGCGAGCTGGTGCTGCACCTCGAAGCGGGCGCGCGCATTCCGGAGCAGGAACGCGCCGGAGGACGGGACGAGCTGCTCACCGACGAGGTGGGTGTGGCAGTCCACCAGGCCCGGCATCACCAGCCGGCCCCCGCAAGCGACCTCCCAGTCTCCCGGCAGGACGGGCGCCTGGTCGTTCGGGAGGACGCGGCAGATGCGCTCCCCCTCCACGACGACGGCCATGCTCCCCCGCACCCGCCCGTCTGCGCGGAAGATGCTGCAGTCCTTGAGCACCAGGCGGCCTTCCATGCGGCTGGCGAGTATAGAGGCTGTTCAGGGTGTCGCCCGTTTTCGGGCTGACCATTATGGAGAGGGTATGCCCATGACCGACGACCAGAAGTGGCTGAAGCTCAGCGACGAGGAGTGGCGCAAGC
This sequence comes from uncultured Myxococcaceae bacterium, assembly GCA_964596895.1. Classification (GTDB taxonomy): domain Bacteria; phylum Myxococcota; class Myxococcia; order Myxococcales; family Myxococcaceae; genus JAFAFL01. The sequence goes on from CAZQVZ010000138.1 coordinate 6,983, forward strand.
GCCTGAGCGGGGACCAGTACCGCGTGCTCCGCCTGCAGGGCACCGAACCGCCGTTCACCGGCGCCTACGTGGACGCGCATGACCCCGCGCTCTACCGCTGCGCCGGGTGCGAAGCGGTGCTCTTCGACTCCGCCACCAAATACGACTCCGGCAGCGGCTGGCCGAGCTTCTACCAGGCGGTGGACCCGGACGCGGTGGAGACGGTGGAGGACAACAGCCACGGGATGAGCCGCACCGAGGTCCGCTGCCGCCGCTGCGGCGGCCACCTGGGTCACCTCTTCGAAGACGGGCCGCGGCCCACGGGGCTGCGCTACTGCATCAACTCCGCGTCCTTGAAGCAGGAGAAGAAGGAGGACTAACCGTCCTTGAGCGCGCCGGCGATGATCCACGTCTCCAGCGCGTCGAGGTCCTCCTGCGCGAGCTCACGGACGCCGCCCAGCGGGTCGATGGGCATCCTCTGGCCGGTGATGCTCCCGTCACCTGCGACCTTGAGCCACAGGTAGCTCTTGTCCGGCTGGCCCGGCTGCACGAGCTTGAGCGCGGGCCGCTGCGCCGAGGGCTCCATCAGCCGGTCCCACGCCGCCTCCTGGTTCAGGTCCAGGCCGGCCTGCGGACTCTCTCCGCCGTGGCAGCCGCCGCAGTTGGCCTGCAGCATGGGCAGGACGCGCCCGCGCCAGGTGACGCCGTTGCCCACCAGGTTCAGGGCCTGGGGATCTGCGGTGTACGAGCAGTTGCCATAGTCGATGGGGCCCGAGGGATCGCGGTTCGCCGCATCCTGGGAGAGCCCTTCGATGAAGCACATCAGGGCCACCATGTCCGGCACCGACGGCGGCTGGTTGGCCAGGGGCATGCGGGTGCCGGGGATGCGCTCCCCCTCCATCTGACCGCGCAGCCGCGCCACCAGGTAGCTCTGCTCCGGCGCCCCCGGCTTGATGAGCGGCACCGCCTTGCCGGTGCGAGCGCCAAACACGCCGTTGCGGTTCATGTCTCCCTGGACGATCCCGGAGGCCATCAGCGAGGTGATCTGATCGAGCTGGTAGTCGCGCACCTCGCCCACCAGGTGCCGGCCGTCTCCCACCACCCACCACCGGGTCTGGAAGCTGGCGAAGGGCAGGTCCTCCACGTTGCCCTGGGCGTTCACGAAGGTGCGGATGAACAGCGCGGTGGCGTTCCTGTCGCCTGCGTCCCTGGGGAGCGGCGAGTGGAGCACCACGTGCAGGCCGGCGCTGTCCGCGTCGGGGCGGGTGCCTTCGGCGCGGTGGTCCACGTATTCGCCCTTCACGAACTCCACCCACCCGACCTCGATGTTGTTGAAGGTGGCGTCGGTGAAGCGGAAGCGGTCTCCCAGCTGCTCGCAGCGGTCGTACACGGTGGACCAGCCGCCGGGCTGCACGTTGCACGGCGCGTCGATGGTGGAGGCGAACGTGGCCTCGGTGTGAAGGTCCGGGTACTCCTTCTGGTTGTGACAGACGCCGTTGGCGCCGCCGCACGAACGAAGGATGAGCTTTCGGTGCAGGTCGAGCCCGGTGCGGTAGCGGTCCTGCGCTTCGAGCACCAGCGGGTCCGAGCCGGTGTACGGTGTGGCGGCGCCCCCTCCGGGCACCTCCGGCCGGTCCGGCTCGAAGGCGATGCGGCCGGGCGGGTTCTCGGTGACGCCCCCGCCACAGGCGAAGCCCACCGCGGCCAGAAGCGAGACGACGAGCGCGTGTCTCATGCGAAGAAGTCTCCAAAGGGCGCGTCCGCGGGGAACACGCCCGCGTGGTCCGCCCCGCACAGGTCCATCATCGTCTTGAGCACCGACCGGTAGGAGTAGACCTGCCCTTCGGCCTTGAGGTCGCTTCTCCGGGTGCTGCCCAATGAGCGCCCGCCCTT
>CAZQVZ010000138.1:8864-13432 GCA_964596895.1 uncultured Myxococcaceae bacterium
ATGAAGGGCATGGACATCCACCGGGTGGCGTTGTCGCTGCCGTGGTCGCTGCCGCCGGCGGAGTTGAAGCGCTGTCCGCCGGTGGAGCGGCCGAACTCGCTGCCGAGCACCACCAACGTCTTGTCCCAGTAGCTGCCGCCGTCGGGGTGCTCCATCCGCTTGAGCGCCGCGCGCAGGCCGCTCACCAGCCGGTTCAGGTTCTCCAGGGCGCCCGGCAGCCCGTTCTGCTCGCCGGAGTGCAGGTCGTAGCCGCCTTCGTTGAAGAAGACCGCCGGACACCCGAAGTGGAACAGCCGCATCGCCAGGGCGGCCCTGCGCCCCACGGTGGAGGTGCCGAAGATGTCCATCAGCTGCGCGTTGGTGATGCCGTCCACGCTCTGGGTGCCGCGGCGGGTCACCCGGAGCAGGTCGCTGCGGAAGATCTCTCCGTACGCCTTCGTGTCATCCCGCGTCTGCTGGTAGGCCTCCACCGGCCCGCGCAGGTCGGGGTGCAGCCGCTGGCGCAGCCGTTCGTCCCGCCCACGGGCGATGGCCACCGCCCACTGCGGCAGGGACTCCTCGGCGTCGAACCCGAAGGTGCCGAAGCCCTCCCCTTCGAGCACCGGCGGCCGGAACGCCGCGTATTCGCCCGCGCCCGCGGACATGGTCGCATCCCCCAGCGAGAAGGCCGGCAGGAGCACCTGGCCGGGCGCGGCGGTGCGGCTTCGCAAGCCCCAGTTCAGGTAGGTCAGGAACGCGGTGCCGCCGCCCACGTAGCCGGTCAGAAACCGCTCCAGGCCGGTGCCGTGGTTGCCGTCTGCCCGGTTGGAGAACGGCTCGTGGTCCACGCAGGGCAAAACGCAGATCTCGTTGGTGAACTCGTTCACCGGGGCCATGCCCAGGCTGCGCAGGTTCGCGCCCGCGTCTCCGCTCAGGAAGTTCGCGCGCTCGAGCAGCTCGCTCGCGCCCCACTCGGTGCCCTGCGCCTTGCGGCTCGAGTGCCCGAAGGGGTTGAACTGCGCGTCCACGTCCCCGTTGAACGCGGCGCTGAACCGGAAGCCGCCGGACAGCCGGATGTAGATGAGGTGCTTGACCGCGCCTCTGCCCGCGGTCTGGGCGTAGGCCTTGTTGGGCACCCAGATGTGGGGGAAGGCCAGCGCGGCGGCGGCGGCGCCTGCGCCCTGGAGCAGGCCGCGGCGCGAGAACCGAATCGTCTTTCGTCGGGTCATCGGGGCGTCCTCAGTAGAAGAGCAGCTCGGAGGAGGTGAGCAGCGCGAAGCAGAGCGGGCGGGCGAACTGCTCTGCGGAGCAGCGGGTGAGCGCGCACTGCTCGCCGGCGCTTCGGGCCTCCGCCAATTCGTCCTCCGACGGCACGTGGCCGAGCAGCTGGCGGTACTGGAAGTCGGCGATTTGACCGGCCAGGGCCGGGTCCACCGCGCGCCGGGCGTCCACGCCGGAGGGCAGGAGCGCCGCTGCGTCCGCGCTGACGAACTCGGCGTCCTGGGCGGGGTTGCACAGTTGCTCCACGAAGCCCAGCTGGGTGGCGGTGGTGAGGATGCTCACCACCTTGAAGCGTCCGCCCACCACGTTGTCCGGACAGCCGCCCAGGGTCCGCGCCACGTCCGAATAGGAGGTGTCCAGCGCCCCCTCTTCGTCGAAGCCCCAGCGCGAGTGCTGAAGGGTCCGGTAGGCGGAGAGCGAGCCCGCGCGCAGCAGCGCCTCCGGCTGGCTCAGGCGGTGGTCGCAGGCGCCCGCGGTGTAGCCGGTGCGGCGGGCCAGGGAGTCAATCCACACCTCCGCGTCCACCTGCTTCATGGGTCCCCAGGTCCAGCGGTAGGCGGCGCTGCCCTGCCCCGCGTGGGACTGGAGGTACGCCGCCGAGGTGGCGACGGCGAAGTGCACCGACCGGATGTCGCCTTCGTTCTCGAGCAGGTACCGCACCAACTCCTGGCGGACCTCCGGCACCACCTGCGACAGGTCGTAGCCGAGGTACTGCCGCAGCACCCTGTCCACCGCGTGCTCCCAGAAGGCGAGATCCCGCGCGAGGATGCGCCCTGGCACCTGCGAGCGCTGCCACTCCTCCGGCTTCATCAGGCCGCTCCACATCACGAGCCTTCGGGCCTGCGGGTCGCGGGTGGCGCGGAAGTCCGGCTGGTAGATGAGCTCTTCGTAGCCCCACAGGACGCTGGTGCACTCGCCCTTGCGGTCCGGGTCCACCTCGCCCTCTTCGGTCAGGCAGGGGAAGCGCAGGTACGCGTCCGGCATGCGCAGGTTGAGCTGCGGGTGGTCGTAGTAGCCGCGGTGCCAGACGTTGTAGAGGCGCGCCATGTCCGCCCGCTCGTTCTCGAAGGGCGGCCGCCCGAGGAAATGGCGGTACAGCGCCTCCACCGTGTCCCGCGCGTCCGCGTGTCTGCGCGTGAGCACCGCGTGGGTGCTGGTCACCGCCGCAAAGAGATCCCAGGGGACGTGGCCGCGGTAGACCTTGCCCGCCAATTCGTCCATGTCCCAGATGGCCTGCAGGCTCACGACCTCGTTCGCATAGAGGAGCTCGTCCGCCATCTTCCGCTGCTGGATGAAGACGAAGCGGTCGTCGCTGATGAGCCGCTTGACGGTGGCGCCAAAGTCTCCGGTGCAGGTCTGCGCCATCTCATCCGCCGAAGGGACCTCCCCCACCAGATCGATGAAGAGGCGCCGGCAGGCCTCGGCGTGATCGATGGGCCGGTGCGAGAGCCCCACGCCCCACAGACTTTGACAGAGCCCGCGGTTGACCGGGTTCTGAAGGCCCGCAGCGTCGCAGTAGGCCACGCAGTCAGGTCCGCAGTCCGGCGGCCGGGAGTCATCCGGCGGCGTCGCCGCGCGCGGCTGGGGCAGGGTGTCATTCCCGCCGCGGAAGTTGCCGTCGGTGATGGGGCCGTCGTTGCCCACCAGGGCACCTGGCCCCTTCGCGGGGTGGGCGGGATCGTAGGGAGGTTCCTTCGGGCAGCCAGACAGCAGCAGCACCGCCGGAAGGAGGAGGAATGGGACGCTTCTCATAAGGGATGCCCCCGGGGAGCGAGGAGCGAGGCTAACAGCGGAGGGGTGTGGGGAAGCAGGGCGCTAAAGACCCAGCTCCGCGCCCAACTGCAGCCCCACGCGCACACTGTGGGTGCGCCAGGACTTGCGGAAGCGCAGGTCGTCGATGACGCGGTTGGTGGTGAAGAGGATGAGCTGCTCGTACTGGCCGGTGAGGTCCGCGCGCAGCCAGATCTTGTCGGTCATCTTTCTGCGCGTCCCCACCGTGCCGCCCGCCAGGAACCCGAAGCGCGGGAGCGTGGAGACGCTCACGTCGTCGCGGCGCAGGCGGTTGACTTCGTCTCGCAGGTCCCCGCCGGGGAAGAGCACCGGCACGCCGAGGCGGAAGCCGAAGATGGCGTCGAACTTCTCGGCGGCGTGCAGGGAGTATTCGCCGAGGAAGAGCGCCTCGGAGAGGAAGCCGAAGTGGAAGTCGTTGTTCCCGCGCGCGCGGTAGTTGCCGTAGACGCGCACCGCCGGGCCTGCGCGGAAGCGCTCCTTCGCCTGGAAGAGCATCCACGCCATGGCGGTGAGGCCCAAAGAGCCGTAGTCGAAGGACTCGTCGAAGGTCGCGTTCTGGATGGAGGTCTCGCCGGACATGCCGGCGCCCTCCAGCCACGGCTCCAGCCCGAAGCCGATGCGCTCCTGCGCCGCCGCCGGAGCTGCCGCGAGCAGGAAGGTGACCAGCACGAAGGTGAGGGACTGCTTCCCGAGTTGGCGCATAGGCGACGAATCATTGCCGCGGCACTGGGGGACCTCAAGGAAGGCGACGCAGGCGTCGCTTCCACCACCAGACGAAGACCCCACATCCCCGGCCAAAGCCGCCCGACGCCGTGAGATGGAGCGGCCATGTCTTCGAAGGAAGCAGTCGGCCCTCTGGGCGCGTGGCTGGATGAGAACGGCGGCGCCAGGTTCCGGGTGTGGGCGCCGGAGCACGGGAAGCTGGAGCTGGTGGAGCACGCGCCGGACGGGGCGCCGCTGCGTTCGCACGTCCTCAACAAGGAGCCCGGCGGCTTCTTCTCCACCCACCTGCCCGGCGCGGGCCCGGGCTTCCTCTACAAGTACCGCATCGACGGCGAAGGGCCGTTCCCGGATCCCTGGTCCCGCGCGCAGCCTCTGGGCGTGCACGGGCCCTCCCAGCTCGTCGACGACGCGTTCGACTGGACCGATGGTGACTGGCGCGGCCTCTCCATGGAGGACCTCGTCATCTACGAGGTGCACGTGGGCACCGCCACCCCGGAGGGCACGTTCACCGCGCTCATCCCCCGGCTCAAGTCGCTGCGCGAAGACGGCATCACCGCCCTGGAGTTGATGCCTCTGCACAGCTTCCCGGGCACCCGGAACTGGGGCTACGACGGGGTGACCCTGAACGCGCCGCAGCACAGCTACGGCGGCCCCGAAGGCCTGCGAAAGCTCATCGATGCTGCGCACCGGGAGGGCCTCGCCGTGCTGGTGGACGCCGTCTACAACCACTTCGGCCCGGACGGGAACTACCTGCGCTGCTACGCGAGCCACTACTTCACCGGCCGCCACCACAC
>CAZQVZ010000139.1:0-13398 GCA_964596895.1 uncultured Myxococcaceae bacterium
TGGCTGAACCGGAGGATCCGCCAGCCCCAGGAGACGAGGTGATTCTGGCGGGCCATGTCGGAGAGGCGCCTTTGCCAGCCGTCGTGGTGTTCGCGCGAGTCGATCTCGACCCCCACCTTCAGGTGTACGTACGCCAGGTCGAGCCGATAGTGGATGGCGCCCTCGGAGACCCAATGGCGGGGCGTGGGGATCTCCAGCTTCAAGTCCGCGAACAGCTTCAAGTAGCAGGTCTCCATGGGGCTGTCGGTGCGGAGCAGGGTGTCGCGGCGCAACTCCAGGAGGCGGCCATACTGCTCCACGCCCTTCCTGCCCCTGCTCTTGAGCCGCTTGAAGCAAGCACGCAGGCGGCTCGCGTGGGTGAGCCCCCTCTCCAGGCACTCGTCCACGAGCGCGTCGAGCTGCGTCAGGGCCAGCGTGGGTGCCAGGTCGAGCAGCGTGCGCTCGATGCGGGTGAAGACGAGGCCGTCCCGCTCCTGCATGTCCCATGCGCTCAGTGGCCTGCGCGTGTGGAGCACCAACTCGAAGCCCCGCCCCTTCGGCAGATGGGTTGTCCCGGGGATACTCAGGTGAACCGGTCCGCTTCGGGCATAGCGGCTGAGGCCATGCAGCGCGGCGGCTGTCTCGCCGCACACGGCAGAACCGGTGCCGCCCCACCATCCCGCCGCGAGCACGTACTGCTCCCAGCTCTCAGGGTGCACGCTGAGCCGGTAGATCTCAGGAAGCAGCGGCACCCGCGCGCCCCGCTTCCGCCACCGGCGAAGCTCGTCTTCGTCGAACCCGAGCTTCAACAGTTGGCCGCGCCGGAGCAACCACCGCTGCGCTTGCGCGAGGACATACGCCGCCTCCCTGACCCGCCCGTCCACCATCCGCCACCCCCAACGCCACGACGATGGGACTCTAGACGGCCACTCTGACCGCCCGAGGACCGAACCTTCCCGAGGTGACGTACAGAAGCCCGTTCTCCACCCGAAAACCGCCGTTCTGTACGTCACGACGGGAGAACCGGCGGGGAGCCCGCGCGGCTGACCAGCGAGAGCGCGCGGGTGCCCGCGCCACGGGGCCGGCTGGGTCTTCTGCTTCGCCGCCCACCGCCGGTCTGCAGGGGCCAATGGACGCGAAGTGGCCGACGGCGGCAGGGGCCCGCACGGTGGCGCGCAGGTGGCAGGCGACTTGCTGATGCAGCCTCCAGGAGGGATTCCCAATGATGCGACTGACGCTGGCCGTGACCGTGGTGCTCTGCTTCGGGTGTGGTGAACAAGACTCCACGTTGCAGCCGGGAACCTACCGGCTGATGCTCGCGCCGGAGGGGAGCGGTCTCGAAGCGCTGCGGCTGGTGGTGCCCGAGTCCAGGGCGCAGGCCACGCTCACCCACCCGGACGTGCCAGACGTGACGCTGACCCTGACACGGCTGTCAGAGGATGACTGGGAACACGGCTGCCAAACCAACTACACCAGCCGGCGGCTGGAGACGTTCGTGGTGCAGCCGGACCCGCTGGGGATTGGGGCCTTGTCGGTGCCCTCCCCGCGGCTGACCGCGGGCTGCTTCGAGGAGAGCCCGGAGGCGGTGTTGCGCTCGGAGGTCACCGAGCCCATCACCCAGCTCAACTTCATCCAGGACAAGTAACCCAGGGCGAGCAACGGGGGGGCCGCGCGGGCCGCCGTGGCGCGTCCGCGACCTGACCGGAGGCGCCGTCGCGTCAGCGGAGGTCACGGCGGGCCGAGCACCACGAGGCTCCGGGCCGGGGTCGCGCTGCTCTACGCTTCGGACATGAAGAGGCTCGCGTCTTACTTCCTGCAGGGGCTGGTCTTCCTCGTCCCCATCGCCGTTCCGCTCTACGTGCTCGTCTGGGTCTTCCTCACCGTGGACGGCTGGCTGGCGCTGCCGGTCCCGGGGGCGGGGCTGTTGGTGGTGGTGGTGTCGGTGACGCTGTTGGGCTTCTTGCTCTCCAGCTTCCTCCTGCGTCGTCTGCTGTCGGCCTTCGAGTCGGTGTTGGAGCGGTTGCCGCTGGTGAAGCTCCTGCACGGCGCCGTGAAGGACCTGATGGGCGCGGTGGCGGGAGAGAAGCGGCGGTTCGACCGGCCGGTGCTGGTGACCCTGGGCGCAGGCTCGACCGCGCGCGCCCTGGGCTTCGTGACCCGAGACTCGCTGGAGGCGCTCGGGCTGCCGGAGGACGTCGCGGTGTACCTGCCGCAGGCCTACAACTTCGCGGGGCAGCTGCTCATCGTGCCCAGAACCGCCGTCGTCCCGCTCCCGGTGGAGGCGGGCGCGGTGATGACCTTCATCGTCTCGGGCGGGGTGTCCGGGGGGGTGTCCGCGCCTTGAGGACCGGAGGTTGTTCCGGGAGCGACCCATCACGCACAATCCGCCGGTGCCGCCACCGACAGAGGACAACACCGCCGCTCTGGCCGGGCCCCTTCAGGCGCTGGTGGGCGCTCACCACGACGAGCAGAAGGCGTCTCGCCTCAGCCGGGTGACGCTCGCGCTGGCGTTGGGGACCACCGTCTGCGTGGCGTTCCTGGGCGCTGTCGCCGAGCCCAACCTGCGGGCGTATTCGCTTACCTCCGGCGTCCTCTTCTTCTCCGCCTATCTGGGCCTGGGGTTGATGCACGAGCGCGGACGCAGAGGCCTCGCCCGGCTGCTCATCATCCTCACCGGGAACCTCCACGTGGCGAGCTTCATGGCGGTGCTGGAGTGGGAGCGGGGCGTCTACCTCCACCTCTTCTTCGTGATGGTGGTGCCCTTCGGAATGTTGTCCCGCGCGCAGCGCCGCTGGATTCTCCCTCTGGCGCTGTTGGCCGCATCGCAGCTCGCCGGCTGGTACATCTGGTACCGGCTCATCCCCGGTACGACGCCGCTGGGGCCCTCGCTGCTCTTGCCGCCCACGCTCCACGCGCACGTGTACCTCGTGAACCTCGCGCTCAGCCTGGCGGCCATCCTCTTCAGCGTGCACCACCTGCGCAGCGAGCACTTCCGCGCCGAGGAGCGGCTCGACGTAGAGCGCCGCCGGTCCGAATCCCTCCTCTTGAACGTGCTCCCGCCGAGCATCGCCGCGAGGCTGAAGGAGAGCCGCGGCGCCATCGCGGACCATCACCCCCACACGACCATCCTCTTCGCGGACCTGGTGGACTTCACGCCGCTCTCTCAGCAAGTCCCCGCAGCGGCGCTGGTGGCCATGCTGGACGAGATCTTCACCCGCTTCGACGCGCTCGCCGAAAGGCACGGTCTGGAGAAGATCAAGACCATCGGCGACTGCTACATGGCGGTGGCCGGCGCGCCACAGGCGGACCCGGACCATGCGCTCGCGGCGGCCGACATGGCCCTGGAGATGCTGGAACAAGTGGAGGGGCTGGGTGCGCACTTCGGGGTGCCCTTGACCCTGCGCGTGGGGCTGCACAGCGGTCCGGTGGTGGCCGGCGTCATCGGCCGGCGGAAGTTCATCTACGACCTGTGGGGCGACGCCGTGAACACCGCCAGCCGGATGGAGTCCCACGGCGTGCCCGGCAAGGTGACGGTGAGCGCGCAGACCTGGGCCCTCATCCAGGCGCAGTTCGACGGCGCGCCCCGCGAGCCCCTGCACGTCAAGGGCAAGGGGGTGATGCAGACGTTCCTGCTCGACCGCCGCAAGCAGCGATTCCCCGCTGTCGCTGCGGGCTGACGCCCCCGAGCCGAGCGGGCAGGCGCGCGCAATCCGCGCCGCGCGACGCCACGGTGGTTCGGCCCCCCGTCATCTGTTAACGCCGGGGCCTCACCCTCGAGGAGCCCCCTGCATGTCCCGTCGCCCAGCTCTCGCGGCCATCGCCGCCGCCGTTGCCCTCGCCCTCCCGCCCGCGGCCTCCGCCGAGGAGCTGAAGGTCGGCTACCTGGACTACCAGCGGATCCTCCTCGAGGTGAACGACGGCAAGGCCGCCAGGGCGCGCCTGCAGAAGTGGCTGGAGGAGAAGCAGAAGGAGATTGAGTCCGACCAGGCGGCCCTCAGGAAGGAGAAGGAGACCATCGACAAGCAGGAGGCCCTGCTCTCGGAGGAGGCCCGCCTCCAGAAGCACACGGCGCTGCAGCAGAAGGTCTACGAGCTGGCGCAGCGCTGGGAGGCCTACCGCGCGGAGGCGGCGCGGCGCGAGCAGCAGGAGATGGAGCCCATCGTCGCGAAGATCGACAGCGTGGTTGCGCAGATCGCCGAGCGCGAAGGGTTCGACTACGTGCTGGAGAAGCAGGAGAGCGGCGTCATCTTCGCGAAGCAGAAGCATGACCTCTCCAATGACGTCATCCGCACCTACAACGGAGCGAAGGGCTCCTCTCCGAAGAAGAAGTAGCGGGATTTCAGCGCGCGCTCCCGGCCTCCCCGGACGCGGCGTGGACCCCGTCGCCGTCAAAGCGCAGCGCCGTGGACGCGGCGGTCTGCGCCTTGAGCACCTTGCGCATCTGGGCGAAGGCGAACCGGTTGTCCGCCTCGGTGTTGGAGGCGGAGCAGTCCTCCGGCGCGAAGACCTTGAAGTCCCGCAGGTACGCGTCGTTGGCGGTGAAGAGCACGCAGATGTTCCCGGCGAAGCCCGCCATCACCAGCTGCCGCGCGTCCAGCTTCCGCAAGAGCAGCTCCAGCGCCGAGTCGTAGAACCCGGAGTGCATGGGCTTGAGGACGAAGTAGTCGTCCTGCTCGGGGCGCAGAAGCCGCGCCACCTCCCGCCCCTTCGAGCCCTCCGCTTCGGCTTCGCTGACCACCCGGTGGAAGTCGCTGCGCCACTTGCCGAAGTTGTCGTTCACGTAGACCACCGGGACCTTCGCCGCCTTCGCCCGCTGCTTGAGCGCGGCCAGCCGCTGCGCCGCCGGGACCGCCTGCGCCAACAGGTCGTCCGCCTCGGGGAAGTCGAAGGGGTTGATGACGTCGATGAGCAGCAACGCGCACGGGTGCGTGTCCGGCGCGCTGCCGTGGAGGCTGGTGTCTCCCTGGTGATGGGGGCTACGGGCCATCCGCAGAAGGTAGCGCGCCACACGTTCTTGACCGTCCCCCACGGGCCATCTGTTGCCTTCATGGCCAATGGGTTCGTCACAAGCTGGGCACCGGGCGAAGGGCGATGGAGAAAGAGGGTGCATGACCCACTCTGGAACACCGCTCGCGGCCACCGGCATCGCCGGGCTGGACGACATTCTGCGGGGCGGGCTCCCGCGCCGGCGCATCTACCTGGTGCAGGGGGAGCCGGGCACCGGGAAGACCACCCTGGGGCTGCAGTTCCTGCTGGAGGGCGTGCGCCTGGGAGAGCCCGGGCTCTACGTCACCCTCTCCGAGACCGAAGAGGAGCTGCGCGCCGTCGCAGTCTCACACGGCTGGGACATCAGCGGCATCCCGCTGCACCAGCTGGCCTCGCTCGAGGACATGCTGGAGGTGCAGGCGCAGAACACGCTCTTCCACCCCGCGGAGGTGGAGCTGCACGAGACGACGTCCCGCGTGCTGGACCTGGTGGAGCGCACCAAGCCCGTCCGCATCGTGTTCGACTCGCTCTCCGAGCTGCGCCTTCTGGCAGGCGAATCCTTGCGCTACCGCCGGCAGATTCTGGCCCTCAAGCAGTTCTTCGGCGGGCGCAGCAGCACCGTGCTCTTCCTCGACGACGGGACGGCCGAGCGCGGTGACCTGCAGCTCCACAGCATCGCCCACGGCGTCATCATCCTGGAGCGGAAGTCTCCAGACTTCGGGGCCAGCCGCCGCTGGCTGGAGGTCTCGAAGCTGCGCGGGGTACCGTTCCGCAGCGGACGGCACGACTACTCCATCGTCCACGGCGGCCTTCAGGTGTTCCCCCGGCTGGTGGCGGCGGAGCACCACGAGCCCTTCGAGCGGGACGTCCTCCCCAGCGGCGTCGCGGATCTCGACGCGCTTCTGGGCGGCGGCGTCGCCACCGGGACCAGCACCTTGTTGCTCGGCCCCGCGGGCTGCGGCAAGTCCAGCCTCGCCACGCAGTACGTGAAGGCGGCCTGCGAGCGGGACATCCGGACCGCGGTCTTCTCCTTCGACGAGAACGTGAACACGGTGTTCGACCGGTCGGCCGGCATCGGCATCGACCTGCGCGAGGCGGCGGAGAGCGGGAAGGTCTCCATCCGCCAGGTGGACCCCGCGGAGATGTCCCCGGGTGAGTTCGCCCACGCGGTGAGGGAGGCGGTGGAAGGGGACGGGGCGAAGGTCATCGTCATCGACAGCCTCAACGGCTACCTGATGTCCATGCCCAACGAGCAGCACCTCGTGGTGCAGATGCACGAATTGCTCAGCTACCTCGCCCAGCGAGGGGTGACGACCATCCTGGTGGTGGCGCAGCACGGGCTGGTGGGGGTGCCGCTGTCTCCGGTGGACGTGACCTACCTGGCGGACACGGTGGTGCTCTTCCGGTTCTTCGAGGCCGGCGGGCGGGTGCGCAAGGCGATCTCGGTGGTGAAGAAGCGCATCGGCACGCACGAAGACTCCATCCGCGAGTTCCAGCTCGGCCCGCAGGGCCTGCGCGTGGGCCCGCCGTTGACCGAGTTCCAGGGCATCTTGAGCGGGGTCCCGTCGTACAGCGGAGCCGGGGAGAGGCTGCTCTCCGAGCAGGGCTGATGGAGCGTCGCGCGCTGGAGCAGCGGCTGCTCATCCTCACCCCCACCGGGAGGGACTCCACCCTGGCGTCGGAGGCCCTCTCCCGCGCCGGCTTCGTGGCCGAAGCGCAGGGGGACATCCTCTCCGCCTGCCGCGCCATCGAAGACGGGGCGGGCGCGCTGCTGATCTCCGAGGAGGCGCTGACCCCGCACGCGCTGCGCTGCCTGTCCGGGGCGCTCGCCAAACAGCCGCAGTGGTCGGACCTGCCCATCGTCATCTTCGCCAGTCCGGCGAACACCCGCATGGCGCCGGCGCGGCTGCAGCAGATGCTGGACATCCTCGGGAACGTCACCTTCATCGAACGGCCGGCGCACATCGCCACGCTCGTCACTGCGATGCGGGCCGCGCTCCGGGCGAGAAACCGCCAGTACGCGGCCCGGCAGCTCCTCCTCGAGGTGGGCAGGCAGCAAGAGGAGACGCGGCAGCGGGCGGACTTCGAGAAGCAGCTCATCGGCATCGTCAGCCACGACCTGCGCAACCCGCTCAGCGCCATCCTGCTCTCCACCAGCGCGCTCCTGCGCTCCGAGGAGCTGGGGCCGCGGCCGCTCAAGAGCGTGGTGCGCATCCAGTCCTCGGCGGAGCGGGCCATTCGGCTGGTGAAGGACCTGCTGGACTTCACCCAGGCGAGGCTCGGCGGCGGCATCCCCGTGGACCTGCGCCCCACCGACCTGCACGGCGTGGTGCGCGGCGTCCTCGAGGAGGTGGAGGCCGCCCACCCGGGCAGGCGCGTCACCGCGTCCTTCGAAGGCGGGGGCGAAGGGCTGTGGGACACCGACCGGCTCGGGCAGGTGGTGTTGAACCTCGTCACCAACGCCATCAAGTACAGCCCCGAGGACGAGGGGGTGGAGGTCTCGGTCGCCGGAGACGCGGACGAGGTGGTGCTGAGGGTCCACAACGGCGGGCCGGCCATCCCCAGAGCGCTCTTCCCCTCGCTCTTCCAGCCCATGACCCGCGCCACCACCGAAGTGGACGCCGCCACCCGCAGCGTGGGGCTGGGGCTGTACATCGTCCGCAACATCGTGGACGCGCACGGGGGCTCCGTCTCGCTGACGTCCGAGGACGAAGCGGGCACCACCTTCGAGGTCCGGCTGCCGAGGAATGGCTCCCTCCAGCCGAAGTGATTGGGGGTGGCGCTGCGCAGGCAGATGCCAGGCCCGGCAGCCGTGCGACGGGCGGACTACTCCCGCGCACCCTCGTCGTCGGAGGGGAGCAGGTCCGCGCCAATGGGCCGGACGTCGTCTCGCGGCCGGGCGGTGTAGTCGCGCTCGCGGTCTTCTTCGTTGGGGTCGGAGAAGCCCTGCTCGAACTTGTCCGGGGCAATGTCCCGCGGCGAGGAAGGGTCCCCTTCGAGGTGGTACTCGTCCTCGAACTCGGGCTCGCCCCGGATGCCGCTCCGGTCCGCGCCCCACGGAGACGCGCCGTTCCCCGCGCTGCCCGCCGCCGCGTCCGCGCGCTTCGCCTCAGCCCCGGTCAGCTCCCGGGTCACGTCGTCGTTCTCTTTGTTCGCCATGACCTCAAGATTCGTCCGCCATCCGGCCGGGGCAACGTCTCCGTCCGCCGGCCGCAGGGCAGCCGAGCGCGCTGCCACTCCCGCTGGAGGAGGGCCGGGCTGAGGGCGCGCCTGAGGGCCCTCTCACTCCGTCCGCGTCACCGGCGGCGCCTTCCGGGCTGCGCCGAACAGCGGCTCCGGTGGACCCATGATCTCCGCCTGGGGGCGCTTGAACACCATCCACACCGCATGCGCGCGGGCGAGGAACTCCCGGAACCCGTAGCGGGTGACCCGCCGCGCGTCTGCGTCCGCCGCCACCCCGTGCGCGTCGATGCCCAGGGCGTTGGCCATGAACAGCGCGCGCGGCAGGTGGAAGCCCTGCGTCACCAGCACCGCCCGCTCCACGCCGAAGATCTCCTTCGCCCGGTAGCAGGTGTCCCAGGTGGAGACGCCTGCATAGTCACCGACCACGTCTTCGGCCGGCAGCCCCCGGTCGATGGCGTAGCGCCGCATCGCCTTGGTCTCGTCGTGGAAGGGGTCGGTGTTGTCGCCGGAGACCAGCAGCTTGCGCACCTTCCCCTGGCGGTACAGCGACATCGCCGTCTCCACCCGCTGCCGGAGGATGGGGGAGGGTTCGCCGCCCGCGGAGAGCCCCGCGCCGAAGACCAGCGCCACCGGGGCCTCGGGGATTTCGGAGGGTGGGTGGATCCGCCACCGGTAGCGCAGGTCCACGTACCCCGACGCGGCGATGACCGCGAACGGCGGGACCAGCACCAGCGCCAGGAGGGCGCGGCGGATCAGGCGACGAGCAGACCGGGCCATGGTGCAGCCCCACCTGAACACGGACCGGCGACGGGGGCCACCGTGCCCCGGGCGGCAGTGGTCCAGACCGCAGTCGTCATTGACAACCGGGGCCTGTTGCGCGTTAAGGCGCGCGCCATGGCTTCCCTCCGCGACATCCGCAAGCGCATCCGCTCGGTGAAGAACACCCAGCAGATCACCAAGGCGATGAAGATGGTTGCCGCCGCCAAGCTCCGGAAGGCGCAGGACGCCATCACCGCCGCCCGCCCCTACGCGCAGGCGCTGGATCAGATGATTGGGGAGCTGGCCTCGCGCGCGGAGGGCACCACCAACCCGCTGCTCGTGGCGCGCCCGGTGAAGCGGGTGGACCTGGTCGTGCTGTCCTCGGACCGCGGGCTCGCCGGCGGCTTCAACTCCAACATCATCCGGCGGGTGAACCGCTTCCTCCTCGAGACCCGCGGCCAGTACGAAGCGGTGCGGTTGGTCACCATCGGCCGCAAGGTGAACGACTTCTTCAAGAAGCGGGACGTGGAGATCCTCCAGGACTACCCGGGGCTCTACTCGCGGGTGAACTTCCAGACCGCGTCGGAGGTGGCCCAGGCGGTCACCCAGCGCTTTTTGGACGGGCAGACGGACGCGGTCTACGTCGTCTACAACGAGTTCCTCTCCGCCATCTCGCAGCAGGTGGTGGTGAGCCCGGTGCTGCCCATCCAGCCCACCGAGGCGCAGACCCAGGCCCAGGCGAACGCCGCGGCCACCGCGGAGTTCGAGTTCGAGCCGGGCCGCGAAGAGGTCCTGGAGCGGCTTCTGCCCCAGGCCATTGCCATCCGCATCTACCGGGCGCTGCTGGAGTCGGTGGCGTCCGAACATGGCGCGCGCATGAGCGCCATGGACAACGCGACGAGCAACGCCTCGGACATGATTGGGCGGCTGACGCTCTTCTACAACCGCACCCGCCAGGCGGCGATCACCAAGGAGCTGATGGAGATCGTCTCGGGCGCCGAGGCGCTCAAGTAGCTGCGCCGCGGCGGATTTCCGCTCCAGGCCCGAAGATGAACCGCACGCCGGTTCAAAGCTGGTGCGCAGACCTACCGCTCGTCCCGCAGGCGCTCCCGCGCTGCACGTAGAGGCTCGCCGTAGGTCGGCCGGAAAGGCTCCACCGACACGCGTTGCGGCAGCGCTTCGAGGTTCCACAGCGCCCGTTCTTCCGCCTGGTCCTCGACAGGAGCTCGAAGAGCACAAGCGCTTCGTCAGCCGTCAGTTCGAGTGCGACGGCCTTCTCCTTCTCCGCCGCCCGCGGCTTGTCCGCGAGCAACTGAACCTCCGGCTCGCGCGCCTCCCGGTCCGCCTGTATCCGCTCGTATTCGCCGAGCCTGCGCTCCATCGCTTCGCAGAACTGGGTCAAGAGCTCGGTTGCGTCGCCGCCGTCCGCTGCCCGGAGCGCCTCGTCGTACCGCGCCGGGTCCTCCTTGCGCAGGACGACCACCGGGTAACCGCCTCGAAGCAGGATGAGGTTCGCGAGCAACCTTCCCGTTCGGCCATTGCCGTCCTGGAAAGGGTGGAGGTGCTCGAAGGCACCATGCGCCAGCGCGGCACGTACGAGCGGAGCTGCCGGGGCGTCCTCGTTCATCCAGCGCAGGAACCGGTCGATCTCCTCCGGGACCTTCAGCCCTGAAGGTGGCACGTGCTCACTGCCTGAGATCCTCACGGAGTTCCGCCGCCACGCCCCCGGCGACCTCTCGGCGATGCCGCGCATCACAGTGCGTGGAGGTCCAGCAGCGTCCGCTCCGTGAAGGAACCTTCCGCCTTCGCCAGCCCCTCCACCCAATCCACCGCCTCCGCGAGGTTCACCACCTCGACGTGCTCCCGAAGGCTCTTGCCGGCGATGGTGATGCCGTCCTGCACGACCGCTCGGGTCTCCGCCAGCGTCAGCGTGTGTGGTGGATGCGAAACCGCTGACGCAGGCTCTCGAGCCCGGCCCTGGACAGCCGGGACCGACGGAGCGCGGCCACGCGGTCGGCGATGCGCGCCAGCCGCACCTCCAGCTCTGTCGCCCACGTCCACCGGTACATGCCGCGCAGCGTAGTGGAGATCCGGTGTAAGACGCGCACGTGCGACGCGTTCTCTCCGCCCTCAAGTGGGGACAGATCCTCGGCGTGTCCGTGGGCGGCTTCTTCGTCCAGGCGCCCCTGTTCGTCCTCACCCGCGCGTTCGACAAGCAGCGCCGCTACGCCGGCCGCTTCTTCCGGCTGGAGGCGGTGGCCGCCGCCAGGGTTTCTCCCTTCTGGAACTTCGCCATCCACGGTGACTTCCCGAAGAGGCTGGACCGGCCCACGGTGGTGGTGGCCAACCACGAGTCCAACGCGGACGTGTTCCTCATCTCGCACCTGCCGTGGGAGATGAAGTGGCTGGCCAAGGCCTCGCTGTTCAAGGTCCCGTTCGTGGGCTGGGGGATGAAGCTCGCCGGCGACATTCCGGTGCGGCGCGGGGAGCGGGGCGCGGGCTCAGAGGCGCTGGAGCGTTGCGGCGAGTGGCTGGAGAAGGGGATGCCGGTGTGCATCTTCCCCGAAGGCACCCGCTCGAAGACCGGCGAGTTGGGCGAGTTCAAGGACGGCGCCTTCCGCCTCGCCATCGACAAAGGTGCCGACGTGCTGCCGCTCGCGGTCGCGGGCACCCGGCGCGCCCTGCCGAAGGGCTCCTGGGTGTTCGCGAAGTCGAAGGGGCTCGTGAAGGTGGGCACCCCCATCTCCACCGCTGGGATGACCCGCGCGGACGTGCCGAGCCTCAAGGCCGAGGTCCGGGCGCAGATAGAAGCCATGAGGGAAGAATTGCAGCCGCTCGTACAGGTCCGGTGATTCGCGTCGCCGGGCGCTTCGGCGAGGCTTATGTTCGAGCCGAACATGAGCGAGCGTCCCCCCACCCTCGAAGAAGGTGTCCGCCGCATCCAGGAGGCGCTGGGCAAGGCCCTGTCGACAGGCGCCCAGGAGCTCGAGCGCTGGGCCGGTGACGGCGAGTCCCCCACGCAGAGGCGGGAGCGGGAGCGGCAGGAGCGCAGGCGGCGCAAGAAGGAGCGCAAGCTCGAGCAGCTCCGGGAGAAGTCCCCCGCGGGCGGTGGCGTGATGATCCTCATCGCCGTGGTCATGGTGGTGATGTCGTTCCTGGGGCCGTGGTGGCTGGTCTTCGTGGCGCTCGGGCTCGCCATCGGTGGGGTCAGCCAGCTCGGGGCCAAAGGAGAGATTGCCCGCCTGGAGAAGGAGCTCGGCCTCCTGCCGGACGAGCTCGTCGGTGGCCCTCCGGACCCTGCCCGAGAGCGGCTCAAGCGGGTGGACGAGGTGGCCCAGCTGCTCCTCAAGGAGTTCGCCGAAGGCTCCGAGGCCATGCGCGCCATGGTGGCCCGCCCCAACGAGACGGTGGAGTCCATCCGCAAGAGCTGCCACGCGCTCGCCGAGCGCGAGAAGAAGCTGCGCGAATTGGCGAAGGATGGGCGCGACCGGCTGGAGTCCGAGCGGGCGGTGCTCGCCACGAGGCGCGACGCGGAGACGGACCCGGTCACGAAGGAGCGGCTGGGCGCGGCGCTGCAGGCCATGGATGACCAGCGCAGGGAGCGGGCGGCGCTGGAGTCCCACGCCAACCGCCTGGAGGCCGAACAGGTCCGGCTCGCCTGGTCCCTGGAGACGCTCTACACCCAGGTGGTGAAGGCCCGCAGCACCGGCGGCGGCGCGGCCCCTGTCGAGGACGAGCTGGTGCGCCAGGAGCTGGAGCGGCTGACCTCCGAAGTGGGCGCGGTGGCCCAGGCGCTCGAAGAGGTCGCGGACACCCCACTGGGCGTCCCGCCGGGGCGCGGGCGCACCCGCTGAAAGACCTCCATTTTCCTGCGTGGGGCCAGTGACTTACGTCCTTGACCCACCCACCCCCCATCGCTAGGTTGCGCGCGCTTTTTCCGACCCCCCTGGAAGGACGTACAGAAGATGGCAACGGCACACGTACCCGGGCGCATTACTCAGGTTTTGGGACCGGTGGTGGACGTGGAGTTCCCCCCCGGCGCGCTCCCCGAAATCCTCACCGCGCTGACGGTGACCAACGCGAACGTCTCGGACGAGAAGGACAACCTCACCGTCGAAGTGGCGCAGCACCTCGGTGAGAACACCGCCCGCTGCATCGCCATGGACTCCACCGAAGGCCTCGCCCGCGGGCAGGTGGTCACCAACACCGGCGCCCCCATCCAGGTGCCGGTGGGCAAGGCCACGCTCGGGCGCATCATGAACGTCGTCGGCGCCCCGGTGGACGAGCAGGGCCCGGTGAAGGCGGACAAGTACTACCCCATCCACCGCGAGCCCCCGAAGTTCGTGGAGCAGAACACCTCGGTGCAGATGTTCGAGACCGGCATCAAGGTCATCGACCTGCTCTGCCCCTACACCCGCGGTGGCAAGACCGGCCTGTTCGGCGGCGCCGGCGTCGGCAAGACGGTGCTCCTGATGGAGCTCATCCGCAACG
>CAZQVZ010000140.1:0-13379 GCA_964596895.1 uncultured Myxococcaceae bacterium
CGCTCAAGGTCAAGAAGGAGCTGAAGAAGCTCCGGATGATGAGCCCGATGAGCGCGGAGGCCACCGTCGTCCGCAACTACATCGACTGGATCATCACGCTGCCCTGGTACGAGGAGACCAAGGACCGGCTCGACGTGGTGGAGGCGGAGAAGGTCCTCAACGAAGACCACTACGGCCTCAAGCGCGCCAAGGAGCGCATCCTCGAGTACCTGGCGGTGCAGCAGTTGGTCCAGAAGCTGCGCGGCCCCATCCTCTGCTTCGTGGGGCCGCCGGGCGTGGGCAAGACCTCTCTGGCCCGCTCCATTGCCCGCGCCACCGGCCGGAAGTTCGTGCGGCTGTCCCTGGGCGGCGTGCGAGACGAAGCGGAGATCCGCGGCCACCGGCGCACGTACATCGGCGCGATGCCGGGGAAGATCATCCAGTCCCTGAAGAAGGCCGGGTCGAACAATCCGGTCTTCCTGCTCGACGAGATCGACAAGATGTCCACCGACTTCCGGGGCGATCCGTCAGCGGCGCTCCTCGAGGTCCTGGACCCCGAGCAGAACGCCACCTTCAACGACCACTACCTCGACCTCGACTACGACCTGTCGAAGATCATGTTCATCTGCACGGCCAACACGATGCACAGCATCCCCGGCCCCCTGCAGGACCGCATGGAGGTCATCCGCATCGCCGGGTACACCGAGGCCGAGAAGATGTCGATTGCCCGGCGCTACCTCATCCCCAAGCAGAAGGAGGCGAACGGGCTCGCGGAGTTGGACGTGAAGATCACCGACAAGGCGGTCCGCACGCTCATCAACCGCTACACGCGCGAGTCCGGCGTCCGCTCTCTCGAGCGGGAGATCAGCGCGGTGTTCCGCAAGGTGGCCCGTGACGTGCTCAAGCACGGCAAGAGGGACGTGCTGGTGGATAGGCGCCAGGCGATGAAGTACCTCGGCGTGCCGCGCTACCGCTTCGGCACCGCGGAGCGCGAAGACCAGGTGGGCATCGTGATGGGCCTGGCCTGGACGGAGATGGGCGGCGAACTGCTCACCACCGAGGCCACGGTGATGCCGGGCAAGGGCAAGCTCATCCTCACCGGCAAGCTGGGCGAGGTGATGCAGGAGTCCGCGCAGGCGGCCGTCTCCTGGGTGCGCTCGCGCGTGGACAAGTACGGCATCGACAAGAAGTTCACCGAGAACAGCGACCTGCACATCCACCTGCCCGAAGGCGCCATCCCCAAGGACGGACCCTCCGCCGGGGTGACCATGTGCACCGCGCTGGTTTCGGCCCTCACCCGCATCCCCGTCCGGCGAGACGTGGCGATGACGGGGGAGATCTCCCTGCGCGGCCGGGTGCTGCCCATTGGCGGGCTCAAGGAGAAGGTCCTCGCCGCGCACCGCGCCGGCATCAAGACCGTCCTCATCCCCCGGCGGAACAAGAAGGACCTGCGCGACATCCCCATCAAGATCCGCCGCGCGCTGCAGATCATCCCCGTGGACTTCGTGGAGGAGGTCCTCCGCGAGGCCCTGGTCCTGGAGAAGCCGGAGGAGTTCGGCGTCATCCGGCCGGCGGGTGAGGGCAACGGCGGCTCCGGCGCGCCGACGCCGGCCTAGCGACCAGTCACAGCGGCGCCCTGCGCAGCGCCCCCGCAGTACTTCAGAGGCCTCCTCGTCCCCATCTTCAAGGACGAGGAGGTTTTCTTCATGAGCCAGGAGCGCAAGAGCCCCATCAGCAGCGGCAACCGCGGCTTCGACGAGCAGGAGGAGAAGCGCCTGCGCGAGCGGGAGGAGGCCGGGCTCGAGCCCGAGCGGCGCACAGGTCCCCGCCAGAACGAAGGCATCTCCAGCGAAGGGGGCCTGAGGGCCCATGCCGAAGACGAAGAGACGAGGCGCCGCGAGGAGCGGGGGACGGTGGACCGGGACGCGGTGCACATCCTCGGCGACCACCCGCGCGGCAGCCACGCCCCCGAAGAGTAGCCGGACGAACGCCCGCGGGCTTTTCGCTATGCTCGCAGGCACGTGTCGCGCTTCGCCGCCGCCTTCGCCCTGACCCTCTTCGCTGCGGCGGGGTGTGGGCGCTGCGGCTTCCAGCCGGATGCAGGCGTCAAGGTGGTGGTGCCGGACATGCCCACCACGCTCGACTGGAGCACCTCGCACCTGTCGAGCTGGCTGAACTACCCGGTGATGCTGGCCACCCAGCGCGGCCTGACGGAGCTCGGAGAGGACCACCAGCCGCAGCCGGGGCTCGCCCTCCGGTGGGAGCGGACGGCTCTGGAAGACGGCAAGGAGCGCTACCTCTTCCACCTCCGCGATGACGTCCTGTGGTCCGACGGGCAGACGAAGCTGACCGCGCAGGACTTCGTCACCGGCTGGCGCAGGGCCGCGGTGGGCGCCGAGCGCTCGGAGCTCGCGGACCTCGACGGGGTGCCCCAGGTGATGGCGCTCTTGAACGCCGGCGCGCCGCGAGGAGAGGTCCAACAGGCGCTTTCGCGCATGGGCGTCGTGGCGAAGGACGCGCAGACCCTGGAGGTGACGCTGCACCGGCCGCGCAGCTACTTCCTCTCCCGTCTGGCCAACGTGTACCTGTACTTCCCCGCGCCCACGGCCGCGCTGGAGGCCCTGGATGAGGAGGGGCAGCGGGACTACTTCGACCGGCCGAAGGACGGGCACCCCCTGTCCCTGGGGCCGTGGCGGGTGGAGACGTGGGACCGCGCCGGGGAGCGGGTGCGGCTCGTGCGAAACCCCCACACCGCGTTCCCTCCGAAGCCCTCGCCCGGGACCGCGCAGCCGGAGGTGGTGACGCTGCTGCGCTCGGAGATCGGCTCGGCGCTCTACCGGCGGGAGCGCGTGCAGTTCGTCTTCATCGACAACGCGGTGGCGCTGCAGCAGGAGCGGCCCGCGGACCTGCAGCGACAGCCCCTGCTCTCCACGTCCTTCATCGCCTTCAACACGCAAAGGCCGCCGCTGGACAGGGTGGAGGTGCGGCGCGCGCTGGCGCAGGCCGTGGACAGAGAGGCGCTGATGAAGGGCCTGTTGCCCGCGGCGCGGCTGACCCGGACGCTCCTGCCGCCGGACCTGCCGGGCGCGGCGCGGCCGGACGAGGAGGCGCGGCTCTTGGCGCACGACGCCGAGGCCGCGCGCGCCGCGCTGCAAGGAGAGGTGGACCGGCCCTTGCGCCTGCTCTACCGCGGCGGGGAGTCCTTCATCCCGGAGGTCGCCATCGTCGAACGGCTCCGCGCGCAGCTGGCGAAGGTGGGCGTGACGCTGGAGCTGGACGCGCGCAGCGACTACCCGGATGAGGTCAAGCGCCGGGGGCCGGATGGCCTTCGCACCTGGGACCTCACCGTCCGCCGGCTGGGCGCGGACTACGCGCACCCGAACACCTTCTTCACGCTCTTCAACGCCACCGGCAACCACCACACCGGGTGGGAGACCCTGGACGGGGGGACCAGCGTGCGCAGGTTCGCGGACCTGCTCGCGCGCGCGGACGCCGAAGCGGACATGAAGGTGGCTCGGCCCCTGTACGTGGAGGCCCAGCACCTGCTCCTCCGGGAGGAGGCCGTCATCGTCCCGCTCTACCACCCGGACCGGTACTTCCGGATGGCGCCCGAGCTTCTGGGCCTGGACGTGAACCCCTTCAACTTCCTCTCGCTCCGGGACCTGGTGGTGCGGACGCCTGCTCCTGAAAGGGCGGCGGAGACGGCGCGGTGATCCGCCTCGCGCTGATCCGGTCCGCGAGGCAGCTCGTCATCGTCCCCATCGTGGCGTTCGCGTCGTGGTGGTTGATGTCGCTCTTGCCCCTGTCGGTGGAGGACGAGCAGAAGCAGGCCATCCCCCCGGAGCTGTTGGCCTCCTACCGGCGGGACCTCGGCATCGGCGAGCCGCTCGGGTTTTTGCGCCCGTGGGAGAAGCTCTTCGCCGGCGAACGGCTCGGCACCAGCAGCCAGGGCGTCACCGGCGAGGAGCTCGCGGTGAAGCTCACAGGCAGCCTCGGCGTGGGGGCGGTGGCGCTCCTCTTCGCGCTCCTGTGGGCGGTGGGCTGGGCGCTGTTGCGGGTGCTGGTGGTGGAGCCAGGGTGGCCGCGCGCAGGAGAGCTCGTGCCCGCGCTGGCCTTCGGGACGCCGGTGTTCATCCCCGCGCTGCTGCTCGCGCCCACCTTCGCCGAGGCCGGCCGCTTCCTGCCGGAGTTGGCGGCGGCGTTCGTCATCAGCCTGTGGCCGGGCATCCTGATGGGCACCCTGCTCGCGGACGCGCTGCGCGAGGAGCTCGGGCGGGACTACGTGCGGACCGCGAAGGGCAAGGGCCTGCCGCCGCGGCTCGTGCTGCGCCGGCACGTGGTGCCCAACATCCTCCCGGTGCTGCTGGACGCGCTGGGGCCTGTGGCCACCGCGCTGCTCGCAGGCTCCTTCGCCGCGGAGCGGGTGCTCGGGCTGCCGTACTTCGGGCAGCTCTACGTGCTCGCGGTCATCAAGAAGCAGGTGGCGGTGGTGGTGGTGGCCACCACCGTGTTCGCGGCGCTCCTGGTGGCGGTGACCTGCGTCGTGGAGCTTCTGCGGCTGAAGGTGGACCCCAAAAGCCGCGAGGCGCGCGCGCCATGACCGCAGCGTCCGTGCCTCGCGCGCGCGCCCGCGGCCGCCGGGTGAACGCGGGGTTGTGGCTGCTCGTCGCGCTGGCGGTGGGCAGCTTCGTTCTGGGGGCGCTGTGGCCGTCTGCGCTGCGCGAGGCCTGCCCCTTCGGCAAGGACGTGCTCCGGCCCGACCAGAGCGTGTGCGAGCTCGCCTTCGGGGGGCTGTGGGTGTCCCTGGGCATCGGCCTGTCGGCGGGCGCCCTGTCCACCGTGTTGGGGCTCTTCGTCGCCGCCGTCGCGCGCGGGGTGGGGGGCCTCTTCGAGCGCTGGACGATGCGGGTGGCGGACTCCTTCTTCGCCCTGCCGGACGTGCTGGTGCTGATGGTGCTGCAGCTCGCCGGGCAGACGCTGGGAGACGTCAACCCCGCGCTGCGGCTGCCGCCGGCGGTGCTGATGGTCCTCTCGCTCGCGGTTATCGGCTGGGCCGGACCGGCGCGGATGTTCCGCAACCGGCTGGCCACGCTGGAGTCGCAGGAGTACGTGGCCGCCGCGCGCGCGCTGGGCAGCGCGCCGCTTCACCTGATGCAGCGCCACCTGTGGCCGGCCCTGCGGCCGTTTGCGCTCGCCCTGTTCCTCTCGCGGGTGCCCTCCGCCATGTTGGCCGAATCCACGGTGTCCTTCTTCGGCATCGCCCAGATGGAGCCCATGAGCCTCGGGCGGTACCTGGGCACCAGCTACGCCGCGCTGGTCTACGAAGGCGGGGCGCGCATCGTCCTGCCCGCGTGGGGGCTCCTGGTGCTGGTGGTGCTCGCCGCCACCTGGGCGTCGCGGCACGCCGCTCCGGCGCCGCGCTGACGTCCGCCTGCCCGCCCGCCTGGCCCTCACGCGGCCGCGCGGGCGGAGAGGGGCTGTCGCTTCCTTCGCGTTGGACCAAGGCCAAAGTTCAATCCGATGACGGACGGAACGACCACTGTGGAGGAGACGCGGAGCCAGGAGGAGCGGGAGCAGGACCGCCTGCGCACGCAGGATGTCCGCCGCACGGTGCTCCTCGTCGAAGACGACCCCGCCAACCGCGAGGCCCTGGAGGAGATCCTCCAGCTGTGGGGCTACGAGGTGGTGGCGGTGAGCTCCGCCGAAGAGGCCGAATACGCGGTGCGCAGGCGGCGCCCGGACGTGGCGCTGGTGGATGTGTACCTGCCCGGCAAGAGCGGAGCGACCCTGATGACCCGCATGCGCGAGCGCTTCCCCGACGTGGTGCTGGTGGGGATGAGCGGGCTGGGGGACGCGGCCATGGCGCGCGCGGTGAAGGGCGTGGGCGCGGACACGTTCATCGGCAAGCCCATCGAGCTCGAGGACCTGGCGCGGGCGCTCAAGGCGCCGCACACCCGCTGGCACTGACGGGGCCCCGGGCCCCGGGCCCTCGCTCAGCGCTCGCAGTCGAAGAGCAGCTTCCCCACGTTCTTGCGGTCCTGCATGTAGCGGTGGGCGTCCGCGCCTTCGCTCAACGGGAAGACCTTGTCCACGTGGGGGCGGAAGGCGCCCTCTTCGTACAGCTCGAACAGGCGGCGCAGGTGGCCTTCGAGCAGCGGGCCTTCATCCCAGAGGTGGCCGAGGTTCACGCCGGAGACGCTGCGGTTCTTGTCCATCAGCGCCATGGGCGTGAAGAACCTGGTCCGCAAGAGCTGGCTGCCCACGTGGAAGAGGTTCCGCTTCTGGCCTCCGACCATGTTGGCCCAGCCGAAGCAGATGAGGTGTCCCGCCGGCGCGAGCAGGTCGTAGTTCTTCGCCCAGTCCGGGCCGCCCAGCGCGTCCAGCACCAGGTCCACGCCGCGCCCCGAGGTGAGCTTCTTCACCTCCTCCGCGTAGTCCGCCGACCGGTAGTCGATGGGGTGCTGCACGCCCCATTCGCGCAGGAGCGGGTGCTTGGACGCGGACGAGGTGCCGAAGAGGGTCACCCCCTCCACCTGCTTCGCGAGCTGGATGACCGCCTGCCCCACGCCGCCCGCCGCCATGTGCAGGAGCACCTTCGCGCCCGGCTTGAGGTGGTGGACGTGGAAGAGCATGTGGAACGCGGTGAGGTAGTTCACCGGGATGGCCGCCGCGTGGTCGAAGCCCATGGCGTCCGGGAGGGGCGTGGCGAAGGACTCGGGGACCACCACCCGATCCGCGTGTCCCCCGAAGCGGGTCAGGGCCAGCACGCGCTGTCCCGGCCGCACCCGGGTCACGCCCTCTCCTACCGCGGCCACGGTGCCGGAGACCTCGTAGCCCACGGTCATGGGGGGCTTCGGCGCGTCCGGGTAGAGGCCCACGCGGGCGGAGACCTCGGCGAAGTTGAGGCCCGCGCGGACGACGTGGATGAGGACCTCTCCCTGCCTGGGGACGGGGTCCGGGGACTCCTGCAGCTTCAGCACTTCCGGTCCGCCGTAGCGGGTGATGACGAGCGATCGCACGGCCCCTCCCTTGCGCTCCCCGGATGCCGGACGCAAGCCAAAGTGTGGGTTGCGGCGGACCCCGTCAGACGTGAGACTTCCCCCCGCGATGAACGCCCTGGCGCCCGGATTCCTGATCGCAATGCCGCAGTTGGGGGACCCCAACTTCTCGCGCGCGGTGGTGCTGATGATCGAGCACGGCGAAGCCGGCGCCATGGGGCTGGTCTTGAACCGGCAGGCCCCGCTGACGCTGGGGGAGCTGGCGAAGGGACAGGAGCTGCAGGTCTCCGGCGCGCTCTCGCCTTCGCCCATCTTCGTGGGCGGTCCCGTGGAGCCGCAGCGAGGCTTCGTCCTGCATGACGCGGGTGACGTGGGGGAGAGCGAGGAGGTCATCCCCGGTCTCTTCCTCAGCGTCACCATGGATGCGCTGGGGGGCTTGCTCGTGCGGTCGGAGGTGCAGCTGCGCTTCTGCCTCGGCTACGCGGGGTGGGGCGCGGGGCAGCTGGAGGCGGAGATCGCCGAAGGGGCGTGGCTCTTCACGGAAGCTTCCCCCGGGCCCGTGCTACAGGGTGACCCGGCACAACTGTGGGATGAGACCTTGCGCGGCATGGGCGTGGACCCCGCCATGCTGTTCCAGGCAAAGGGCGTGAACTGATGCTGGACCCGAAGCACATTGAAGCGTTGATCGCCGGCGCGCTGCCGGACGCCTCCGTGGCCGTCCGTGACACCACCGGCACTGGAGACCACTTCGAGGCGCGCGTGGTGACCGCCGCGTTCGAAGGCAAGACCATGGTGGAGCAGCACAAGCTCGTCTACGCGCCGCTGCAGGCGCTGCTGCAGACGGGCGAGCTGCACGCGTTGGCCCTGAAGACCTACACGCCAGAGCAATGGCAGAAGTTCGGAGGCAAGTGATGACCGAGGACTTGAAGGCGCGGTTCGACAAGGAGACCACTTCCCACAAGGTGGTCCTGTACATGAAGGGCAACGCCCTGTTCCCCCGGTGCGGCTTCTCGGCGCACGCGCTGGAGTTGCTCAAGCGGCACGGGGAGGTGCACACGGTGGACGTGCTCACCGAGCCCGACGTGCGAGAAGGCATCAAGCAGTACTCGCAGTGGCCCACGCTGCCGCAGGTCTTCATCGGCGGGAAGTTCGTCGGCGGGGCGGACATCGTGCAGGAGCTCGAAGAGCGCGGGGAGCTGGGGAAGCTGATCGCCGGGTAGGCGTTCCACTCCCGCATGGAAGCGCCAGAGCCACCGCAGTCCCCGGAGGCGGCCGCCGCGCTCGCGCACGCGGCGCCGCCGTCCACGCTCAGCGGGCGCATCCAGACGTTCCGGGACCGCCACGCGCGGCTCGAGATCGCGCTGGTGCTCGTCGCCGGCTTCGCGTTCGACGTCTTCACGCTCGCGCGCATCGACAACTTCTCGAACCTGCTGCAGCAGGGAGGCTACCTGCTCGCGCTGGGGCTCCTGCTCGCGTTCGAGCAGTACACGCGGCTGGTGCGCCCGGAGGCCCCCCGCGGGCTGGGCTGGCTGTGGAGGTTCCACGAGCTGGGCACGCACTTCTTCCTGGGCAGCCTGCTCTCCGCGTTCGCGCTCTACTTCTTCAAGAGCGCCTCGAGCATCTCCGCGTTCTTCTTCCTCGCCATCATGTTCGGGCTGCTGGTGGCCAACGAGCTGCCGAGGTTCCAGAAGCAGGGGCCGGTGGTCCGCTTCGCGCTCTACGCGCTGTGCCTCACCGCGTACTTCAGCTACCTGCTGCCGGTTTTGGCGGGGGTGCTCGCCGGCTGGCTGTTCGTCTTGTCCGTCGTCGTCGCGTCCCTGCCCGTCGCGGGGCTGTACCTGCTCGCCCTGCGCTGGGGCGGGGACCGGAAGACCGTGCTCAAGCAGGTGGCCGGCCCCGCCGCGACGATGCAGGCGGTGCTCCTGGCCCTGTACTTCGCCGGCGCCATTCCGCCCCTGCCGCTGTCGTTGCAGTACATCGGCGTCTTTCACGACGTGAAGAAGGACGAGGCCGGGTACCAGCTCTTCCACGAGCGCGCGGCGTGGCGCTTCTGGGAGCGGGGGGACCAGCAGTTCCGCTACCGGCCAGGGGACAAGGTGTTCGTCTTCGCCAGCGTCTTCGCGCCAATGAGCGTGCAGAAGGGGAACCTGCCGCTGCACTTCCACTGGTTCTACGACCACCCCGGGAAGGGCTGGCAGCCGTCGGGGCAGTGGACGTACACGGGGCTGCAGGGCGGGCGCGCGGAGGGGTTCCGGATCTTCGCCACGCGCAGCGAACCCAGGCCCGGCAAATGGCGGGTGGAGATCCGCGCGCCAGACGGCCGCGAGGTCGGTAGCATCCGGTTCCGGGTCATCCCGGACGACGGCACGGAGGAACGGCTGTTCCAGGTGCAGCCGGGCTGAGCACCGCTGGGGGGAGACGATGTCGCAGACCGAAGAGCTCGACTTTCGGACCACGATGGAGGCCCTGTTCGTGGACGCGCTGGGGACGCAGCTTCCGCCGGCGCTGAAGGACCGGCTGCGCGCGGAGGGGCTGGATCTGGAAAAGCTCGCGCCCGCCTACCCGCGGCAGGTGTTCTCGCGCTGCTGCCGGTTGACCGCGGAGGCGCTCTATCCCCACGAACCCGTGGACGAGTCGCTGCGCGCGCTCGGCCGGCAGATGATTGAAGGGTACTCGCGGTCGTTGATTGGGCGTGCAGTGGTGGGCGTGTTCAAGGTGGTGGGCGTGCGCCGAGGCCTGGACCGGGTGACCCGCGCGTTCCGGCACGGGGACAACTACACGGTGACCCGCTTCACCCCCCTGAGCGACCACGAAGCGGAGCTGTGGTTCAACCAGGTGAACGGACAGCCCACGTTCACGCAGGGCGCGCTGGAGGCGTGCTTGAGCTGGGTGGGCGCGAAGGACGGGCAGGTGGAGATCGTCCGGACGGACGGCATGGAGTGCCTGTACCGGATCCGCTGGAGCGACTGAGCCCAGGGGCCCGGGACCAGAAGAGGAAGCGCAGCCCCGCGTAGAGGTGCAGGTTCACCAGGAGGTCGGAGCCGGCGTCCTGAAGGACGCCGCGCGCGAGAGGGACCTCCACGGGGTCCTCCAGCTCGGCCAGCCAGGGCAGGCACGGGTCGCTGATGCCGGGCACCTGCCTCCCAACCTCCAGGCGACCTGCGTGGCCCCGGAGGCTGCGCGAAGCCGGAGATACGCGCAACCTGCCGGGGCCCGGGGCTACCGCTTTGAACGCTTCTTCGCGTCCGCCCAGAGGGCGGCCATCCAGTCCTCGACGTCGTAGGAGTCGCTGGGGATGTCCTCCGAGAGGTTCTGCATGCCGCTCCGGGTGACGAGCACGTCGTCTTCGATGCGCACCCCGATGCCGCGGTACTTCGCGGGCACGGTGAGGTCGTCCGGCTGGAAGTAGAGGCCGGGCTCCACGGTGAGCACCATCCCCGCCTCGAGCTTCCCGAACTTGTAGGTCTCCTGCCGCGCCCTGGCGCAGTCGTGCACGTCCAGGCCCAGCATGTGGCTCACGTTGTGGAGCGTGTACCGCTTGTAGAAGAGGTGCTCGTCCTTCAACGCCTCTTCGGCGGATTCGAGGATGCCCATCTCCTCCAGCCCTTCGGCGAGCACCCGCATGGCGCGGCGGTTGGGCTCGAGGAAGTCGTTGCCCGGCTTCACCGCTTCGAACGCCGCCGCCTGGGCCCGGAACACGAGGTCGTAGACCTCCCGCTGCTCCTTCGTGAACCGGCCGCTCACCGGCAGCGTGCGGGTCACGTCCGCGGTGTACAGGGAGTTGCCCTCCACGCCGGCGTCGAGCAGGAGCAGTTCGCCCTTCTTCAGAGGGCCGTCGTTGCGCGTCCAGTGGAGCACGCAGGCGTGCGAGCCCGCCGCGGCGATGGTCCCGTACCCCACGTCGTTGCCGTCCACCCGCGCGCGCAGGCTGAACACGCCCTCCACGTGGCGCTCGGTGCCGCCCTCCCGGAGCTGGCGGATGACGTCCTCGAAGCCGCGGTGGGTGGCGTCCACCACGTCCTGCAGCTCCCGGACTTCGACCGCGTCCTTGATGAGCCGCATCTCCGAGAGGAACGCGCCCAGCTCCTTGTCCTGCGCTTCGCGCGCGGGCACCTGCGCGTCGAGCGGTGCCGAGAACCCGCGCAGCACCCGCACCTTCTTGCCGCCTGCGCGCAGCGTGGCGAGGTAGCCCTCGAGCTCGGGCAGGCCGCGCGCCTGGTGCACCGCGAACGCGTGCCCGCTCTCGGTGACGCCGAGCCTGGGGCCCACCCACAATTCGCCCTTCACCCGGTCGGTGAAGAAGGTGGCGTTGGACTTGCCCGGGTTCGGCTCCACGAAGAGCACGTCCTTGTGGCCGCTCTTCCCGGTGGGCTCGAGCACCAGCACGCAGTCCGGCTCCATGTTGCCGGTCAGGTAGTAGAAGTCCGTCCCCGGCCGGAACCGGTAGTTCGTGTCGTTGGCGCGGACCTTCTCGTGGCCGGTGGGGATGACCAGCGTCTCGCCGGGGAACCTCTCCGACAGCGCCTTGCGGCGGCGCGCGAACGCGGCGTGGCCCTTGAGCTTCGGGGGCAGCTTCTGCGACTTCGGCTTCCAGTCCCGCGTCATGAACTCGAGCAGGGCGGGGGGATTCTGCGAGTCGTGGCCGGCGGGCTTCGCCTGCGGCTCGCTGGTGACCGGGGTGGCGTCTTTCTGGAAGGTCATGTGCGTCTCGCCTCGATGTGGCCCAACAACGTTGGGATCGCCGTCTCCACGCGGAGGATCCGCGGGCCAATGGAGAGGGGATGAAACCCGAACCGGCCGAGCATTTCGACCTCGAACGGCACCCATCCGCCTTCGGGTCCAACCGCCAACGCCACGCGCTCGGTGCGCGCGAGCGGAGGAACGCCGCTTGCCTGCCCGGGCACCGGATGCGCGAGGAGCCTTCGCTCCGTCCCGCGCTCGCGCAGCAGGGCGTCCAGCTCATCCTCCACGAAGGGCCGCAGCCGCGGGTGCACCGAGAGCACCGGGGGCACCGTGTCCTTCGCCTGCTCGAGCCCGAGGTCGAACAGCGCGTCGATGAAGGCCGGGTCCAGAACCTTCGAGTCGAAGTAGCTCTTCTCCACCCGCGCCGCGTTCACGAGGAACACGCGGTCCACGCCGAGCGACGCCACCGCGGGCAGCACCTTCTTGAGCGCCTTGGGGCGGGGGACGGCCAGGAGCAGGTCAACGGCTGCGCGCGGCGGCGGCGCATCGGTGAGGGTGACCTTCAGCTCCAGCGCTTCGGTGTCCAGCCGCAGGACCTCCGCGGTGCCCACCCGGCCTTCGCGCACGCCCACCCGGAGCACATCCCCCGCCTGCGCGCCGAGCACCTCGCGCGCGTGCGCGAGCCTTCTGCCTTCGAGCTGCGCGGTGCCGTCACCGCGGAGCTCTGGGGGGCGCAACAGGAGCAGGTTCACGCGCTGGGTTGTACCGCGCGCCGTCAGCGTGCGGCGGCGAAGTAGCTGCGGTACCAGTCCGACTCGTGGTGGTCCTGCGGGTCTGACGCGGGCACATGGCCGGGCGACACGCGTGAGAGCAACCGGTCCAGGGTCTTGAGGTCGCGCTGGCTCACCACCGGGATGCCTGCGCGCAAGAGCAGGGCCGCCGCGAGCCCCGGGCCCTTCTGGTAGCGCCGCTCCGCCTCTGTGCGCGGCCCGTCGGAGATGACCTGCGAGCCGCACGCCGCGCTCATGTCGGTGAGCACCGCGAGGTGGACCTTTGCGGCCAGCGCGCGCGCGGTCATCTGGCGGCAGGCGTGGAGCATCCGCTCCGTCCAATCTGCGCCCTCTGTCGTCAGCACCTTCGCCTTCCCGTCGAGGACATCGAAGCCGTTGCCGCCATGGAGGTCTGAGAGCGGGCGCGGCGTGCCGAAGGCCAGGTCCTCCGGGCAGAAGCGGACGACCTGGATGTGGGGCGCGCGCAGGAGCGCCGTGACCGGCTCGAACTCGTAGGACCTGCCATCCCAGCCGCAGCGGGCGCCGCCGAGGCAGGCGCTCAGCAGGATTCGCAGCGGTGCATCCGCGGTGGGGATGGGGAGCTTGCTGACATCCGGGAGGCGGCTGCCGTCCATGCCGGAGGAGCGTCCTGCTGCGCCCACCTGTGCGTCAACCTGCATCCGGGTTGGGGGCGTGCACGGCCACGCATGGGCGGCCGCGGCGCTCGCAGGGGGGCGCGTCGTACCCCCTGCGGCGCCTACCCCAGGTCCAGCAGCGGCGCTTCAGCGGGCTCGATGCACTCGGCCCTGTCGTTCGCCGGTGAGTTCACCAGCGTGGACACGGGGTAGGCCTCGAGCGGCTCACCGGTCCAGGGGACGAGCAGCGGCAAAAGCGACTCGGCGTCCTTCGGCTCCGGATTCATGTTCTCCAAGAGCAGGGTCACACCCTG
>CAZQVZ010000141.1:0-13355 GCA_964596895.1 uncultured Myxococcaceae bacterium
GGCTCCGGCGACAGCCACTCTGCGAGCCGCTCCTTCGGGACGATGACCGGCATCCGGTCGTGGTAGCTCGCCATGAACTCGTTGGGCGTGGTGGTGATGATGGTGCACGACTGCAGCGGCTCGCCGTTGGCGTCCTTCCAGGTCTCCCACAACCCCGCGAGCGCGAACGGCTTCTTCGATGAAAGCCGGATGTACATGGGCGTCTTGCGCTTGCCGTCCACGCGCCACTCGTAGAACCCATCCGCGAGGATCACGCAGCGCCGCTTGCGCAGCGGAACCCGGTACGACGGCTTCTGCGCCACCGTCTCCGCGCGGGCGTTGATCATCTTG
Organism: uncultured Myxococcaceae bacterium; assembly: GCA_964596895.1. Taxonomy (GTDB): domain Bacteria; phylum Myxococcota; class Myxococcia; order Myxococcales; family Myxococcaceae; genus JAFAFL01. The sequence continues at coordinate 331 of CAZQVZ010000141.1, forward strand.
TTGCCGATGGCCGCGTCCTTCGCCCAGGACGGGATGAGCCCCCAACGGAAGAGCGACACCTTGTGGGTGCCGTCGTTGGGGACCACTGCCACCCGCTGGCTGGGGGCGACGTTGAAGCGCGGCGCCACCGGCTGCTCGAGCACGAAGCCCAGCTCCGCCTGCAACTCCGCGGGAGAGGTCTTGAGGGTGAAGCGGCCACACATGGAGCGCCGAGCCTAACGCAGGGGACGCCCGGGGGCCTTCGCCGTTCTCTTCAACGGTTCGCCTTCGCCGGCCGCTCAGCGGGCGAGCGTGAAGCGGACGTGCGCGGGTCCCTGCTGCTCGACCTTCGCCACGGTTCCCGACAGATCCAGCACCAGCCGGGTGCCGCCTTCCCGGGCGCCCACCCGGACCGAGCCCACCACCGCGCCGTCGCCGTCTGCGCGGGCGCTGCCAGAAGGAGAGTCCCCCGTCAGGTCGATGACCAACCGGGAAGGCGCCTTCAGCGCAAAGACGCGATCCACCCCGGCACCGTCCGCGAGCGAGACCTTCACCTCGATGGCGCCGTCGGCGCCCTGCCGCCAGGACAGCGCGGTGGCGCCGCCGCTCGGGAGGGCTGCGTGGCCCTTCACGGACGGCGCCGGCGCGGGGGCAGGCGCGCGCGCGGCGGTGGGCGCGGGAGTCGGTGCAGGAGTGGGCTGGGGCGTCGGCGCGGCAACGGGAGCGGACGGCGTGGGCGTACGCGCGGCCGTGGCGGCCGCTTCGGGAACCGGCTTCACCACGGCGGACGGCGGCGTGGCGGGCGCCAGCTGCGCGACGTCCACCTGCGCGAAGGCCGCGTGCGCCTCCTCCGCATCCGTCCCCGGCCGGTGGGGCGCGGGGATGACGGTCTGGGCGCCCGCCTGCGGCAGCGCCTGCACGCGGCTGCGAGCGAAGAAGACCCCGCCCACCGCCACGGCCACGAGCGCCGTCACCATCAGCGCGGCGGCGCCCCAGCGCACAGGCGGCACCTGCGTGGGCGCCGTGGGCGGAATCTCCCCGCCCAGATCCAGCTCCTTGTCCGCGAGCTCGGAGCCAATCCACGAAGGCGTAGGCGCCGGCTCCACCACGAAGGACGGCGGCTCGGCTTCAGGGGCCCCCACCAGCTGCTCGCCGACTTCGGGCGGCAGCGGCTGCACGTGCCGCTCCATCATGTGCTCAATCAGCGAGTCCGAGCGCGGGTGCAGAAACCGGGTGAACCGCACGCCGAAGCCAGGCACGCGCCCCTCCTGGGTCCACGCCTCCGGGTCCGCGCGCCAGACCACCTCCCCTTCGGCGAACGGATAGAGCCTCCCCTTCGCCTCCAGCGACAGCGCCACCGGCGTGCCCTCCTTCGGGCGGGCCTCGCCGCGCACGAACATCCCGCCGTAGGAGATGTTGCCGGCGACGCAGCGATGCGGCCGCTCCTCGTCGTCAGGGAAGGCCACGTGCACTGGCCGGGGAAACGGGACTCGCTCGAGACGCTCTTGCATGTGCGACCTCACCTCACCGTGTAGGGAATGGTGAGGCCGCAAACGCGCGCCCGCAACTTTCTGACTGGCGGTGGCGGTCTACGCCTTCATGGGCGGGCCGCGCTTGCCCGGGGCCTTCTTCGCCGGCGTCCGCTTGCCGGGGCTCTTCGAAGGGGCCTTCTTCGCAGCGGTCTTCGCCGCGGTCCCGGCCCGTGCAGCGGCCTTCTTCCCGCGCCCACCGGCCTGTTTCCGCCGCGCCAGCGCGGTCCCCGCCTTCGCCGTCCGCGCGCCCGAAGGCTCCGCCCCGGTCTGATGTGACACGTCCGCGCTGCCGCCCACCACCCCCGAGGCCTGCCGATTCAGTTTCGCCATGGGAGCAAGGGTAGGCACTCCCTCCGTGCGCGTGCAGCGCCAGGCGCGTGCAAACGCTGCACGGGATGATCTGGGTCCAGTGCACGAATTGCCGCCCGGAGGCGCCCAGCGGGCTGCCTTGCCTCGGGAATAGAGACGGCGCGGGTCGTGCAGAGGTCACCGGCCAAACCCCCATCTGCCCCTACCGAGGACGAACGATGGCTGTCAGTCGTAGATCACTGATGAAGATGAGCGGCGCGGCAATTGGCACCGCGACGGTGGGCCTGTCCGCCACCGCCCTGGGTGCCAGGGTTCGCGACTCGCAGGCGCGCGGCGCAAAGAAGCTCAAGTTGACGGGCGTCAAGGAGTTCACCACGGCCTGCAACTTCTGCTCGTGTGGCTGCGGAATCGTGTGCCAGGTCAAGGACGGCAAGCTCATCAACCTCGAGGGTGACCCGGACCACGTCATCAACGAGGGCGCGCTGTGCAGCAAGGGCGCCGCGATGATGCAGTCCCACATCTCGCCGCAGCGGGCCACCCAGCCCATGTACCGGGCCCCGGGCGCCTCCTCCTGGACCCCCATCTCCTGGGACGAGGCGCTCGACCGCGTCGCCCGCAAGGTGAAGAAGGTCCGCGACGAGAACTGGACCGCCTCCGAGGCCTTCAAGGACCAGATGGTCCCCGCCAACCGTACCGACGCCATCGGGTTCCTGGGCGGCGCGCAGAACACCAACGAGGAGTGCTACCTCTTCGCGAAGATGGCGAGGCTGTTCGGCACAGCCTACGTCGAACACCAGGCGCGGCTTTGACACAGCCCCACGGTCCCCAGTCTGGGGGCCTCGTTTGGCCGCGGCGCGATGACCAATCACTGGCTGGATCTCCAGCACGCGAAGGTCTTCCTCATCGCGGGTAGCAACGCAGCCGAGAACCACGTGATGGCCATGAAGTGGATCCGCAAGGCGAAGGAGAAGGGCGCCATCGTGATCCACGTGGACCCGCGCTTCACGCGCACCTCCGCCATGGCGGACGTGTACGAGCGGGTCCGGCCGGGCGGGGACATCGGCTACCTCGGCGCAGTCATCAACTACATCCTCCAGAACAAGCTCTACGACGAGCAGTACGTCCGCCTGCACACCAGCGCGGCGTTCATGATCAACGACGAGTTCGGGTTCGAGGACGGCGTCTTCGCCGGCTACGACCCCACGAACTTCAAGTACGACATGGGCAAGTGGTCCTACGTGCTCGACCCGGAGACGAAGAAGCCGGTCAAGGCAGACAGCCTGGACGACCCGCGCACCGTGTTCTCGAAGCTCAAGGCGCACTACAGCCGCTACACCTTCGAGATGGGCGAGGAGATCTCCGGCATCCCGGCCGCGTCCATCAAGAAGATCGCGGACCTGCTGGCGGCCGCCAAGCCGGCCACCATCCTCTACGCGCTGGGGATGACCCAGCACACCACCGGCGTCCAGGGCATCCGCTGCTACGGCATCCTGCAGCTGCTGCTCGGGAACATTGGCAAGCCGGGCGGCGGCGTCAACGCGCTGCGCGGTGAGCCCAACGTGCAGGGCGCCTGCGACACCAGCGTGCTCTACACGTACTTCAGCGGCTACACCACCCAGCCCACGCATGAGGAGCCCACGCTCCAGGACTACATCAACAAGTACGGGTCCTTCCGCACCAAGTTCGTGATCAACGCGCTCAAGGCCTGGTTCGGTGACTACGCCACGCCGGAGAACGAGTTCGGCTACCGCTCCTTGATGAAGCGCAGCGGCTCCACGAACTACTCCATCTTCCGGATGTTCGAGACCGCGCTCGAAGGGAAGATGAAGCTCATGTACGTCATGGGGCAAAACCCCATGGTGACCCAGCCGAACCTGAAGCTGGTGGTCGAGTGCCTCTCCAAAATGGAGATGGTGGTGGTCCAGGACCTCTGGGACACCGAGACCTCCTCCTTCTGGCAGGCGCCGGGGATGGACCCGGCGAAGATCCAGACCGAGGTCATCCTCCTCCCTGCCGGCTACTTCATGGAGAAGGAAGGCACCATCACCGGCTCTGGCCGCATGGTCCAGTGGCGGTACAAGGCGGTCAACCCGCCCGGAGAGGCCAAGGCCGACCTCGAGATCATCGACCTGGTGTGGAAGCGGGTCAGGGACCTCTACGCCGGCTCCACCGAGGAGAAGGACCAGGTCTTCAAGCGCGCCCGCTGGAACTACGACGACGGGCCGTCCAGGGCGGAGGAGGTGCTCAAGGAGATCAACGGGCGCAACCTCAAGACGGGCGAACTGCTGAAGGGCATTGGCGCCATCCAGGGTGACGGCACCACCGACGCCGGCATCTGGATCTACTCCGGCATCTTCGGCGGCGGCGTGAACCTCTCCAAGCGCCGTGACAACCGGACCGACCCGTCCGGGCTCGGCATCTACCCGGGGTTCGCGTGGTCCTGGCCGGGCAACATGCACGTCCTCTACAACCGCGCCTCCTGCGACGAGCACGGCAAGCCGCTGCCCAACACCATCCCGGTGGTCTGGTGGGATGAGATCCAGAAGAAGTGGACGGGCCACGACACCCCGGACGTGCCGGTCATCACCGACGGCCCGGACACCCCCAACGGCCAGCGGGCGTTCCGCATGACCGGCGAGGGCAGGGGCCGGCTGATGGCGGTGCCCTACAAGGACTTCGACGCGCAGGGCGTTGCCCGTGACACGTCCACGGCCCTGGCGGACGGCCCTCTGCCGGAGTTCTACGAGCCGGTGGAGAGCCCGGTGAAGAACGCGCTCCACCCCGAGGTGCAGTCGAACCCGGTCCTGAAGTACCCGCGCATCAAGGGCAAGCAGCCCATCGGCACTTCGGACGAGTTCCCCATCGTCCTCTCCACCGCGAGCATGTCCGAGCACTGGTGCGCAGGGTCGGTGACCCGCAACATCCCCTGGCTCAACGAGCTCGCGCCGGAGCCCTGGGTGGAGGTGTCCAGGGGCCTCGCGGAGAGAAAGGGGCTGAAGACCGGCGACTGGGTCACGGTCCGAAGCGCCCGCGGCGAGGTGAAGGTCAAGGCCGTGGTCACCCCGCGCATGAAGACCATGAAGATCGGCAAGCAGGAGGTCGACGTCGTGTGGATGCCCTACAACTGGGGCTTCAAGGGGCTCTCCACCGGCCCGTCGACGAACTACCTCACCATTGACGCAGGAGACCCGAACACCTGGTGCCAGGAGACGAAGGCCTGCCTCGTGAACCTGGAGAAGGAGGTGTCGCGATGAGCTACGCGACCCTGATTGACACTACCGAGTGCGTGGGCTGCCGCTCCTGCCAGGTCTCCTGCAAGAGCTGGAACGACCTGAAGGGAGAGATGACGGAGATCGACGGGAAGAAGGAGGGGCTTCAGAACCCCACCGTCACGTCTGCGAAGACGTGGACCGTCGTGACCTTCAGCGAGGTGGAGAACGAGAAGGCGCCGGGCGGCCTCAACTACGTCTTCACCAAGCGGCAGTGCATGCACTGCCTCGACCCGGCGTGCGTCTCTGCCTGCCCCATGGAGTCCATGGAGCGGATGAGCGACGGGTCGGTGGTGAACGACGATGGCAAGTGCATCGGCTGCCGGTACTGCGTGGTGGCGTGCCCCTTCGGCGCGGCCACCGCGGAGTGGGACTCGCTCGCCCCGAAGATCAAGAAGTGCGACATGTGCCATGACCGTCGCAACTTCGAGGTCGCCCCGGGCGAGCGGAACGGCGCGCCCACGACGGAGGCCAACCAGACGGCCTTCCTCCAGAAGCACGCCGAGCCGGCCTGCGTGTCGCAGTGCCCCGCCGGGGCGCTGAAGTTCGGTGACCGCGACGAGCTCATCAAGGAGGCGCGGGCGAAGATCGCGGCCCACCCCGACAAGTACGTGGACCACATCTACGGAGAGAAGGAGGCCGGCGGCACGGCGATGCTGTACCTCGCCTCGGTCCCCTTCGACCGGCTCGGGCTGCCCGACGTGGGCGACACGAGCTACCCGTCGCGCAGCGCCCCCGCCCTGGCGGCGGTCCCGCCCGCGGTGGTCGGCGTCGGCGCGGTGCTGGGCGGCGCGTACGCGCTCGGCAAGCGCAAGGAGAAGGTGAAGCAGGAGGCGCGGCGCGACATTGAAAGCCGACACGCAAAGGTGGAGGCGCTCTCGCCCCCGCCCGTGGCCGAAGCCCCGGCCCTCCCGGCCCCGCAGCAGGCCGAAGCGCATGAGCACCACCCCGAGTTCGAGAAGCTCGACAAGCCTCTGTGGACGCCGTTCAACCTGGCCATGCTGGCGTTGATGGGGCTGGGCGGGGTGTCCATCGTCTCCCGGTTCGCCCTGGGGCTCGGCGCCAGCACCGGGCTGTCCGACACCTGGGCCTGGGGGCTGTGGATCCTCTTCGACCTGGTGTGGATCGCCGTGGCCGCAGGCGCCTTCGCCACCGCCGGCTACATCTACGTGATGCAGCGGAAGGACCTCTACTCCATTGGACGAAGCGCGGTCCTGATGGGGCTCCTCAGCTACTCCTTCGTGATGGTCACGCTGATGGCGGACCTCGGCCTGCCCTGGAACGCCTGGCAGCTCGTGTTCGCCGCACCTGAGCACTCGGCCATGTTCGAGGTCTCCTGGTGTGTGGCCCTCTACGTGACCATCCTCGCCCTGGAGTTCATGCCGGTGCCGCTGCAGAGCCTCGGCTTCGTCCGGGCGATGGAGGCCTGGAAGAAGTGGCAGGGCGTCTACGTGGTCTTCGCGGTGTCCATGTTCGTCTACCTGATGTCGCGCAGCTTCCTGTGGACGGGCGCAGCCTTCACGGTGTTCTCGGTCCTGGCGTACGCCTTCCGGTACAAGCCGGGGACGAAGCCGGTGCCGGTGATGCTGGCGATTGCGGCGGTCACCCTCTCCTGCATGCACCAGAGCTCGCTCGGGTCCTTGTACCTGCTGATGCCCGACAAGCTGGACCACCTCTGGTGGTCGCCGGTGCTGCCCATCGGGTTCCTGCTCTCGGCCGTCGCCGCGGGTACGGCGCTCATCGCCCTGACCGAGATGTGGGTGGCGAAGGCCTGGGGCCGCAAGCTCCGGATGGACCAGCTCGCCACGCTCGGCAAGTTCACCCTGGTGGCGCTGTCGGTCTACATGGCCTTCCGGGTGGGTGACCTGGTGCTGCGCGACCAGCTGGGCCGCATCTTCACCAGCGACAAGAGCGGGCTGTTCCTGGCGGAGTTCGTCCTCGGCGGCCTCCTCCCGCTGGCGCTGCTCTCCACCCGGAAGCTGCGCGAAAACCCCACGGTGCTCTTCTTCGGCACCCTGCTGACCACGCTGGGGGTGGTGCTGCACCGGTCCACGGTGGTGGTGTTCGGGATGAACCTGCGCGGCGCCGTCCCCCAGATCCAGCCGGAGGCGTACGCGCCGAGCCTGGCCGAGTGGGGCATCTCTTTGGGCCTCATCGCAGCGACCATCTTCCTCTTCGGGTTGGCGTGCCGGAAGTTCCCGGTGCTGCCGAAGGAAGAGAGGGCGTAATGGGCAGGGCAGTGTCCGACTTGCAGATGAGGTGGGTGGCCACCCACCCGTTCCTCTCTCCCATCGCGGAGCTGGAGAACACGGTGGCCCAGCTGCTGCCGGCCGAGGCACCTGCCTTGCCGGCGCCCACCCCGAACGCCTTCGAAGCGGCCTTCGCGGCGGCCTTCGAAGCGGGGACCCCGCTGCTGGCCGAAGAGATGCTTCGCCGGGAGGTGGTGCGACTGTCGGCGGAGGGGCTGCACGCGCTGGTGGGTGAGCTCCGGCAGGCGGCGGTCCCCCAGAGCCTGCTGGACGCCTGCGTGGAGCTGAAGGCGTGGCTGCGGGAGCGGCCGCGCGCGGAGGCGACCATGCGCTGGGTGCTCAGCCACGGCGCAGAGGAGACCTCTCCACCCCACGCAGGGGTGGTGCGGTTTCTCGGGTGGGCGGTGCTGCGGCGGCTGCTCGCCGGGGTGCTCGAGGAGTTCGAGACCTGGCGCGCGGACAAGCAGTGGACGCACGCGGACTGCCCCACCTGCGGCGCCGCGCCGATGATGGCCCAGCTCGTGAACAGGGGCGGGGTGCGGCACCGGCTGCTCTCCTGCGGCTGCTGCCAGACGAAGTGGAAGTTCCAGCGGATTGGCTGCCCCCACTGCGGCAACGAGGCGCAGGAGACGCTGGACAGCTACGAACTGGAGGGTGAGGGCGAGCTCTCCATCAGCGCGTGCCGCCAGTGCCAGGGGTACGTGAAGACGTGGGCCGGCGCCTCGGACGCGCAGCTGTTCCTCGCGGACTGGAGCACGCTGCACCTGGACGCGCTGGCCGCCGAAGAGGGCCTGCGCCGCCACGGGACGAGCCTGTACGACCTCTGAACTGAGCTGAAGGGTGGTGAACCGGGCGCGGGTGCTCTCCGTCGGAGGGGCACCGGCGCCCGGGTCTTTGCGGGGCCTGGGGACGGGCGCCCGCGGATCAAGTAGACCTCGCGCCATGAGCGCGAACGCCCTCCCTGCAGCCGACCTGCGCCGCGTGGCCATCCTCTTCTCCGGTGGTCCGGCGCCCGCGGCCAACGCCGTCATCTCCGCCGCCGCCATCTCCTTCCTGGAGTCCGGCCGGGAGGTCGTCGGCATCTTCCACGGCTATTCGCACCTGCAGGACTACCACCCCATCACCCACCGGCTCTTGCCGGACGTGCACTACCGCATCTTCGACGAGCGTGACGTCCGCGGCATGCGCAACGTCCGGGGCATCCGCATTGGCACTGCGCGCGCCAACCCGGGCGCCGGCATCAGCGGCCCTGCGGACCTCGAAGACCCGCGCAAGACCGAACGGCTGCGAAACGTCTACCTGGCGCTGGTGGATCTGCAGGTGGACGCGCTCATCTCCATCGGCGGGGACGACACGCTCAAGACCGCCAACCTGCTCTTCGAGTACCAGAAGCGGCTGCCCGAGGACGCGCGCCGGGTCCGGGTCATCCACCTGCCCAAGACCATCGACAACGACTACCGCGGCATCGACTTCACCTTCGGGTTCTTCACCGCGGTGGACGTGATGGCGAAGGAGCTTCTGAACCTCCGCGCGGACGCCATGAGCACCAGCTCCTACTTCATCGTGGAGACCATGGGCCGCAAGGCGGGCTGGCTCTCCTACGGCGTGGCCATCGCCGGGGAGGCGGACCTGGTCCTGGCGGGGGAGGACGCAGGGCCCCTGTGTGACGACACCGGCCGGCTGGACATGGACAAGCTCGCGGACCGGATCATCGACACCATCCTCGGGCGCGAGAAGCGCGGGTACCACTACGGCACCGTGGTCGTGGCAGAGGGGCTCGCCGAGCTGCTCCCTGACCACTACACCCAGGACGCGGCGAGAGACCCCTTCGGCCACATCTCCCTGGGGCGGATGGATCTCGGCAAGCTGCTCGCCCAGGTGCTGCAGGAGCGCTACCGCACGCGCACCGGCCGCTCCAAGAAGCTCACCGGCATCCAGCTCGGCTACGAGTCCCGCTGCGCCCCGCCGCACGCCTTCGACGTGATGCTGGGCAGCCAGCTCGGGGTGGGCGCGTTCCGGGGGCTGGTGGAGCAGGGGCTGGACGGGCACATGGTCAGCGTCCAGGGCCAGCTCGAGGTGGTCTGGGTGCCGTTCTCGGAGCTGGTGAACGCCGAAACCCTGAAGACGGAGATCCGCTTCATCGAGCTCGGCAGCGACTTCCACACCCTGGCGCGGTTCCTGGAGAGCCGGGCGTCGGAGAGCGCGCTGCCCATCCCCGTCCCCCGGCGTGAACCCGACTTCGGGCAGGAGTAGCGCCCGGGCGGGGCGTCAGGCCAGCTCCAGCCAGCCGAACCACATGGGGTGGTGCGCCTTGTACCACTCGAGCGCCTTGCGGATGACGCGCTGGCTCTCCACCGGCATCACCTTCGGATCCACCCGGTCGAAGTGCACGCGGATGATGTCCCCGTCGTACTCGAGCGCCTGGGTGAACACCGTCTGCAGCTCATTGCGGATGCGGCCGGAGTCGCTCACCTTCACCGCGCGCTGGGTGTAGTCGTAGCCGGAGAGGAAGCGCGTCAGCAGCGGGCTGAACACCAGCCGGCTCTGCTCGAAGCCCTCCATCAGCCGGAAGGTGAAGCGGATGAGGCTGGAGGCGTTCCGCGTGGCGAGCCTCGTGGTCACCCGGTAGCGGTCCGGGCCCAGCTGCTCCACGCCGTCTGCGCCGGTGTACGGGTCCTGCGACATGTAGCCGATGCAGGCGAGCGCCCTCCACTGCTTCTCCGGCAGGAAGTCATCCGCGCGCAGCACCCGCTTGTGCAGGGGGATGTTGGAGGCCGCCGCCTCGCGGATGGCGTCTGCGTAGCCCGCGAGCTTCGAAGGGTCGATGCCCCCGCCGCAGATGACCTCCGCCTTCTTCCCGAACTCCCGGTCCGAAGGCGACAGCCGCATCAGCCCGTATTCGCTGTCGTGCGGATGGTCGAAGGTGGGCGTGAACGGCGCCATGGTGCAGTCCACGTCCAGGACCTCGGAGAGGCTGGCGGCCTGCATCGCCTCGGCGGTGGCCGCGTAGCCGTCGCACAAGAAGACGTGGGTGTCCCCCGCTTCGTCCTTCCAGTCCCGCACCATGAACGCCGGCGCGTAGGTGCCGGAGTCGGTGAAGACGGGGATGCCGGAGGGGCCGGTCCACCCGTCCTCCACCACGTGCGCGCCCAGGCCCCGCCACTCCTCCCAGAGCCTCGACAGCCGCTTCACCCGGCTCTTGCCCCCGAGCGTCCACACGTGGATGTGCTCGCGCCGGATGCCGGGGTACGTCTTCTCGATGGCCTCCACCACGCGGGCGCGCGGCGTGCGGTAGTCCAGCAGCACCGAGTCCGCCTCGGCGGCGGCGGCGACCTTCCGCGGCAGGGTCAGCGCGCCCATGTACGACTCGTACGGCCTGGACACCGTCAGGGGCGAGTCGAACAGGTGGAGGATGCTCATGGGGCCGGTGGGCTGGCCTTCGGCGAAGCGGGAGGTGTTCTCCAGCGTGTCGATGGCCGCGCCCCACAGCGTGATGCCCTTGCCACACAGGTGGTCGTAGAACTGGTGCCAACCGAAGGCCTTGTCGTTGAGCAGCCTGGCCACCGCGGCGTCCACGAAGCGCGCCACCTCCGGCCGCGCGTACACCCGACCGAAGCCGAGCAGCGGGTTGGCGCCCATCTCCGGGGTCTCGCCCGCCTTGGGCATCAGCCCTTCACCCAGGCACACCATGATGGCGTGGTTCTCCGGCAGCGTCCGCGTGAGGTGCCAGAGCCCTTCGCTCATCACGTAGGCGCTGATGGCGTCTGCGGACTTCTTCACCTGGTTGTAGGCCTGCTTGTCCTGGCCCTTGCCTTCGCCGTAGCCGCCGAAGAGGCGGGTGCCCAGCGCGGTGGCCGCAGAGGTCATCGCCAGGCATCGGGCGATGCCGCGAGGCGTGAAGCTGTGCGCGGAGACCGGCTCCTCCTGCGAGCGCTCCACCTCCACGTCCTCCAGCCACAGGTGAAACCGCAGCAGCACCGGGCGCGTGTCGAACGCCCAGCCGGCGACCTGGTTCTTGCGATCCGCTTCTGAGATTTTCATTTGGCGCATGGCGTGTGTGGGAAGGGCCATAGCCTAGATCTCCGCGCAAGCGCGCTCTTGACTTCGGCGCGCTGGCCATCCGTTCCCGAACTTCTGACTGTGCGGCGGCTGGCGCCGGCAGGTGGGGATGTGGGGCCGAAGCGCCCCCCTCAATGGCGGTGAGCCCTTGCCGAGTTGCCCAGCCGACAACGCGCCGCGTCCCGCGCACGGGCGTTGCAGTGGGCCCTCCCAGATGAAGGCCGGAAGGAAGGGGCGTGGGAATGGGCTCGTGTGAGATTTCAATCGAGGTGGTGGAGCCGGAGGGGGCAGCGCAGAGGGCGCCCACCCTGCTGGAGCGGGCGCTCGACGGGTTCAAGCTGGTGCGCCAGATCGGCAACGGGGCGATGGGGGAGGTCCACCTCGCCGAACACCGCGTCATCGGCAGCCGGGTGGCGGTGAAGTTCCTGCGGCCGCACCTCGCGCGCAGGCTGCACCTGGTGGAGCAGTTCTTCGAGGAGGCGCGCGCCGCCAACCGGGTGGGGCACCCGGGCATCGTCCGGGTGTTCGACCTCAAGTTCGTCCCGGAGGACTGCTACTTCCTGATGATGGAGTACCTGGAGGGCCGGCCGCTCTCGCGGCTCATCGGCACGCCGCAGCCCTTGAAGGTCGCGGTGCCGCTGTTGGCGCAGGTGTGCGACGCGCTGGACGCGGTGCACAAGGCGGGGCTCGTGCACCAGGACATCAAGCCGGACAACATCTTCCTCGAGCCGCGTGGCCGGTCGGAGTTTCCGCGGCTGCTCGACTTCGGCGCCGCGAGGCTGCGCGCGGTGCCCATGCCGCAGGCGCCCGGCGGCCGCACCGTGGTGGGCACGCCGGCGTACATGCCGCCGGAGCAGTGGCGCGGCCAGCCGCCGGACGCGCGCACCGACCTCTATGCGGTGGGCATGGTGGCCTACCAGCTCCTCACCGGCGTCCACCCGTTCGAAGACGTGAAGGGTACGCCGAAGGACGCGTTCATCGCCCACCGGGACCGCACGCCGGAGGACCCCTGCGCCCTTCGCCCGGACCTGCCGCTGGAGCTGTCGGAGGTGGTCCTGCGCGCCATCTCCAAACGGCCGGAGGACCGCTGGAGCAGCGCGGGCGAGCTGGCCCGGGCGCTGCGGCGGGGCCTGCGTGCGGCACGAGCGGGGAGCGCGTCCGTGCGCCAGCGGGCACAGCGCGCGAGGTCCGCGTCCTTCAGCTCGGGCCCGCTCAACGTGACCTTGCAGGTGAGCGCAGAGCGCCCGGTCCAGGCGGAGCCGGATGAGTCCCGCTGCGCCACCTTGCAGTTCGAAGGGGCGGTCTGGCTGAAGGACTTCAGCGCGCGCGCCACCGCCAGCACCACCACCCCCACGCTGCTCTTCGGGCTCGGGGAGGGCTCGGCCTCGCGGACCGGCTGAAGTCACCCCAAACGCCGAAGGGCCCGGAACCGCTTTCGCGGCTCCGGGCCCCTCTGACTTCCTGCGAGGAGTAGGGGACTTGAACCCCTGACCTCCGGCGTGACAGGCCGGCGTTCTAACCAGCTGAACTAACTCCCCAACACTTCACTTCATGGGCGGAACAGGTTTCGAACCTGTGACCCTCGCCTTGTAAGGGCGACGCTCTACCGCTGAGCTATCCGCCCCACC
>CAZQVZ010000142.1:0-13287 GCA_964596895.1 uncultured Myxococcaceae bacterium
GCTTCATGGGCGGCTTCATCACGTCGTAGAGCACGCCGTCGATGCGGAAGCGGACCCGGAAGTCCTTTTCGTACGGCTCCACGTGGATGTCCGACGCGCCCTTCTTGATCGCGTCCAGCAGGATCAGGTTCACCAGCTTGACGACCGGCGCGTCCTCCGCCGACTTGGCGATCTCCTCGTCGTCGACCTCGTCCTCGCGCGAGAGCTCCACGTCGTCGATGTCACCGACGATCTCCTCGAGCGAAGGCCCCTTCTCCGCGTAGTACCGCTCAATCGCCTCGCGGATGGACGGCTCGGACGCCACCACCGACTCGATGTTGTAGCCGGTGAGGAACTTGAGGTCGTCCACCGCGTAGATGTTGGACGGGTCGCACATCGCCACGATCAGCGACGGCCCGGCGCGGTTCACCGGCAGCACCAGGTGCTTCTCCGCCACGTCCCTGGGGACGAGCTTGATGATGTCCGGGTCGATGTCGAAGTCGCGCAGGTTGATCGCCGGCACGCCGTACTGCTTCGACAGGAAGTCGGTGAGCTTCGACTCCTCGATGGCGCCGGTCTTGATCAGCGCGGTGCCAATTCGCGCCCCGCTCTTCTGCTGCTCCTCCTGCGCCTTCCGAAGCTGCTGTACTGAAATGAGATTTTCGCGGACCAGCAGTTCGCCAAGTCGTCCCGACATTCGGTCCTCTTGTTGCGGATGATGAGAGAGAGCGGACCGCGAGTATTCGCCCCCGGACTATGAGGGGTCAAGAACACGCGCCACGGCTGCTCGGGCGCTCTCCACGTCTCGGCGAATCTGGGTCGCCAGCTCTTCAGGCGAGCCAAACCGCTGCTCCGCCCGCAGTCGCTCCAGGAACTGCACCCTGACCACCTTGCCGTACAGATCGCCGGTGAAGTCGATGAGGTGCGCCTCCACCGTCACCTCGCTCCCTCCGAAAGTGGGCTTCACCCCGATGTTCGCAGCCCCCGGTCGCCACGGACCCGCCCCCTCCAGACGCACCCTCACCGCGTAGACCCCGGCCGCGGGCCGCAGCTCATTCGGGGTGTCCACGTTCGCGGTGGGGAAGCCGATCGTCCGGCCCCTCCCCTTCCCTGCGACCACTCGACCGTCGAGGTCGAACGGCCGCCCCAACATCCGCTCCGCGGCGCTCACCCGGCCTTCGAGGATGTACTCGCGGATCTTCGAGGACGAGACGACCACCCCTTCGAACGTCACCTGCGGCACCACGTGGACCTCGCCTCCGCGCGCCGCCGCTGCCTGCCGCAGGCTCTCCACCGTCCCCGCCCGCTTCGCGCCGTAGGTGAAGTCCGCGCCGACCACCGCGTGCCGCGCGCCGAGCGCATCGAACAAGGACGCCTCGAACTCCTCCGGCGACGTGCGCGCGTACTCGAGCGTGAACGGCAACAGCAGCGTCGCCGCGAGCCCCTGCTCCGCGAGCAGCTCCAGCTTCCGGTCCCGCGTGGTGATGAGCTTGGGCGCGAGGTCCGGCTGGAGCACCCGCCCGGGATGCGGATCGAACGTGAGCGCCACCGGCGTGCCGTGCGCGCGCGCCGTGGCAAAGAGCGCCTGGTGGCCCTTGTGGACGCCGTCGAAGTTCCCGAGCGCGACCGCGCAGCCGCGCAGGCCCTCCGCCTCGTCGATGGATTGGAAAACCCTCATGTCGCGGCGTATACCGCGCCCGCTTTGTCGATGCGCGCCCACAGACGTCTCCCCACAGCGTGGGTGCCGCTCGCGCTGCTCTCCGCGCTCGCGGCGCCCGCCGCCCAGGCGGCCTGGCCACCACCACCGAACGCCACCGAAGCGCAGCTCGCGGATCCGGCGAACTGGCCGGACGATCCGGAGTACGGCGACGCGTTCCACCTGCACGGCTTCGACGACCGGGGCATGCGCCTGGACGCGGCCTTCGCGACCACCCGGGGAGATCCCAACGTCGTCATCGCCCTGCTCGCAGCTGGCACCCGTTGGGATGATGCGGACCTCGTCTCCCGCTATGCCTTGAACCGCGGCGAGCTCCCGCTGCCGCAGGACGCCGCCGGCAACACGGGCACGGGCGCAGATCCGCATGACCTCAACGGCGACGGCCGCTTCGACGTGCGCGACTACGCCGAGGACGCGCGGGTGACCGACGCGAATGGCAACGGCCTGCGCGATCCGCAGGACCTCCTCGCCGCCTTCTCCGACGGCGTGGACGACGACGGCAACGGGCTCGTGGACGACCTCTGCGGCTGGGACTTCGTCGAAGGCGACAACGACGCAGAGGGGGCCACGTCCACCGCGCTGGGCCGGCTCATCGCCGCGGAGGCGAACAATGGCCTCGGCACGGTGGGCGCCTGTCCGGACTGCGCGCTGCTCCCCCTGCGCATCGCTGTGGACTCTGCGCCCGCGCTGCCCGGCCGCGCCACCCGCGCGCTTCGCTACGCGACCGACGCCGGCGCCCGCGTCACTGCCCTGCCGCATCCGGTGGTGCAGCGGACCGTGGCCCTGGAGCAGGCGCTGGACCACGCGCAAGCGCAGGGGACGCTGGTGGTCGCGGCGGCCACCTGGCGCGGCCGCTGGCACGAAGACCTCCCGCCCCACCTCGCGGTGTTGCTCGTCTCGCGCGCGGGGCCGGGCGGTGAGCTCTCCGGCTGCGGCGCTGCGCCCCCCTGGCTGGACCTGCGCGCCGCCGCCCCCGGCTGTGCACCAGAAGCGGCGGCAACGGCGGCAGGCGTGGCGGGGCTGGTGGCCTCCGCGGGGGGCGGATCCCTCTTTCAGCTGCTCGGCGCCGGTGCCGGTGCCGGTGCCGGCCTGGACAACCAGCGGATCGACGCCGCGGACGCGGTGGCGAGAGCGGCCGCGCCCACCCAACCGCCGCGCTTCGCCACGCTCTCCCCCAGGCCGCGCTCGCGCCATCTGGCGAGCCAGCCGGTCTCCGTGCGGGCCACCGTGGACGACGCCGCCGTCCCCGTCGAGCTCCACGTCGCCCGAGGCCGCGCGCCGGCCGACTCGGACTTCGTCGCCCTCCAGGGCGGCGCGTTCGTCCCCAACGACATCGCGGCGACGTCGCTCGACAACACGTTCACGCTCCGGGCGCTCGCCACGAAGGACGGCGTCACCTCCTTGCGCCGCTGGCTCATCGTCACCCAGGTGGTCTCGGACACCTCCGCGGACGCAGCGCTGCCGAACGTGGCCACCTCTGCGCGGCTGGTGGATCTGGACGGAGACCTCGACGACGAGCTCCTCCTGCCCGGCCGTGACGGGAAGCTCCACGTGCTCGACGCCCAGCTGAAGCCGCGCCCAGGCTTCCCGTACGATCTCGGCGACTCCGCCACCATCGTCGCGCCCATCGCCGCGGCGGAGTTGGTCCCCTTCAGCGAGAGGACCTTGTTCGCAGCCACGCTCGAAGGAACGCTCCACGCGGTCCGCAGCGACGGCGTGGCGCTCTTCACCGCGCCCATCGAAGGCGGCATGCGCGCAGCGCCGGTCATCGTGGAGTCGTTCCTCGGCCCGGTGGTGCTGGCGGCGGCGCTCGACGGGCGGCTGCACGCCTTCCACGGCCTCACCGGCACACCTCTGCAGGGCTTCCCCTTTCAACTTCCACTGGTGGAGGTGCGCTTCACCCCCGCCGCCGGCGATCTCGACGGAGACGGGCTGCCGGAGGTCGTCATCGCAGGGCGCGACGCTTCGGGCGCGGGCGCGGCGGTGGTGGTGAACGTCCTCGAAGACGGCGCGGCCATCCGGTCAGGCTGGCCCGTTTCGCTGGAGGCCAAAGGCTCGCCGGTCATCGCGAAGCTCGGCAGCGGCAGCGACAGCGTGCACCTCATCTTCCCCATCGAAGGAGACCTGCCGCGGCTCTTCGGGCTCGACGGCGCCCCCGGGCTCGCGCTCGCCACGACCTTGCGGACGGGGACCCCGCCCACAGAGCTCGCCCTGGGCTCGCTCCGCTCCTCGCGGGTCACGCTCGCCGGGCCGCTCTCGAACCAGACGGCGCTGTGGGGCCTGAGCGACGGGTGGCGACGGGATCCCCAGGAGCCGGTCTCTCCTGACACGTTCTTCGGTGAATGGGCGCCGGGCTCAGGCGCAGCGGTCGCGGATGTCTCCGGAGATGGCCGGCCGGAGCTCATCACCGGCGTGGGCGAAGTGCTCCGGGCCATCAACGAAGACGGCACCACCATTCCCGGCCATCCGGTGGAGCTGGGCGCGCCGCTGCGAGGAACGCCCACCGTGGGCGTGCAGAACAACCGCCTGCGCCTGGTCGCCGTCACCGACGATGGGTATGCCTATCCGCTCCTCGCCCCTGGCCAGCCGGCGCAGATCCAATGGGACGGCGCCCACCACGACCCCGCCCACACCGGGAACTTCGACACCCCGCTGCCCTTCCGGGAGGTCTCCGGCATCGGCGTGCTCCCGCCCCCTGACCCCGAAGACGGCTGCGGCTGCCAGCTGGCGAATGCGCCGGCGCTCGGGGGCCTGGCGTTCTTGATCCTCTTCATCCGCACGCAGCGGAGGCGATTGTGACACGCGGCCCCAGGCTCCTCCCCGATCCCGCAAACCCCGAGCTCGCCACGCTGGAGGCCCCGCCAGACTGGGTGCAGGTCTTCGGCTTCGACGGCCCGCTGGAGCTGGAGATTGGCAGCGGCAAGGGCGGCCACGCGCTCGAGTACGCGATGCGGCATCCCGGCGTGCGCTACGTCGCCATCGAGTGGGCGAAGAAGTACGTGCGCGACACCGCGGCGAAGGCGCAGGCGCAAGGCCTCACCAACCTGCGCGCCATCGAAGGCGACGCGCGGAACCTCATCCCGAGGCTCTTCGAGCCGGGCACGCTGGACGTCATCCGGCTTCAGTTCCCCGACCCCTGGTGGAAGCGCGCCCAGCAGAAGCGCGCCATCCTCCGCGGGGACTTCGTGCTGCTGCTCCGGGATCTGCTCAAGCCCGGCGGCATGTTCGACATCCGCACCGACGTGGAGGACCGCGGCGTGCGGATGCTCAGGGAATTGGAGGCGGCGGGGTTCGAAAACCCCGTGGGGCCCGGGGCCTTCCACCCCTGGGATCCCGAAGAGGTCCCGTCCTCGAGGGAGCGCCGCTACCTCCTCACCGGGCAGCCGGTGTACCGCGCGCGGCTGCGCAAGCCGGGGGGCGACGTGCATCCGTCCCCCCGTTCGGCCGACAATCGGGGGGCATGACCCAGACCCGCCGCAAGACGCTGGAGGTGGCGCGCCGCTCGCCGGTGCCCGCCTCGGACTTCGACGGGCGGCGCGTGCTGGTGGTGGATGACGACAGCGCCAACGTCTCCTGGGTGCACGACGCGCTCGAGCCCTACGGCTATGAGCTGGTCTCCGCGTACGACGGCCCCCAGGCGCTCTCCGCGCTGAGGGAGCAGCGGCCGGATCTGATCGTGATGGACGTGGAGATGCCCGGGCTTTCGGGCGTGGAGGTCTGCCGGATCGTCAAGGCCAACCAGGGGGACTCCGGCTTCGGCTTCATCCCGGTGATCCTGATGACCGCGCGGCAGGGGCACGGCAAGGCGGAGGGGCTGGAGTTGGGCGCGGACGACTACCTGGTGAAGCCGTTCGATCCGTCGGAGCTCGGCGCGCGCGTCCGGTCGATGCTGCGGCTGAAGATCCTCCAGGACGCGCTGGTGGAGAAGAACCGCGAGCTCGAAGACGCCAACCGCGAGCTGGACCGGAGGCGCGAGGAGTTGCTCGCGCTCTCCCGCACCGACGGGCTCACCGGCCTGCACAACCGGCGCTACTTCGAGGAGCGCTTCGCGGTGGAGTTCGCGCGCTCGGCCCGGTACCGCGCGCCGCTGTCCTGCCTGATGATCGACATCGATCACTTCAAGAGGCTCAACGACACCTTCGGCCACCCGGTGGGCGACGAGGTCCTGCGCCAGGTCGCGCAGGTGGCGCAGGAGACCTTGCGGCGGGACGTGGACGTGCTCGCGCGGTACGGCGGCGAGGAATTGGTGGCGCTGCTCCCGGAGACGGGGCCGCACGAGGCGCTGCGGGCAGCAGAGCGGGTGCGCGCGGGCATCGAAGGGCTGAACCTCTCGGCGGTTGGACCCGACGGCTCTGGCGCCACCATCCGTTGCACCGCCAGCATCGGCGTGGCCACCTGGCCCATCCCCGGCATCGACTCTGCGGAGGCGCTGCTGCGCGCCGCGGATGACTGCCTGTATGCCGCCAAGGGGGCCGGCCGGAACAGGGTCCGACAGCACGAAGATTGACGGAAGGTCAGTTGTGGGACGGGGATTTTGGCGCGATAAGTGCCGCCATGCTGCGCTGCGGGCTCTTCCTGATCTTCACGTTCGTCGCCGTGCTCGGCGGGTGCAACCGGCCCAACTGGGATACCCCGGTGAGCGCCTACCAATCCATCGCCCGGGCCATGGTGAAGCAGGACGGCAAGACCGCCTGGTCCGGCCTGTCGAAGGAGAGCCAGGCGCTGCTCGATGAGCGCGCAAAGACGCTCTCCCTGGCGGCGGGCGGCGCCCTCAACGACCAGGGCATCGGTTACTTTCTGGGTGGCGGGTTCACGGTGCCGCCGTTGAAGTCGCTGGAGCTGCTCTCCCAGGAGGGGAACGAGGCTCGCCTGGCCGTTGTTGGACGAGACGGGGCCAGACAGGAAGTCCGCATGGTGCGGGAGGAGAACGCCTGGCGGCTGGACGTGACGCCGCTGTTGGCCGACACGGGGGATGCGCGTGACGAGTGAGAAGAAGCCGCCTGTGCCCACGCCGCGCGTGGAGGTGGTCCGCCGCCCGGCCGCAAGCTCGCCGAGCCCACAGCCAGGCCCGCGGCCGACGTCCCCGGTGGCGCCCCAGCCCCGCGGCCCGGGTGTCCCCGCCGGCGTCCCGCCGCGCACCTCTTCTCATGGTCCGCCTCGCAGCGGGCCGCCCAGGACGGGCCCCGGCGGTCCCCCGCGCAAGCCGTTCTCGCGTGGCGCGCCCCGCCCGCCGCCTACCGCTGATCAGATCAACGAGCTCGCCAGGCGCGAGCGGGTGCCGGCGCGGATCGCCAAGGGCGACCTCGAAGGGAAGATGAAGTGCCGCATCTGGAAGAAGCTGCACGCCGAAGAGGCGAAGCGCTTCGACCAGGCCTACACGATGATGGAGCAGCACCCGGAGCTCGACCTGCAGGACGCGTTCGGCGTGGTCCAGAGCGGGAAGACGCCGGCGGAGTTCCTCGCCAAGAAGGCGCGCGGGAAGGTGAAGGCGGAGATCAAGGAGGCGCGCGGGACGCTGGCCGGAGATCCCATCGACGGGTGGTTGGAGGCCCGGCGCGGAGCGGGTGACGAGCTGTGCGTGGTGCTCGGAGACCGGACCCTGGTGGACAAGATCACCCAGGTGCAGCCGGTGGCCTTCGTGCTCGAGCGCGCGGGCCGCACCGAGAAGCTCCAGGTCGTCGTCATCATGCGCAAGGAGCAGTGGGAGGCGATGCAGACCACGCTGGAGCGTGACCCGCGGCTCACCCGCAAGCCGGTCGCGGTGCAGCGCCAGCCGGACCGCCGCCCCATCGCGGATCCGCGCGTGTTCCTGCCGCACGTGGGCAAGCCGCTGCGGCTGGAGCTGCGCAACGGCATCATGATGACCCTGCCGCTCATCGCGGTGGGGCCGTTCGACGTGCTCGTCGGTGAGGCGGGCAGAGAGCTCTTCATCCCGCTGCACGCCATGCTCCGCTGGAGCGAAGCCGGGGCAGCCACACCGGAAGGACAACCGTCATGACCCCACTCGGAAAGTTCGCCAAGATCCTGCTCGCGCTCACCGTCGCCGCCGCGGTGGTGCTGGGGCTGGGTGGCTGCAAGAAGGAAGAGACGGCGCCGCAGGCCGCGCAGCCACAGACCCAGGTGACGGCGCAGGCGCAGGAAGATGACGGCGCCGCAGAGGCGAAGCGCGCGGAGGACGGCAGCCAGCTGGTGGTGATCAGGGTGACTGAAGAGGGCTACGTGCCGTCTCCGGTGACCTTGAAGAAGGGCGAGCCGGTGACCCTCGAGGTGACGCGCACCACCGAACGCACCTGCGCCACCGAGTTCATCCTCGACGAGCACGACATCAACGAGAAGCTGCCGGTGGGGGAGACGGTGACCATCCGGTTCACGCCCAACGACGCGGGCGAGCTGCGCTACGGCTGCCACATGGACAAGATGATCAGCGGCCGCTTCTACGTGCAGTAGCCGCGGCGCGTGTGGGTCTTCTTCGGCTTCATCAGCTTCACCTATGTGGAGGACTGGACCGTGCCCGGCGGCGGTGGGAGCCGGAAGCTGAAGGTGCGCTCGTCGGTGTACAGCCGCGCGGCGCCCGGCGGTGAGGTTCGACTGACCGTCCGTGCAGGTGGGCTGGGGCTGCCGTGGATTGAGGCGCTCGAGCCGGCCGGGCACCGTCGCGCGGGGGCGCGGTAGGCGAAGGGGCCAAAACGCGCGCGGGGCCGTCAGACCGGCCTTGTAGCGTTCTGGGGATGCCGGACGGCGCTCCCCTCTTTTCACACCACGTGTTCGTGGACCTGGAGACCACTGGGCTGGATCCGGCCCGGGACGAAGTCATCGAACTGGGCGCCCTCTTCGTGGAGGACGGGCAGGTGGTGCGGCGCATCTCGCGCCTGTTCCGGCCGCGTGCGCCCTTGCCGCTCGCCATCCGGCGGCTCACCGGCCTTTCGGACGAAGACCTCCAGGACCAGCCGCCGTTCGAAGACTTCGCGGAGGAGCTGGCGGAGGCGCTGCGCGGGTGGACCGTCGTCGCCCACAACGCCGCGTTCGAACAGAGCTTCCTCGCCTCCTTGTTCGACCGGATTGGCGCGGAGGTCATCGACTCGTGCGAGCTGCTCCACTACCTGTACCCGGAGTGGGAGAGCCACTCGCTGGAGCAGGTGGTGCGCTGGGCGAAGGTGGCGGACAAGGCCGCCCACCGCGCGCTGCAGGACTGCGAGGACACCTTCCACGCGCTGGAGGTGGCGCTGCAGAAGGTGGAGGCGGACGCGCGCGCGGACGACGTGGAGGCGTTGCTCGGGTGCCTCTCCCCGCGCGGCCGGGATGACGCGCCCGTCTCGGTGCTGCTCCGGTCGCTTCTGGAGCGCTGCCGCGCGCGCAAGGCGGAGCTGGTGTTGAGCATGGACGCGCCGTTCCTGCCCGCCCGCGAAGAGCGCCTGCGGCGCGCGGGTGTACCCGTGGGCAATCCGGAGTCAGAGCCCACGGCGCTCCCGCCCGCTGAGGTGGACGGCGTGCTCGGCGCAGGCGGCGCGCTGGAGCGGCTGGGGGATGGGTTCCGGAGCCGGGACGGGCAGCTCGAGCTCGGCCGGCAGGTGGCGCAGGCGCTCTCCACCGGCGGGCGGCTGGCCATGGAGGCCGGGACCGGCACCGGCAAGTCCCTGGCGTACCTCGTGCCTTCGGCGCTGTGGGCGGTGAAGAACGGGCGGAAGGTGGGCGTCGCGCCGCACACCCGCGCGCTGCAGGACCAGCTGATGGAGAAGGACCTGCCCAGGCTCCACCGCGCCACCTCTGGGGCCTTCGGGTACGCGCTGCTCAAGGGGCAGAACAACTACGCCTGCCGGCGGCGGGCGCTGGACGTGTCGGAGGTGGACGGGCGGATGCGCTGGGAGGAGCGCGCGCCCAGGGCCTACTTCCGGGCGTTCCTGCGGCGCAGCCCGGATGGGGATCTGGACCGGCTCTCCTGGTGGTTCCGGGAGCACTTCCCGCAGCTTGGGGCGCTGGTGGCGGCCTCCCGGTCCGAGGCGGCGGCGACGCTCGGGGAGAAGTGTCCGCACTTCCGGCGCTGCTTCTACCATTCGGCCGTGGCGCAGGCGAAGGCGGCGGACGTGCTGGTCATCAACCAGGCGCTGGCCCTGGCGTGGCCGCAGCGGTACCCGAAGCTGGACCACCTGGTCCTGGACGAAGCGCACGAATTGGAGGACGTCCTTACCACCGCCCTGGCCTCGGAGCTGGGGGATGGCGTGTTCAACCGCATCGGCGAACGGCTGCTCGGGCGCGAAGGCCGGCGGGGGCTCCTGGCGGAGCTGAAGCGGGTCCTGGCGGGCAAGGGGCTCGGTTCGAAGGTGCCAGAGCTTCTGGCGGAGCTGGAGGACGCGGTGCGCGGGGTGGGTGAAGAGGCGCTGCGGCTCGGCATCGCGGTGGAGGCCTTGTGCGCGGAGGGCGGGCGCGGGCGGTACGCGCACGCGGACGAAAAGCGCATCACCGACGAGGTCCGACAGACCGAAGCCTGGGCCACGGTGGGAGACGCCCTGGACAGCATGCGGGAGGCGCTGGCCTTCCTGGAGAAGAAGCTGGTGCCCGGCGTGGGGGAGGCGTTCCCGGCGCTGGGCGCGCGGGAGCCGGCCATGGAGCGGGAGCTCTCCGGCGCGGCGCAGGAGCTTCGGGAGTGCTTCGAGCTGGTGGGGGAGCTCTCCGGCAAGCCGCGCACGGACCGCTGCTACGCCGCGAGCGTCCGGCCGGATGGGCGCGGGTGGACCCTGGCGTCGTTGCCGCTGGATGTGCGGCGCACGTTCGACGAAGCGCTGGGCGCAGAAGGCCGCTCGCTCATCTTGTCGTCCGCCACCTTGTCCACCGGGCCGGACCGGCCGTGGATCCTGGAGCGGCTCGGGCTGGCGGGGGATGGGGACGGCGCGGCGCAGTGGGTGCGCGCCCCCACCCCGTTCGACCTGAAGCGGCAGACGCTGGTGGTGCTGGTGACGGACGCGCCGGATCCGCAGGACGAAGCGTTTCTGGGCTGGGCCGCGGACCGGATCTCCGGGCTGGGCGAGTTCATGGGCGGGCGGGTGCTGGGGCTCTTCGCGTCGTCGAGGCGGCTGGAGGAGGTCGGGGAGCGGGTGCGCGAGCGGCTCGAGCCCCAGGGCATCGAGGTGCTGCGGCAGTCGCGCGGGAACGGGCGGCAGCTGGCGGCGCGGCAGGAGCGGGACCACGGGTCGGTGCTGCTGGGCACGCGGACGTTCTGGCAGGGCATCGACATTCCGGGGCTGGGCGTGGCGTGCGTGTTCATCGACAAGCTGCCCATCGAACCGCAGTCGAGGCCCATCGTGGAGGCGCGGGAAGAGGCGCTTGGGCAGAACAGCTACTCGGGGTTTCTGGGGTACCGGCTGCCGCGGGCGCTGCTGCAGCTTCGGCAGGGCGTGGGCCGGCTGGTGCGCTCGCCGGAGGACCGGGGCGTGGTGATCGTGGCGGACCCGGGCAGCGCGAGCTACCGGCGGATGGTGGTGGCGGCGCTCGAGGGCTACCGGGTGGAGGTGCTCCCCTGGGCGCGGGCGCGGGTGCGGCTGTTCGAGGCGCTGACGGCGTTCGGGTTGGATGCGCGGAAGCGGGACCATCCGGCCGAGCAGGCGGGGGGTGCAGTTGGGGCGGCGGTGGAGGGGGCCCTGGCGGTGCGGGCGCAGGCGTAAGCGCCCCACCTGGCTCGGTTGCCCATGGTCATGACCATGACTACCCTTGGCCCATGGATCCGGTGTCCAAGAGCGCGCTCAAGGCGCGAATGCTCGAGTACTTCCGGCAGGTGGAGCAAACGGGGGAGGAGCTCATCGTGCTCGACAACAACCGGCCGGTGCTGAAGGTGGTCCCCTTTCGCACCCGGCGCCCGGCACACGACGTTTTCGCCGACGTGAGAGGTCGCGTCCGTGCGGAGGATTCGGACCTTTTGGCACCGACCAGCTCGGAGTGGCCGGAGACGTGATCCTGCTGGACACCCACGCGCTGCTCTGGTGGGCGCTGCAGCCGGAGAAGCTCTCGCCGCGCGCAGCCGAACTCTGCCGACAGATGGAGCTCGACGGGGGCTTCGCCAGCGCCATCTCGATCTGGGAGTTGGGCGTGAAGGTCGAGAACGGAAAGCTGGAGCTCGGCATCGGGCTGGATGCGTTCGTGAAGAGGCTTCAGGACTCCACCGCAGTGGAGTTCGTGCCGGTGGACGCAGAGATCTGGCTTCGGACGGTGTCGCTGCAGTGGGACCACCGAGACCCTGCTGATCGGGTGATCGTCGCAACGGCGCTGGAGAAGGGCCTGCCGGTGCTGACCCGGGACGCCCTCCTCCATGACTGGGGCGGCGTCCGGTGTGAGTGGTAGCGGCTCCCGCACGGCCAACGTCGAAGAACGCAGAGGAACCTGGCGGGCTTGCCGGACAGGGGCCAGATGCGCCGGGCCCAGACGTCGAGCCCTGCTGCGCGTCTGCACCCGTCCCCTGAGCTCTGTCGCACGGCGGCGACGGAGGGTTCCCGGAGGGCGGCGCCGCGCGTGGGGAGCTCCGCCCACGAAGAAAGACCGAAGCCCCACGCCGCCGGGAGGTGCGGAGTGGGGCATCGGGTGCTGCGGGGACCGCCCTCTCCAGCGGGAGAGGGAGCGGGCGACGGCGGGCGCGGCTGCTACGGGGCCAGCGGCACCGGGTGTGCGGCGGGCGCGGCGGCGGGCGCTGTGGGCGCGGCGCCGAGCGCCCCACCCTGCTTCGGACGGTTGCGCGGGTTGCGCAGCTGCTCGAGGTTGATCTCCTTCTCGGAGACGAGCGTGGTCCCGCCGATGAGCAATTGCCCCTGGCGCGCGTAGTCGATGGAGAGGGAGAGCAGGCGCGCGCCCTCCTGCGGCGCGTGGAAGCCGGTGGAGTTCTCCGCCTCCACGAAGTCCACGTACCAGCTCGCGCGGCGCTGCATCTCACGCGCCTGCTTGACGCGCTCGGTCTCGCCTTCCGCCTTCGCCACCGCCTCGAGGTCGTCGATGAGCGCCATCAGCGTGTCCAGCGCGCGGTGGACCATCTGCTTGTGCGTGTCCTGGATGTTCTCCGCGCGGGCCTTGAGCTCCTGTTCGGACCACTTGTGGCAGCTCTGGCAGGAGCGGTTCACGTCGAGCAGCGGGCTGCGCACGTGGTGGTCGCTGATCTTCATGGCCCCTTCGCGCTTGAACGGCATGTGGCAGTCCGCGCAGGCGACGTTGGAGCGGCCGTGGATGCCCTGGCTGTAGGTCTCGAACTCGGGGTGCTGGGCCTTGAGGTTCTTCGAGCCGGTGAGCTTGTGCGTCCAGTCGGTGAAGCCGACCTCCGTGTAGAAGTCGTAGATCTCGTCGGCCTTGATGCCGTTGGCCCAGGGGAAGGTCAGCCGCTTGTCGTCGCCCTTGAAGTAGTACTCCACGTGGCACTGCGCGCAGACGTAGGTGCGCATCTCCTGGCGGGAGGCGTGGACGTTGACGTCGTAGCCCTCCACGCCCTGTTTGGCCTTGTACGCCGCGAGCCCTTCGATGAGGCCGGGGCGGGTGACGCGCAGCTGCATGGTCTCCGGGTTGTGGCAGTCGATGCAGGCGACCGGGTGATTGATGTTCTCGGCGGCCTGGTGCCAGCTCAT
>CAZQVZ010000143.1:0-13168 GCA_964596895.1 uncultured Myxococcaceae bacterium
GCCGAAGGACTGTCCGGCGGCGCCGGTGAGCCGCACGTGGATGCTCCCGTCCGACAGGCCCTGCGCGCCGTGCCGCCGGGATATCTCCCCGGAGAGCAGGGTCCCCACCGCGCGGTGCACGTTCTCCACCTTCATCACCACCAGGGCCGACGAGCCGCCCTCCACCGCCGCGCCCGCGCGGGCCATCAGCTCGGGGTCGAGGTGGCCGGTGAGGTCCTTGCGCTGCTCTGCCTCGCACCTTCGCGCCCGGTCCGCGGGCACCTCCGGCCGCGCGAGCAGCGGGCCCAGGTCCAGAAGCCGCGCCTTCCAGTGCGACAGCTCCGCGCGCGGGCGCAGCAGCTCCACCCGACCCACCAGTTCGTCCACGGTGCGCGCGCCGAGCCGCGCCATCCGCCGCCGCAGCGACTCGGCGAGGAAGGTGAAGAACGTCACCACGTGCTCGGGCTGGCCGTTGAACTTCGCCCGCAGGTCCGGGTCCTGGGTGGCGATGCCCACCGAGCACGTATTGAGGTGACACTTGCGGAGCATCACGCAGCCTTCGGCCACCAGCGCCGCGGTGGCCATGCCGAACTCTTCGGCGCCCAGCAGCGCCGCCACGAGGATGTCCCGGCTGGTCCGCATCCCGCCGTCCGCCTGCACCCGGATGCGGCCGCGCAGGTCGTTCATCACGAGGACCTGCTGCGCCTCCGCCAGCCCCAGCTCCCACGGCAGCCCCGCGCGTTTGATGGAGGAGAGCGGAGAGGCCCCGGTGCCGCCTTCGTAGCCGGCAACCACCACGCCGCCCGCGCCCGCCTTGGCCACGCCCGCCGCCACCGTCCCCACGCCCACCTCGCTCACCAGCTTCACGCTCACCCGCGCCTTCGGGCTCACCGCCTGGAGGTCGTAGATGAGCTGGGAGAGATCTTCGATGGAGTAGATGTCGTGGTGCGGCGGCGGCGAGATGAGCGTCACCCCCGGCGTGCTCCAGCGCACCTTCGCGATGCGCTCGTCCACCTTGTGGCCGGGGAGCTGGCCGCCTTCACCGGGCTTGGCGCCCTGGGCCATCTTGATCTGCAGCTCGTCCGCGTTGACCAGGTAGTGCGTGGTCACACCGAAGCGGCCGGACGCAATCTGCTTGATGGCGCTGCGGCGCAGATCCCCCTGCGCGTCCGGCGTGAAGCGCCGCGCCTCCTCCCCGCCTTCGCCGGAGTTGCTCTTCCCGCCGAGCCTGTTCATCGCGATGGCCAGGGTCTCGTGCGCCTCCGCGCTGATGGATCCGAATGACATGGCGCCGGTGACGAACCGCTTCACGATGGCGGAGGCGGGCTCCACCTCCTCCAGCGGCACCGCGGCGGCGTCCTCCTGCGCGAACTCCAGCAGGCCGCGGAGCGTGCACAAGGCGCGCGTCTCGTCGTCCGCCAGCCGCTCGTATTCAGAGAAGAGCTGCGGGTCTGCGCCCCGGACCGCCGCCTGCAGTCTGGCGATGGTCGCCGGGTTCCACTTGTGCGCCTCGCCGCGGCGCCGCCACTGGTAGTTGCCGCCGGTGACGGGAACCTCTCGTTCGTCCGCGGCCGTCTGGAAGCCGCGCGCGTGGCGCTCCTTCACCTCCCGGTGCAACTCGCGCAGGCCCACGCCGTCCAGCCGGGAGGTCACCCCGCCGAGGTGCCTCTCCACCAGCGCCCGGTCCAGCCCCACCGCCTCGAAGATCTGCGCGCCGCGGTACGACTGCACGGTGGAGATGCCCATCTTGCTCATCACCTTGAGCAGCCCGTCGTTCACCGCCTTGATGAAGTGTGCGTCCGTCCCGCCCAGCGCCCGCGCGCTGTCCAGCGCGAGGTACGGGTTCACCGCCGCCGCCCCGAAGCCGATGAGCAGCGCAAAGTGGTGCACCTCGCGCGCCTCCGCCGTCTCCACCAGGAGCCCCACGTGCCGCCGGATGCCGTCTCGCACCAGCCGCTGGTGCACCGCGGAGAGGGCGAGCAACGCCGGGATGGCCGCGCGCGTCGTGTCCACCCCGCGGTCGGAGAGCACGAGGATGTTGAAGCCCCCGTCCACCGCCTCCACCGCCCGCTCGCACAGCGCCGCCACCGCCTCCTCGAGCGCCTTGTCGCCGCCGTCCACCGGGTAGAGCAGGGAGAGGGTCTCCGGCTCGAACACGCCGAGATCCCGGCTGCCGCGAATGCGCGCCAGCTCCGCGTTGGTGAGCAGCGGCCCGGGCAGTGAGAGGCGGTGGCAGTGCTCTGGCGTCTCTTCGAAGGTGTTGCCGTCCGGGCCGATGCCCGTGGACAGCGACATCACCAGGGACTCCCGGATGGGGTCGATGGGCGGGTTGGTCACCTGCGCGAAGAGCTGGTGGAAGTAGTCGAACAGCGACGGCGCGCGGTCACTGAGCACCGCCAGCGGCGTGTCCGTGCCCATGGAGCCCACCGGCTCCTTGCCGTCCTTCGCCATCGGCTCGATGAGCAGGCGCAGGTCCTCGTCGGTGTAGCCAAACGCCCGCTGCTGCTGCGCGAGCGCGTCGCCTTCGAGCTGCGCCGGCGGCTCGGCGGGGGGCAACTCGTCGAAGGTGAAGACGTTGTGGTTGAGCCAGTGCCGGTACGGCCAGCGGGTGACGATCTCCCGCTTCACCTCGTCGTCTTCGAGGATGCGCCCGTCGCCGGTGTCCACGAGGAACATCCGCCCCGGCTGCAGCCGCCCCTTCCGTCGGACCTCGGAGGGCGCCAGGTCCAGCACGCCTGCCTCGGAGGAGAGGATGACGCGGTCGTCTGCCGTCTCCACCCAGCGCGCCGGGCGCAGGCCGTTCCGGTCCAGGGTGGCGCCCACGAGGTTGCCGTCGGTGAAGCACATGGCCGCGGGCCCGTCCCAGGGCTCCATCAGGGACGAGTTGAACTCGTAGAAGGCGCGCCGCGCGTCGTCCATCTGCGCGTTGGCCTCCCAGGCCTCCGGGATCATCAACATCATCGCGTGCGGCAAGGTCCGGCCGCCCAGCACGAGCAGCTCCAGCATGTTGTCGAACTGCGCCGAGTCACTCTTGCCGGGGACGATGATGGGCTGCAGCCGCGAGAGGCCACCGGAGAACTTGGCGGACTCGAGCAGCGTCCGGCGCGCGTGCACCCAGTTCCGGTTGCCGCGCACCGTGTTGATTTCGCCGTTGTGGGCGATGAGCCGCAGCGGCTGCGCGAGGTCCCAGGTGGGCTGGGTGTTGGTGGAGAAGCGCGAGTGCACCAGGGCGATGCCGCTCACCATCTCCTCGTCGCGCAGGTCCGGATAGAAGCGCGCGAGCCGGTCCGGCAGCAGCAGCCCCTTGTAGACGATGGTCTCCGCCGAGAAGCTCGCCACGTGGAAGCGGGCTTCGGGGTCCACGCCGCGCTCGCGGATGCGGTTCTCGGTGAGCTTGCGGATGACGAAGAGCTTCCGCTCGAACGCGGACGGGACGACGCGGCGGCGCGCCACGTACAGCTGCCGCATCATTGGCATCACGCCCTTCGCCACCGGCCCGAGCGCGTCCTCTTCCACCGGCACGTCCCGCCAGCCGAGGACCCTTTGTCCCTCCTCCTCCACCACCTCTTCGAAGATCCGCTGACAGGCCGCGCGCGCGTGCGGGTCCGCGGGGAGGAACACCTGCGCCACCGCGTAGCAGCGACGGCGCGGCATCTCGAAGCCGAGCTCGAGCCCTTCCCGCTTGAAGAACCGGTGCGGCAGTTGGAGCAGGATGCCGGCGCCATCACCGGTCAGCGGGTCCGCGCCCACGGCCGCCCGGTGCGACAGCCGACGGAGGATCTCCAGCGCCTGCTCGATGATGCCCCGCGACTTCTCGCCCTTGATGTGGGCGACGAAGCCCATCCCGCACGCGTCGTGCTCGAAGTCCGGCTCGTACAACCCGAAGCGCTCTGCCACGGCCCACTCTCCTCGTCGCTGACGCTGATGACGCGCTGTGCCGTGAAGCTAACGCGGCGTGTCAGAGGCGGCCAGTGGCGCCCCTGCGGGGCCCCAGCGCGGGGCGTGGTTTCGTACTGAAACGGACGGGCGGGGGGCTGCTCGGGCGCGGGGGTCGTGACCTGGCCCCCTGTCCAACCGGCCACAGGCATACGACCGAGCAGTCGCCTTGCCGAGGCCATGGACGGCAGGCACCCCGCAGGTAGGCTGCCGCGCATGGCGTGGCTCCTGCTCATCATCGCTGGGCTCTTCGAGATCGTCTGGGCGATCGCGCTCAAGTACACCGAAGGCTTCACCCGCCTGTGGCCGACGGTGGTCTTCGGCGTGGCAATGCTGATCAGCGTCGCGCTGCTCGGGCGGGCCATGCGCGACATCCCCCTGGGCACCGCCTACGCCATCTGGACGTCGATTGGCGCGGCGGGCACGGTCATCGTCGGGATGCTCTTCTTCAACGAGTCGCGAGACATCCTGCGCATCCTCTGCCTGCTGCTCATCGTCGCCGGCGTGGTGGGGCTGAAGCTGCTCACGCCCGAAGGCGTGCCGGATGTGCCGGGCGTGAAGTAGCCCCGCTTCTCACCCCCAGCGCTTCGGGCGCTCCGGCGTGGGCTCTCGCACGGTCGAAGACGCCGCCGCGGCGACGCAGGCCGCCTCGAGCCGGGTGAGCACCTCCGGCGTCAGCCCGCCCTGCGCCTCGCGACACAGGCGGGTCACCTCGGGGAGGCCGAGCAGGGCGCCAGCGCCCAGGAGCCCGTGAAGCACGCCGTCACACGCCGCGTCGTCGCCCACCTCGAGCGCGCGCCGGAGCTGACCTATCTCGCCCGGGTAGGTGCGGACGAACTCCTGCAGGAGCTGCTCGCGCGGCGAGGGACCTTCTCCGTGGCCGGGGCCAGGACCTTTCGAGGCGGGCCGTACGCCCAGGGCGCCTGCGCGCAGCGTGCGCGCCAACTCCTCGATCGAAGCAGGCTTGAGCAGCAGGTCGTCGGCACCGGCCTGCAGGCAGGCCTCCCTCAAGCCCGGGCGGTCGTCCGCGGTGAAGACGACCACCCGGGGTGCACAGGCGCAGTCGCGGAGCGCGCGGACCACCCGGAGACCGTCCATGTCCGGCAGGTGGAGGTCGACGAGCGCGACGTCGAACGACGAGGAGGCGCCCCGTTCGACGGCGAGCCGGCCGCGATCGACGGCGGCGACGCTGGCCCCGAGCCCCTCGAGCATCCGCGTGACCACCGCGCGGCTCACGGGATGGTCCTCCACCAGGAGCACCCGCGCCCGGAGGTCTTCGGCAGGCGCCCCGGATGACGCGCGGGCTGCCCCGGGGGCAGCGGCGAAGGGAAGGGTGACGGTGAAGGACGCGACGAGGCCTCCTTCCCTGCGGTTCTCCAGCGTCAGGCGTCCGCCCATCGCCGCGGCCAGGCGGCGGCAGATGGCCAGGCCGAGGCCGACCCCGTCGGCTTCGCGCGTCGTCCGGCTGCCTTCGAGCTGGGTGAACGGCTCGAACATCCGCGGCAGGCTCGAGTCCGGGATGCCGGGTCCGGTGTCCACGACCCGGAACCGCACCGCGCACCCACCGGCCGTGGGTTCAGTTTCGGCCTCCACCCGGACCAGCCCCTGCGGGGTGAACTTCACCGCGTTGGCCGCGAGGTTGAGGACGACCTGGCGCAGGCGCTGCGCGTCCCCCTCCGGGAGCTCGGCGTGGACCGCGCGGACGTCCCCCTCGATCTCGACGCCCTTGAGCCTGGCCGTCGGGCTCAGGCCCACCACCACGTCATCCACGATGGCGCGGACATCGACGGGCTCCGCCTCGAGGACGAGGCGGCCTTCTCCCCGCTCGAAGTCGAGGACGTCGTCCACCAGCGCCAGGAGCACACGCGCCGAACGCCGGGCGGTGTCGACGTAGTGCCCCTGCTCCCCCTGGACACCGGCGCGCTCGAGCAGCTCGAGTGAGCCCAGGATGCCCTGCAGCGGCGTGCGGAGCTCGTGGCTCATCCGGGCGATGAACTCCGACCGCGCCGACAGCGCTTCGCGGATCGCCCGCTCCTGGGCCTGGCGCCAGGTGACGTCGTAGAGGGTGACGACGCGGCCCCCGGCGGTGATGGGCGCGGTGCGCAATTCGAAGGTGCGCTCACCGAGCGTGACCAACTCGGCGCCGCCCCTGGACCGGTACTTCCGGTCGAGCAGGGGGAGCAACTCACGCGCCGGCGCGCCCGCGGTGAAGGGGCGCACCAGGAGCGCGCAGGCGGCGGGGTTGGCGTCCAACAGCCGCCCCTTCCGGTCGAGGATGAAGAGCGGCTCGCCGATGAGCTCCATCACCGTCTCGCGGGCGACCGGGACCAGATCCAGAAAGCCGTCGCGGAAGATGGCCCAGGTGAGCAAGAACGCCGACACCCCCAGCGCGAGAGGCGTCAGCCGGATGGGCGTGGGCGCGACGATGAAGGCGAAGTTCAAGGCCCAGGGCGCGAGCATCGCGAAGAAGAGCATTCGCGCCTGCCTTCGCTCGAGCGGGGAGCCGCTCAACGAGGCGGCGCCGCAGATGGCCAGGCCGCCAATGGCGCAGCTGCTGGCGAAGAAGAGGAAGCCCCAGAGCAGCGGACCCCGCTCCTGGTGGCGGAGCAGATATCCCCCGTGTTCGACCAGCGAGGGCGGCCCCTCCAGCCAGTCGTGGTACCCGGCCGTCCACGCGAGCACGACGAAGGCAGAGGAGATGCCCAACAGCACGAAGGTGAGGCCGCGCCCTGCCGGCTTCCGGGTGAAGCGCAGCGCGAGCAGCAGCGCCGCGGTGGGCGTGGCGGCGAGCCCGAGCCAGACCACGCGGTGAAAGAAGACCTTCTGCTCGAGGGTGACGCTCGACAGCTCCAGCGCGTACGCCAGGGTGTGGATGGTCACCGCGCCGGTGAGCAGCAGGTACTCGCGGGAGACGTGGCTGCGCCGCCGGGTAGCGAAGCCGAGCGCCATCGCCGCGAGCACCATCAGTCCGGAGATGAAGAACGCGAGGCTGTAGGGATTCTGGAGGCTCATCTGCCGGGCAGGGTTGTACCCGGCTTGCCCAGCCCCGGCGATGCCGCCTCGGCGCGCTCCCTATTTGAGGAAGAGCTCGACCGCGCGGCCGCTCGCGCCCACGGGCCCTCCGTCCACCGGCTCACCCGGCTCGCCTGCAACGCCGAGCGTGACGGTCAGACCTTGGATCTCGTCGGGCGAAGAGCCGGTCTTGAGGACCCCAATGGCCCAGCCGCCTGCGCCCGAGGCGCCGTGCCCACCGTCGCCTCCCTGCCCACCGCTCCCCCCGTTTCCGCCGGCGCGGCAGTCAGGGGGTGGGAAGGGGCCGTTGACGCCGCAGTGGTTCGGGTCTGAACGGACGCTGATTCCACCTGGGCCCCCCAGGGCGCCTTGTCCACCGGCTGCGGCTCTGCCCCCCGTGCCACCTCGGCCGGTGGTGATGGACACCGCCTGAAAGGTGGGCAGCGTCCCCCGGGCGATGATCCCGACGGAGAAGCCGCCCGAACCTCCGCTACCGCCCCCAAGCCCCGGACAGCCCCCGGCACCGCCGCCCGCCCCGCCGTTGGCGAGGTTGTTGGCGCAGTCACCGCCACCATCCTGGCTCCCGCCGCCGCCCCCTCCGCCTCTGCCCACGGTGCCGTGCTTCGCCTCCGTCCTCGGAAGCCAAAAGACGCGGCCCTCCGCCACCGACCAGTCGGCCTCCCCATGGGCCTCCGCGTGCGCGCCCTGGTCCCCTGCGGCGCCGCCCTGGCCATCCCGCCCCTTGCGGTCCCCGGTGCCATTGCCCGGGTTGTAGCCGCGCTCGCCTCCGGCGCCCCCCTGTCCTTCGCCGCCGGGCTGTCCGTGCTGGGGCGCATTGCTGTTCCGGTTCCCGTCGCCGCCGTCGCCTCCACGCGTCAACCCGAGCGTGCCGACCCCGGGGCAGGACGCGGCGGCGGCGCCACTGCCGCCACGGTAGGGCAGGTGGAGGCCGGAGTTGCCGCACACATTCGGCCCGCCGGCCTGGGCGGGGGACGGGGTCAGGCCGTCCTGACCATCCTCGCCATCCGCGCCATCGTCGGTGACGATGTCCACGTGGGTGAGCTCCACCGTTCCCTGGCCTGAGAATGAGAGGCCCACCGAATGGAGCTCTCCCGGCTCCCGGACGCTGAGGACCCGGGCGAAGCCGAAGGTGACCAGGGGCGAGGTGACGTCCGCGAGAACGCCGTGGCCGTTGGTCAGGAAGATCGTCTGCTCTGCCCCTTCTGGACGCGACCAGCCCTCCGTGCGAGAGAGGCTGCCGTAGACGCTCGCGCCCAACTCGAAGAGCTCGCCCAGGCCTTCGGCGTCGTACGGCTCGGGCGCGGAGGCCACGAAGATGTGGCGGCGCGCCGGGTTCACCTTCACCAGCTCCACCGCGCGCGCGAGCGTCCGGACGGGATAGGCGGGCGAGCCTCCGAAGACGTCGTCTCCGTCCGCCGAGACGTAGACCGAGACCGCGCGCGTCCCTTCTGCGCCGTCGCAGTCGTCATCGAACCCTTCGTCGTCCGGAGGGTCTGCCGCGAGGCACTCCCTCTCCCCGGGCTCTTCGGGATCGCCCCCGTCGGGGGTGCCTGCATCGGCGTGACCCGCATCGGGGTCACCCGCGCCCGCATCGGGGTCCGCCGTCCCGGCGTCGGGACCCTGGGAGCCCGCGTCATCCGTGGCGGGGTGGCCGGCGTCTTCAGGCGACGCCACCGGGGAGCCGCAGCCCGCGGTCGCGAGCGCGCCGAGCCAGAGGAGCGCGCAGAGGGAGAGCCATCGCATGGAGAGAGTCCTCATTTGCAGGTCGGGTTGAAGGTGCCGGTCGCGGTGCCGGCGGCGACGGCCGTGTGGCTGACCCGCAGGACGATGTCCTCGAGCAGCAGCGGATCCACGGACTGGTTCGCCGGCGAGCTGGTGCCGTCGGGAAGAGCGACGATCACCGTGTCCTGGGAGACGGCGTAGTCGAGGAAGGACCGGTTGGGCGAAGACGCGGTGTCGTAGTCGTTGATGCCGGCGGAGACCACGGCCGGCGCGAGCTGGCCGCCCGGGCGGAGGTTCCAGGCGACGAGCTCCTCCTCGTTCTCCGTGGCGGCACAGGAGCGGAGCTTGCTGGACCCGTCCACGTAGAGCTGCACCTCGCCGCGCGCGCCCTGAAGGCCGCTGCCCACCAGCTTCACCTCGAGCGACTCGATCCGGTCGTTGCACAAGAGCGTGGAGAAGAGCCCGTTCTCGCGGTTGAGGGTGGTGCCGAAGCGGAGCGCCGGCCACACGCGCTTGCCGTCGGGGGAGTAGGGCTGGTCGAAGAAGAGCCGCCGGAACTGGCGCCCTTCGTCGAGCACCTCTCCCGTCTGCTCGTCGGTCACCGGGCCGGAGATCCCGAGCACGTCCTTCGCCAGGGAGATCTCGGTGACGTAGCGGTTCGTCGAGGAGACGAGCAGCCGCCACTGGTTCCACGCGTCCGCGACACACTGGTGCGCCTGGTCGAGGTGGGCGGCGTTGGGCGCGAGCAGCACCTCACGGGCGACGCCCGAGAGGTCGGTGTTCGTCTCGTACTCCAGCGCGCGGGTGGCGAGGTAGAGGTCCCGCTTCGCCCCCGAGAGGGTCCGGTCCGCGACGGCCGCGTCGCTGTTGCGTTCGATGCGGAAGCTCGGATCGGTCTCGAAGCTGCCGAGCCGCGCGAGCCGCGCGGTGTCGTCGCGGAAGGAGGCCATCAGCCGGGAGACCGTCTCGCGGTGCAGGGCGACCTGCTCGTACGCGCGCGCCACCTCGCTGGCCTTGATCGCCACCTGGGTCTCGAGCTGCTGGAACTGGAGCGCCGCCTCGTAGAGATCCTGGGCGTGCTCCAGCTGGACGATCTCGTACTCGACGCGGAGCGCCTCGGACTTCAGCAGCAGCTTGAGCCGGTCCCGCGAGGCAGCCATCGACTCTCCGACGCTGGAGGCGATCCCAGCGCCCAGCCCCAGCGCCGCCCCGCCGGCCGCCGCCCACGGGTTGGTCTGGGCGCCCATCGCCAGGCCGCCGACGAGCGCCGCGGCCGAGTTCATCTGCGTTTCGGCCCGCCGCAGGTCCATCAGCGCCTCGTGGGTCGTATCCACGAAGGCGATGTGCTCGGCCTGGACCTGGTGGATGGCCGCGTAGGTCTGGGTGCGGCTGGCGTACAGGTCGTACTGCGCGGCGAGCTGCTGCTGGGCGCGGAGGAGCTCCAACAGCTCGGTCTCCACCGCGAGGACCGCCTGGCGCACCGCCCCGCCCGTCTTCCCGCACGCCTCGAGGTCGCGGTTCGGTTCCCCGGAGGTGGTGAAGTCGTTGCCGCACAGGCCGCTCAGGGTGAAGACGATGTCGTCGAGCTCGTCGTTCAGCGCCTCGCCAATGGCCGAAGCGTCGCGGTCGAAGGTGCGCTGCGAGTCCTTCGCCTTCGCGTCTGCGTCCACGCTGCGGGCCACGGAGACGGTGGCGATCTCGAAGAGGCGATCGAAGTTCGTCTGGACGTCCGCCGGCGACGTGCGGGCGAGCAGGGGCACGTAGCTCCGGGAGATGCCGATGCCGGTGGCGTCGTCGGTGAGGGAGGCGATGGTCCGGTCCAGGGTGCGGACCATGGCGCCCAGCGCCAACACCTCCGGCAACGGCTCGGTGGAGGGCAAGGTGAGCTCGGTTCCGCGCCAGCGGGCCTCCAGGTCTCCGGCGAGCGCGGTCTGCAGCCAGGTGAGGACCGCGTTCGCCTGGGCGCGCCGGCGCAGCGTCTGGAGGTTGGGGGTGGTCAGCCGGTCCACGGCGAGCGACGCCTCCACCAGCTCGTGGGACCGCCTGATCGCCGTGGCCGCGAGGCGCAGCGGGATGCGGTCGTTGTCGTACTCCGGGGACATGGCGCCGAGCTGGGCATCCTCTGCCCCGACCGCGCGCAGCTCCTCGAAGAGGCGGGGATCGAAGAAGCGGTAGAGCCCGGCGCCGTAGCGCTGGTGCGCCGCAAGGTAGAGCCCGCGCAGCTCTGAAGCCGTGGCGGTCGTGGTGTAGCGGCGGGTCTTCGCCTCCACGTACGCCTCGTTCGCGAGCATGCTGAACAGCTCCAGGTAGGCGCGCGCGGTGTACATGGAGCCCTGGTGGGAGAGCCCACCCGAGAGGGTGGAGGCGGAGTACCAGCGGGCGCAGGCCAGCATCTCGAGGTCGACGCAGGTGTTGGTGGCGCCGCGGGTGTCGGCGCGCAGGTCCGCCGGCAATTCTGCCAGGCACGCCGCGGTGGCAGCCGCGTACGGCGTGTTGACGCCGCCCGTCGTCTCCGGGGTGAAGCGGAAGACGGGGGTTCGGGTGGAGCGTGGGGCGAAGAAGTTGGAGAGCGCGTAGCCGGACGCGAGCAGGCCCTGCTCCGGGTCCGCCAGGCAGGCCCAGGTCCCGCTCTCACAGCCCGGAACGGTCGACGGCGGGCAGGTGGTGCCGGCCACGCCCGGGTCTCGAATGGGCCCGACCGGCAGGCTCACCGCCGCGGCTGAGGGGAACGCGACGACGGTCGCGTCCGGGACGAGCGTCAGCCGCACCTGTCCTTCGACCACCACGGGGTCCGTGGTCAGCCCGTGAATGGCCTCGGTGGCCGTGCCCTGGAGCGCGCCGTCGTCGGTGAGCTGGAGGCGCAAGGTGAGCTCGCGGCCGATGGCCGACTGCGAGAAGACGCTCGCCCCGTGGGCGGGATACAGCGGCGCCGCCGACGACCCGTCGAGCAGCTGGACGAAGCGGAGCTCGGCCAGGCCGTCCTCCACGCTCGCCTCGAACGTGGCGGTGGGGCCGTTCGAGGAGGCGGGCCACAGGGTGCTCTCCTCCGGATCGATGCGCGCCCGGAGCCCGTCGTCATCGTCCTGGACGTGGAGGGAGAAGCGCGTCTCTCCGAGGTCCAGTGCGAAGGTCTGACCGCCGAGCGGGATGGCGGTGTGCGCGATGGCGCCGGTCCATACCCCGGTGAGGGCGGGGCGGCGCTTCACGATGACGTGACGGTCTCCCTGGCTGGAGACGATGCGCAAGGTGGCGGTGTGGCTCAGCCCGTCCGCCGAAGACGCGGCCTCGCGGACGATGGGGATGCCCACCTCCGCCTCCCCTTCGAACTCGAAGGCCGCGTCATCGGGCTGGAGCCACTCTGCGGTGGACTCGATGCGCGCGCGCACCCTGCCTTCGCCCAGCAGGCGCAGCGGGATGTGCGTCTGGTCGTCGCGGAGGGTGACGACCGACTCCGGCGCCCGGAGCACGCCCGCGCTCGTGCTGGAGGGCGGATCGCTCGGCTCCTCCGCGCTGGCGGCGCAGCGGCCGCGAGCGGTGCACGAAAGGCCTTCGGCGCAGGGGTTGTCTGCGTTGCAACCCTGAACGCACCGCTTGAGATCGCAGTGCATCCCGGCGGGGCAGCTATAGGAGAAGAGGCAGGCGTGCGCGGCCCCCAGGGCCTCCGCCGGCGCGGGCGGGGGAGCCGGGTCCGGATCGGACGAACAGCCGCTGAAAGCCGGGAGGAGCGCGAGCGAGACCGCGCACGCCGCGGTGAGGAGGGTCGAGCCCTGAAGCGGAGGGTTGGACATGGGCGGGGGATGCTGCTTGGCCGCTGCCCGGCCCACCATCTGTCAGATGACAGATACGCCCTCTGGAACTACGGTCACCCCGGTCGTGGTGGGAGTCGCCGAGGTGATCAAGGTCGCGCTGGTGGATGATCATCCGGTCGTCCGTCTCGGGCTGCGGGTGGCGCTCTCCGCTTCTTCGTCGATACAGCTCGTGGGCGAGGGGACCACCCTGGAGGACGCCCGCCGGATCGCCGCCGAGGCCAGGCCAGACCTGCTCCTGCTCGACCTGCGGCTGCCGGATGGCCGGGCCCTCGACGTGATTGGGCCTTTGCGAGCGGAGTGGCCGGCGCTGCGGGTGGTGGTCCTGACGGGCTCGGGCACCGCGGCGGACGCGCGCGAGGCGCTGCAGCGCGGGGCGAGCGGCTATCTGACCAAGGACGATCTGGTGGAGACGATCGTGGACTCGGTGACCGCGGTGATGCGCGGCGAGACGGTCGTCGCGCCTGCAATTCGGCAGGAGCTGCACGAGCTGTCCAGCCAGCCCGCGCTCAGCGAACGCGAGCGCGAGGTCCTGACCCTGGTGGTGGAAGGCTGCACCAACCCGGAGATCAGCCAGATGCTGGGGATCTCCACCGGCACCGTCCGCACCCACGTGAGCCGCATCCTCGAGAAGTTGGGGGTCGCGGACCGGACCGAGGCGACGTCGGTCGCCCACCGGCGCGGGCTGGTCT